>NZ_JAWDIV010000022.1:0-137645 GCF_032464655.1 Rhizobium sp. 25PS6
CTCCAAGGAGCCGAACGAGCCGAACCGTTTCGGCTGGATCGTCGAGGTCGACGCCATGGACCCGACGTCGGCGCCGAAGAAGCGCACGGCGCTCGGCCGCACCAAGCATGAGGGCGCCGAGTCGATCGTCGCCAAGAACGGCAAAGTCGTCTTCTATCTCGGCGACGACGAGCGTTTCGACTATGTCTACAAGTTCGTGACCGACGGGACATTCAACCCGAACGACCGCGCCGCCAACATGAACCTGCTCGACAGCGGCACGCTCCATGTCGCCAAGTTCAACGAGGACGGCACCATGCAGTGGCTGCCGATGGTCTTCGGCCAGGGTCCGCTGACGGCGGAAAACGGCTTCACCAGCCAGGCCGATGTGCTGATCGAATGTCGTCGCTCCGGTGACGCGCTCGGCGCCACCAAGATGGACCGCCCGGAAGACGTCCAGCCGAACAGCGTCAACGGCAGGGTCTATGTCATGCTGACCAACAACACCCGCCGCAAGGCCGACCAGGTGGATGCCGCCAATCCGCGCGCGGAAAACGCCTTCGGCCACATCATCGAGATCTCTGAAAACGACGGCGACTTCACTGCCACATCAGGCAAGTGGGAAGTGCTGCTGAAGTGCGGCGATCCCTCGGTTGCGGCCGTCGGTGCGACCTTTTCAACCGAGACGACCAAGAACGGCTGGTTCGGAATGCCTGATAACTGCGCCATCGATTCCGCCGGCCGCCTCTGGGTTTCGACCGACGGCAACAACAACAAGGCCACCGGCCGCACCGACGGTCTGTGGGCCGTCGATACGGAAGGGGCGGCGCGCGCCACTTCGAAACTGTTCTTCCGCGTGCCGGTCGGCGCCGAAATGTGCGGCCCGCTCTTCACACCGGATGACGAAACCGCCTTCGTCGCCGTGCAGCATCCTGGCGATGGCGGCGAGGACTGGCCAGGCCATGGCCGCCCGTCCTATTACGAGGATCTTTCGACCCGCTGGCCGGACTTCAAGCCTGATATGCCGGTACGTCCTGCGGTCGTTGCGATCACCAAGATTGGCGGTGGCAAGATTGCCGTCTGACGGTTGAAACGCGGCGTCGAGGCGCAATGGGAGTGGTAGTCAGGCTACCAGCTAGCTGTGAAGGCCAGTTAGCTGCCGGGATGAGGGCATCATCCCGGCGCCCTTTTTTTAGAAGCTATCTGCACCTGTTCACGCTGCGTCGCCGTTTAGGTTTTCGAGCTACACACAGACCGTAGTAGGCCCGAAAATCATAGATCTTTCCACGAATGAGAGTTTATCCATTGGTGCCCGGCAGGCCGAAAGCCTGCTGAAAATATCGGCGAAAGACATGCATGGCCGGAGTGAAGTCGGTGTTGGCGCGCCAGGCGAGACCGACATCCATCGGTGGCACCGGATCCGTGATGTTGATCGTCTCGATCCGCCGGCCTTCCAGCGACCAGGGGCGGTGCACCATATCGGACAGGATCGCCACGCCGAGGTTGTTGGCGACCATGGAGCGTACCGCCTCGATCGACGACGTGCGCAGCATCACGCGGGGTTGATAGGGCGTCGTGCTCCAATACTTCAATGATGAATAGGCCGCCTCGTCCACCGTCAGCATGATGTAGGGCTCCTCGGCGACGTCTTGCAGGCCAACGCCCGCGCGCTTCAGCAGCGGATGCTGCGCCGGCACCCAGAGCCTGCGGACGGAACGCAAAAGCGTCTCTGTGGTAAGTGCGTTATTCAGGATATTCGAGGTCAGCAGCACCGAAATGTCGTAGCGGTTGACCAGCAGGCCTTCCTCGATCGACTCGCGGTTCACCTCGTAAAGCTGGATACGGAGCTTGGGATAGAGCCGGCGCATGCGCTCGATGTGGAGTGGCAGAAAATAGCCGATGACGGTGTAGGTGGCCGCGACAGTCAGATCGCCCTCGATGTCGCTGCTGACATAGTTGAGGTGCGTCGCCTCATCGACCTTGGCGAGGATCTCGTAGGCGTAGGAAAGAAACTGCCGGCCAGCGACGGTCAGTTCCATGCCCTGTGGCATGCGGGTAAACAGTGCGACGCCGATTGACTTTTCCAGTTCCTTGATTGCGGTCGTTACTGCCGATTGCGAGATAGATAGTTGTGCAGCCGCATAGGAAATCTGTCCCTGCTCGGCCGTTGTGACGAAATAGCGGAGTTGGCGGAAACTGAGGCTCATGGTTCGGTATTTCCCATCAATTTATCTGAATTCAGCCTCAAAAAATCCGATCGGCTGCATTTAGTTTATGCGCAGGGCCTCGCACTTCGGAGGCGAAATCAAACTAACTCTTTGGAAATAAACAAAACGCTTTTGCCTTTGATTTGAGCGCTAGTATCTATTTTATCGATAACGATGGCGCAAAAATTGAATTTTTCAATTCCCGTTTCGTCGCGTACGTTTTCGTCAGATGGCAATGGCGGGAAGACAGTTTGAAAGATATCGTCGACATCAACTGCGATATGGGAGAGGCCTTCGGTCGCTGGCGGATCGGCGATACGCAGGATTCGCTGCTGATCTCTCACATCAGCTCGGCCAATATCGCCACCGGCTTCCATGCGGGCGACCCGAACCTCATCGACGAGACCGTGGCACTGGCCGCCGCCCATGGCGTCGGGATCGGCGCGCATCCCGGCTATAACGACCTGCAGGGCTTCGGCCGCCGCAAGATTGTCGGCAGCAGCAAGGAACTGGTCAACGACATCATCTACCAGGTGGGGGCGCTGCGCGAGTTCGCCCGCCGTCACAGCGTGCCGGTGCAGCATGTCAAGCCGCATGGCGCGCTTTACATGGAGATGGCGGTCAATTCGGATTTCGCACAGATCTTCGTCCAGTATCTGCGCACCGTCTCGCCGAACGCCTTTGTCTTCTGCATGGGCGGCTCGGCGACGCACAGGGCGGCGCTTGATGCCGGCCAGCCTGTGGTGCGCGAATTCTACGCAGACCGCGACTACGACGACAGCGGTTCGATCGTCTTTACTCGCGATGCCGGCCGCCCGGACCCGATGGTGCTGGCGCAGAAAGTCCTGCGCGCCTGCCAGGAAGGCAAGGTCCGCACGGTCACGGGCAACGATATCGACATCGACTTTGAATCCATCTGCTTTCATTCCGATACGCTCGGCGCTCTCGATATCGTTCTCAGCATGCGCGAGCTTCTGATCGGTGCGGGAATCCGGATCGCGCCGGTGTCGCAGATCCTTGGCCAATAGATTTTGCGGAGACCGACCATGAGCAAGATTGAAATTCGTTCGCCCCTGCCGGGCACTTTCTACCGGGCTTCCGCGCCCGATGCTCCGCCCTTCAAAGCGGACGGTGATGACGTCACCGAAGCCGAGACGATCGGCGTGATCGAAGTGATGAAGACATTCCAGGAAGTTCCGGCCGGTGTTACCGGCAAGACGATCACCTTCCTCGTCGATAATGAGGAGCCTGTCATGGCCGGGCAGATCATCGCGGAGGTCGAGGCATGACGATCCGCTCGGTGCTCATCGCCAATCGCGGGGAGATCGCCGTTCGCGTCATCAAGGCGGCGAAGGCGCTCGGCATCCGGACCGTGCAGGTGTATAGCGCAGCAGACGCAGATATGCAGGCGGTGCGGCTTGCCGACGAGGCGGTGAACATCGGCCCGCCGGCGCCGAAGAAATCCTATCTCGATATTGCGGCAGTGATCGCCGCCGCCAAGGCGGCCGGCGTCGATGCCGTGCATCCGGGGTACGGCTTTCTGTCCGAAAACGGCGATTTCGCCGATGCGGTGCGCGACGCCGGCATGATCTTTATCGGCCCCTCCGGCGATGCGATCCGCACGCTCGGCGACAAGGTTGCGGCGCGGCAGGTGGCAAAACGCGCAGATGTACCGACGGTACCCGGCAGCGACGGTCGTGTCGCCGGGCTCGACGACGCGCGGTTGCTCGCAGGCGAGATCGGTTTTCCCTTGATGATCAAGGCAGCGGCCGGTGGCGGCGGACGCGGCATCCGGATCGCCGACAGCATCGCCGAGCTCGAGCAGCAGCTTCCGCTGGCTTCGGCCGAGGCGCTGGCCGCTTTCGGCGACGGCGGACTTTATCTGGAAAAGGTCATCGGCCGCGCCCGGCACGTCGAGGTGCAGATCTTCGGCGACGGACAGAATTTCGTGCACTTCTTCGAACGCGAATGCTCGCTGCAGCGGCGGCGCCAGAAGGTATGGGAAGAGGCGCCCGCCTTTCTGCTGCCTGCCGACATACGCGAACGGCTTTGCATGAGTGCGGTGGCGCTCGCGCGCGAGGTCGGCTATTGCGGCGCCGGCACGGTCGAGTATCTCTACGACGACGAAACGGGCGACTTTTACTTCATCGAAGTCAACACCCGCATCCAGGTCGAACATCCTGTTACCGAGATGATCACCGGCTTCGATCTGGTGCAGGAGATGTTCAAGGTCGCGGGCGGCGCGGTCCTTTCGGTCGCACAGCGAGACATCGCGGTCAGCGGCCATGCGATCGAGTGCCGCATCAATGCCGAGGATCCGTTCAAGGCCTTCCAGCCGTCGCCGGGCATGATCACGTCGCTGTCCATTCCGGAAGGCGAGGGCATCCGGTTCGATACGATGCTCTACGAGGGCTACACGATCCCGCCTTTCTACGATTCCCTGCTCGGCAAGCTGATCGTGCACGCAGAGACACGCGAGGCCTGCCTTGAAAAGCTCGCCGCAGCGCTCGCGGCACTCACCATCGAAGGCGTGCCGACGACAGTGCCGCTGCATCTGGCGCTCGCCCGCGCCGCAATCGTCGCCACCGGCGCCTTTCATACCCGCTTTCTCGAACAATGGCTGGAGCACGATTTCCCCGCTTCGGCCGGTCGGACCCAGGAGGTCGCCTGATGCCTGCGCGATATACGTTCGGAGGTGACGAACACCTCTTCGTCGAATGCAGCAACGAGATGTCACTCGAGGCCTTCTTCAAGAGCCTGTCCATGGCGACGGCGGTCCGCGAAAGCCGGATCAAGGGCGTCACCGAGATCTGCCCGGCCAATGCCTCCTTCCAGGTGAAGTTCAATCCCGATCTCATCAAGCCTGACGACATCCTGCAGGAGGTCCAGGCGATCGAGGGCGTTGCGGAAAAATCCGAGCCGGTCCTGAAGACCCGCATCATCGAGATCCCGGTCTTCTACAATGATCCATGGACGCACGAGACGCTGATGCGCTTTCGCGAGCGGCATCAGGATCCTGGTGGAACCGATCTCGATTATGCTGCGCGGATCAATGGCTATGGCGCTGTCGAGGATTTCGTTGCCGCGCATGCGGGTTCGCCCTGGTTCGTGTCGATGGTCGGCTTCGTGGCCGGGCTACCCTTCATGTACCAGATGGTCGAGCGGCAGCGGCAGATCGAAGTGCCGAAATATCTGAGACCGCGCACCGATACGCCCAAACTGACGGTCGGCCATGGCGGCTGCTTCGGCTGCATCTATTCGGTGCGCGGCGCCGGCGGCTACCAGATGTTCGGCGTCACGCCGATGCCGATCTTCGACCCGACGCAGCAAACAAGTTACCTGCGCGATTTCATGGTGTTCTTCCGTCCTGGCGATATCGTCAAGTTCAAACCGGTCGATCGCGACGGTTACGACACGGCAGTCGAAGAGGTCGACAAGAGGCTCTTCAGCCCGCCGATCCGCGAGGTCCGGTTCGACCTTCGCGAATTCAGCATGGATATCGACGGTTACAACGCCGCGCTGGGGGGCGTTCTCCATGGCCATTAAGGTGCTGCACCCGGGACTGTCGACCAGCGTCCAGGATCTCGGCCGTCCGGGCTATTTCCACCTCGGCATCCCGATCGGCGGCGCCATGGACCGCTACGCCATGCGCGCCGCCAATCTGCTCGTCGGCAACGACGAAGGGGCGGCGGGTCTGGAGGCGGTCTTCATGGGACCGAAGCTCGAATTCACCGAGGATGCTCTGGTGTCTATCACCGGCGCCGACATGCCGGCCAAGGTCGATGGTGTGGCGCAGCCCGGCTGGACGGCTTTCAAAATCAAGGCCGGCCAGGTGCTGAGCTTCGACTTCCTGAAATCCGGCGCGCGCATTCTGATCGCGGTCTCGGGCGGCATCGATGTGCCGGAAGCACTGGGCAGTCGCTCCACCTATCCGATCGGTGCGCTTGGCGGCTTCAAGGGCAGGGCACTGGCGGCCGGTGACGAACTGCCGGTCGGAAAGGCCGACCTTGCCGAAGAAGGAAAAACCGTCGCCGAAGAGCTGCGGCGCAAGCCCCGAACCCCGGCAGAGCTGCGCGTGCTGCCAGGGCTCTACTGGGACCGGCTGACGGATGCCGCCAAGGCGAGCTTCTTCGCCGACGAGTGGAAGGTGGCGCCTGAGGCCGATCGCATGGGCTACCGCTTCCGCGGCGGGCGCAGGCTCGAATTTCTGGACCGCAAGCAGCCCTTCGGCGCCGGTTCGGATCCGTCGAACATCGTCGACAGCTGTTATCCCTACGGCTCGATCCAGATACCAGGCGGGACGGAGCCGATCATCCTCCATCGCGACGCGGTCTCTGGCGGCGGCTATTTCATGGTCGGCACGGTGATCTCGGCGGACATGGACCTCATCGGCCAGTTGCAGCCGCATACGCCGGCGCGCTTTGTCGAGGTGACGATGGACGAAGCGCTGAAGGCGAGGGCCGATCGAGCAGCACTGCTCGACCGCCTGCGCCAAAGCCTGTCGTGAGGTGATGATGAGGGCCGGTCGATCACTCGACGTGCGTCAGGTAATCGGCAGTCACGCTGGGGCCAGGGATGATGGCAACGATCTTCATCTGGGCGATCATGCGCTTCATCGAGGCGTCGAGATGGGTCTCCAGCATGGCCGCGGCCGCATCGACGGCGCCGCGCATCAAAAGCTCGACGATCAGCCGCATCTCGGTGATTGCGGTCGGATCATCAGGCAGGCCGAGATGACGCAGCAGCCGCTCAGCGGCGTTGACGGGCAAAAGGTTGTTGCGGATCAGTTCCCGCGTCTTCTCGTTTGCCGTCGTCAGCACGCAGATGTCGATCATCTGCTCCTGGAGTTCCTCGAGCTTTTCGAGGTGGTCGACCGGCTGCGAAGCTTCAAGACCGGCCAAGCGGGTGAAGAGTTCGGTCAAGCGTTCGCGATCGACGGCGGCAGCGCCAGCCTTAAGCGCCGCGGGCTCCAGCATGCGTCTGAGCGTGAAGTGATCCTTGATCGTCTGGGCCGTCAGCGGACCGGCGATCCAGTGGGAGCTCTGATTCTTGCGGACAAGGCCGCGCTCCTGCAACCGGCTGAGGACGTCGCGCACCACCGTGCGGCTGACCTTGAAATGATTGGCGAGTTCGATCTCGATGATGCGGTACTGGCCAAAGACGACGCAGCCGGCCACGTCGCGCTCGACGGTGTTGTAGATGCGCGCCCAGGACGATCGGCTTTGCAACGCCTCATCGGCATGCTGGGCTATGACCAGGCCAAAGGACTTGATGTCCGTGCGGTTCGGCGTGAGACCCTCATCCTGAGGGCCGACCAGGAAGCCACGTCCCTGGAAACGGTGGACGAGGCCATCGGCCTCCAGACGGAGGAGGGCGCGCTGCACCGGCGCGCGCGAGGTTTGGAGAATATCGGCGATCGGCCCCTCGAGCAGGACCAGACCCAGCGGCAACTGTCCACCGACGATATTGTCGCGCAGGATATGCTCGGCAATCTCGTACCGACGCTGGGCCGTCTGTGCTGGGAGATTGCGTATCATTGGGCGGGGCATCCTCCATCCAATCGCGGATGGCAACAAAGTCGGAATTCTCTTTAGTGTATTTTGCCGTTCCGGACTATGTCAAAATAAATGTCTTTTGCATACCAAAATTGCATTTTTTCGCAGAGCGTCGCGTGAGGCGGCATTTCATCTTCGTCTAGGCCATTTTGCCCTGCAGATGGTCAGACGGGGCGAACAGCCCTCGCGTCGAGGCTCGGATGATGCAGAAATGCGCGGTTTCTGGCAACGATTCGCTGAAAAGCCGCGCATAACCGCGCATCTCGTTCCTTTCAGGATCCCTGCATGAATGCCCCGATTTTGTGATTTGTTGTTGCTCTGCACAAAATGTCGACTGTTTCATGAAAAAGCCTATTGAATACAAAAATCATTTATGTCATCAATTCTGCATAGGGATGCCGCTAGAAGCATTCTGAGGGTGAACGACAAAAAACGTCAGACTGCCGATCGATCTTCCGTCGTGTGCCTTGCCGCCCACGAACGGTTTCGGCTGCCGTTTCGCAAGGCGCGCGGCGGCATAGGAGCGATCCGTGGCTGGTGCAAAATGGAGAGGCTCTTGTCTTCGGTTCTCAAGCTCGCAGGTGTCACCAAGGCATATGGTACGCTGAACGCGCTCGACGGCATCGACCTGTCGCTGCCGAACGACAGCTACGTTTCGCTTCTGGGGCCGAGCGGATCGGGAAAGACGACGCTGCTGCGCGTCATCGCCGGTTTCGAGCAGCCGGACTCCGGCACGGTGATCTTCAAGGGCCAGCGTATCGAGACGGTACCGCCGCACCGGCGCGACATCGGTTTCGTCTTCCAGAATTTTGCCCTTTTTCCGCATCTGTCGGTCTCCAGGAACATCGCTTTCGGGCTCGAAAACCGCGTCGAAAATCCGGTGACCGATCCTGCTATCGTGCAGGCTAGGGTCAAGGACATGATTGCGCTTGTCGGCCTATCCGGCCTTGAGGATCGTGGCGTCGCGCAGATCTCTGGCGGTCAGCGGCAGCGCGTGGCGCTGGCCCGCACGCTGGTAACCGAACCGTCGCTGGTGTTGCTCGACGAGCCGCTTGGCGCACTCGACGCCAATCTTCGTGCCCGCATGCGCAGCGAGCTCAGGCTGATCCGCGAACGCTGCGGCGTCACCTTCCTGCACGTGACCGGCAGCGAGAGCGAGGCGCTTGCCATGGGCGACATGGTGCTGGTGCTCGACAGCGGCCGGATCGCGCAGGCGGCAGACGCCGATACGATCTACAACCGGCCGAAGTCGCTGTCGGTGGCGGGCTTTCTCAACTGCTACAATCTTTTCGAAGGCCGGCTCGCCGGGGAGAGCTTCCTCGGTCCCTATGGTGCTTTCCCGCTCGGCGACCAAATGCAGTTCCGCGACGACCGCACCGGCTACGCGATCCGCTACGACCGTGTTGCGATCCGCGCGGCGGAAGCGCCTGTCGCCGATGACGAGGTGAAGCTCGAGGCGACCTTCGTCGCCGACGAATATTCGGGCGCCGCGATAAACTCCTTCTTCTCGCTCGATGACGGTCGCGTCTTCGAAGTGGAATCGCATCTCAGCCAGAGCCTGCCACCTGCCTGTCGGCCGCAGTCGCGCTACGCGCTCGTCTGGAAGCGCCGGGATGCCCTCGTTTACGCCTGACACTCTTACCGCGCAGCGCGGGACGGGAGACTGATTGATGTCGATAAGTGCCACAACAGCCGAGACCGAGACCACCGTAGAACCGGTCAGGAAGGCATCCGGCAAGACGCTCTGGCTGTTGGCGCCGGGCGTCATCTGGATGCTGCTTTTTCTGGTAACGCCCATTCTGATGATGATCTACGTGTCCTTCTGGACGCAGACCACCTTCAAGATCACGCCTGATCTGACCATCAAGAGCTGGGTGACCTTCTTCACCACGGACACCTATCTCAGCGCTCTTTGGACGACGATCAGGATCTGGTTGATCGTGCTTGTCTCGACGCTGGTCGTCGGCTATCCGGCAGCCCTCTATGTCGGCCTCTTCGTCAAGAACAAGACGATCCAGACGGCGCTTCTCGTCCTCTGCGTCATCCCCTTCTGGACCTCCTTCCTGATCCGCGTGCTCGCCTGGCGGCCGATGCTGGGCAAGGAGGGGGCGATCAATCTCATCCTGCAGGGTCTCGGCATCATCAACCAGCCGATCGAGGTGCTGCTGTTCTCCGAACTCTCGGTCATCATCGGCATGACGCAGATCTATTGCGTCTTCATGGTCGGGCCGATCGCCTTCATGATGGGCCGCATCGACCAGAGCGTCATCGAGGCGGCGCAGGATCTCGGTGCGGGCTTCTGGCGCATCTTCCGCACCATCATCCTGCCGCTCACCATGCCGGGCGTGGTGGTCGGCGCGATCTTCGTCTCCGTCATGGTGCTTGGTGAATTCGCGACTGCCGCGGCCCTTTCCGGCCGCAAGGTGAACCTTCTCGGCAATATCATCGTCACCCAGGTCGGATCGCTGAAATGGGCCTTCGCCGCTGTCGTCGGCGTCGTGCTTACCGTGCTCATGGGCATTGTCGTCGCAGCACTCTTGCGCGTCGTCGACCTCAGGAAGGAGCTCTGACATGCAGGCCGGCGGCATCAAGCTCTCACTCGGCGTCTACACCGCGCTCTTCCTGATCTTCCTCTACGCGCCGATGGTGGTGCTTGCCATTCTGTCCTTCCAGACAGGGCCGGAAGGCGGACCGCAGTTCCCGATCATCGAATGGTCGACTTACTGGTACAAGCATCTCTTCGGCCTGACGCCGCCGTCGCGCATCGCGCCGCTGCCGATCAACGAAGCCCTGATCCGTTCGCTGGTGCTCTCGGTGATGACGATGATCGTTTCCACCGTGCTCGGCGTTACCTCGGCGCAGGCCTTCCGCCGCCGGTTCCCTGGCTCGGGCGTCGTCTTCTACCTGATCGTTCTCGGCATGATGGTCCCCGGCGTTCTGGTCGGCCTCGGCATGGCGCTCGTCGCCAATGCGCTGGGCATCGACCGGCATTGGTGGGGTACGGCCTTCGTGCTGCACGTGGTCTACACCTACCCATTCGCCTTTCTCGTCATGCTGGCGATCCTCAACCGCTTCGACCAGAGTGTCGAGGAGGCGTCGTGGTCGCTCGGCGTGTCGCCGGCGCGTACCTTCCGCAAGGTGACGTTCCCGCTGATCTTTCCGGGCGTGCTCTCGGCCATGCTCTTTGCCTTCACGCTGTCCTATGACGAATTCTCGCGCACCCTGTTTGCATCCGGCCGCGACCTGACGCTGCCGCTCGCCATTTACGGGACCTTCTCGGTAGAAGTGCATCCGAACGTCTTCGCCTTCGGGGTGCTAACGACGATCTTCTCCTTCGCGCTGCTCGGCGTCTACGCCGTCCTGATGATGCTTTCCATCAGGCGCGCCAAGCGCGTCGCGATTCAGGAGGAGGCGTAATGCCGATGCCTTCAGCCATCGTCACGGGCGCCGGTTCCGGCATCGGTCGGGCAATCGCCATGCGGCTGTCGCAGGACGGCTATGCCATCCTCGTCAACGATCTCCACCTCGACCGGGCGCAGACGGTTGCCGACGAGATTGCAGCGGCTGGCGGCAAGGCCGTTGCGATTGCCGGCGACGTTTCTTCCGAGACGGATACGGCGAACGTCTACAAGGCCGCGGTTTCGGCCTTCGGCCACCCGCAGCTGCTCGTCAACTGTGCCGGCATCGTCCATCAGGCGCTGTTTGAAAACCTTGAGGTTGCGGATTTCGACCGGATGTTCGCGATCCATGTGCGCGGTACCTTTCTGATGACCAAGCTCGCCCTGCCATCGATGCTTGCTGCCGGGGATGGTGTCATCATCAACGTCGCCTCGCAGCTCGGCCAGATCGGCGGCATCGAACTCGTTCACTATGCCGGAGCCAAGGCGGCGATCATCGGCATGACGAAATCGCTCGCCCGCGAGGTCTCCAACCGCGGCGTGCGCGTCAATGCCGTCGCTCCGGGGCCGATCAACACGCCGCTGGTGCGCGAACTCTCGCAGGAATGGCGCGTCCGCAAGGCCGCCGAGCTGCCGCTCGGCCGTTTCGGCGAGCCGGAAGAGGTTGCTGCCACCGTTTCGTTTCTCGCTTCCCCCGCCGCCAGCCTGTTCGTCGGCCAAACGCTTGGCCCGAACTCCGGCGACGTCATGCTCTAGCCAGGAAAACAGAATGACCACGATCTCTTCGACACCCCGCATCGTACTGATCACCGGCGCCGGCATCGGCATCGGCAAGGCGACCGCCAAGGCATTCGCCGCGCTCGGGGACCATGTGATCGTCACCGATGTCCTGAAGGTCGAGGGGCGCGCTGCCGTGGCGGAGATCGAGGATGTGGGCGGCTCGGCCGAGTTCATCGCGCTTGACGTCCGCTCGACGTCGGCGGTCGATGCCGTGGTCGCCGACGTGGAGAAACGTCACGGCCGCCTCGACGTGATCATCGCCAATGCCGGCATCGCCCACAAGGCACCGCTCGATGTGCTCGACGACGACAAGTGGGAGCTGACCTTCGACATCGATCTCAAGGGCATTTTCCGCGTGGTCCGTGCGGCCGCACCCGGCATGAAGGCACGCAAATCAGGCGCGGTGGTGGCTCTTTCCTCGATCATGGGTGTCGCCTACGGCTGGGACGAGCATGTGCATTATTCCGCCGCCAAGGCTGGCGTCGTCGGCCTCGTGCGCGGCCTGGCCGTCGAACTCGCCCGCGACGGCATCCGCGTCAACGGCATGGCGCCCGGCTACATCCGCACCGCACAGCTTCTATCGGAAGAAAACTCGCTCGGACCGAAGGGCGCGGAAGCGGCAAGCGCCTTCATCCCGATGGGGCGGCTCGGCGAACCGGAGGACATTGCCGACGTGATCGTCTTCCTGGCGTCAAACAGCGCAAGATACATGACCGGCCAGACGCTGGTCGTGGATGGAGGGCTCCTCGTGGGCCGATACTGACGGCGGGCGCGTCAGGACCGATCCCGTCCTGACGCCGAGGCTGGACGAGAACGATGGGTGGTCATGAAGGCCATCCAGGGGAACAAAAAACCGGAGAACGACAATGACAATTTCGATGGACATGAATCGACGTTCACTGCTGAAGCGATCCGCAGGCGCGATGGCGCTTGCCATCGGCGGCGGCACGCACTTCCTCTCTTCGCGGGCAGCCTATGCGCAGACCGCCAGCCTCGCCGGCGAGCAGTTGCGCACGATCGGCCTTTCGGTCACCGTGCAGGAACGCATCCTGGCCGACTTCAAGGCAGCAAGCGGCGTCGGCACAACGTCCGGCACGGCGCCGACCTTCCCGGACGCGCAGACCCGGATCCTCTCCGGTTCGAAGGACTATGACGTCTGGGAAACGATCGGCGAGCGCCTTCCCTCCGTCGTCATGACCGACAATGCCGACCCGATCGAGACTGCGGGCCTGAAGAGCTGGTCGAATATCCGCGAGATCTTCACCAAGCCTGATCGGAAGTTCGACCCCAAGGCGCAGATCGTCGGTCAGATCTGGACGGACGAGACACAGACGGCGCTCTGGATGGTGCCCTCGGTCTTCAACTTCGACTCGGTCGGTTATAATCCGGAGGTGCTCTCCGACGAGGAAGCCAACAGCTGGACGGCGATCTTCGACAGCAAGTACAAGGGCAAGTCCGGCCTGAACACCGACCCGCTGACGGCCTTCGGCCAGGCGGTCATGGCGATGAACACGCTTGGCCTCTCCAATGTCAAAAACCCCGGCAATCCGACTGCCGCGGAAATCGACGAAGCCGCGAAGTTCCTGATCTCGAAAAAGAAGGAAGGCCAGTTCCGCGCGCTCTGGGGCGATTTCGGCGAACTCGTCAACTTCCTGGCATCCGGCGAAATCGTCGTCTGCGACGCTTGGCAGCCGGCGGTTATGGCCGTCAAGGCGCAAGGAAAGCCCTGCAAATACGCTATCCCGAAGGAAGGCTATCGCGCCTGGTCGATCGGCAACACCATGCTGAAGGGCACGCCGAACAAGGAAGCCGTCGTCGCCTATGCTGACTATTGGCTGTCGGGCGAACCGGGCATCACGGTCTCCGAGCAGGGCTATTATTCGCCGACCACCAACATCAAGGAGAAGATGGCACCGGAGAAATATGCCTTCTGGTACGAAGGCAAGCCGTGGGTCGGTGCGGCTGAGCGCGGCATCAAGGAAGGCGATCTCCGCGACGGCGGTTCGCTCGAAACTCGCGCGGCAAACGTCGCTTACTGGCACCAGTGGCCGGATGAATACGACCACCTCATCCAGAAGTGGGACGAATTCCTCAGCGCTTGATGCGTACTCCCAGCGCCCGGGCATCCCACGCGAGATGCGGTGAGGGCGCCACCTGGCAGGCGGCTCCGGTCGCCTGTCCTTTAACCCGCAACCCGGAATGACCGACATGATACATGACCTCGAGCTCTACCAGATCGGCAAGGTCTACGATAACGGAACGCCGGCCGTGATCGATTTCAACCTCACCGTCGACAAGGGCGAGTTCATCGCGTTCCTCGGCCCGTCCGGCTGCGGCAAGACGACGACGCTGCGGATGATCGCCGGCTTCGAAAGCATCTCCTCCGGCAATCTGCTGGTCAGGGGCGAGCGGATCAACGATATCGGCCCGGCGCAGCGGCCGACATCGATGATCTTCCAGAATTATGCGCTCTTCCCGCACATGACGGTGCGCAACAATATCGGTTACGGCCTCGACGTGAAGCGCATGCCGAAGGCCCAGCGCAATGCAAAGGTCGATCGCATTCTCGAAAAGCTCGGTCTCGAGGACGTCGCCGACAAGCGCTGCGACAAGCTTTCCGGCGGCCAGCGACAGCGTATCGCGCTTGCGCGCGGCCTCGTGGTCGAGCCCGATATTCTGCTGCTCGACGAACCGCTCGGCGCCCTGGACGCCAACCTGCGCAAGACGATCCAGAGCGAATTGAAACTGCTGCAACGCGAGCTCGGCGTGACGTTCGTTTTCGTTACGCACGCGCAGTCCGAGGCGCTGGCGCTTTCCGACCGGATCGTCGTGATGAACCAAGGCCGGATCGAACAGATCAGCCCGCCGCATCAGCTTTATACGCGGCCGAACACGCCTTTCGTCGCGCAGTTTATTGGCCGGAATACGATCTTCAAGGGTGCGGTCAAGGGTCATGAGAAGGGGCATGTCATGGTCGACACGCCGCTCGGGGTTCTCGCCGGCGATGCCAATGGCGCGGTCGCGGACGGAGATGCGGTGAGCGTCGTGATCCCGGCGGAAGCGATCGAGGTACATGCGCTCGACACGGGCGGCCGCGACGCGATCACTGAGGCCTCCGGCGGCAATGTCATCGACGCCAGGATCCGCCGCTTCGACGTGGTCGGGCATATCTCGCATCTTTCGGTCGCCCTGCCGGATGGACGCCTGCTGGCGCTCGAAGCCCATGTCGACAAGTATCCGCCCGGCGCCTTTCCAGTCGATGCGCCGGTCGCGCTCGCCTGGAGGCCGGAAAACGCCACGGTCATTCCCGCCCACTGAACAGCCGGCCGATCAAAGCCGGACCAACGAGAACATCACAAGGAGACCCCGCAATGGCAAAAGAAATCTTCTGCAGCTTCGGCATCGACGTGGACGCCGTTGCCGGCTGGCTCGGCTCGTATGGCGGCGAAGATTCGCCGGACGATATCTCGCGCGGCCTGTTTTCCGGCGAAGTCGGCAGCCCACGGCTGTTGAAGCTGTTCGAGCGTTTCGGCATCAAGACCACCTGGTTCATCCCCGGCCACTCGATCGAGACGTTCCCGGAGCAGATGCAGGCCGTCGCCGATGCCGGCCACGAGATCGGCATCCATGGCTACACGCATGAAAATCCGATCGCCATGACGCGCGAGCAGGAGACGGAGGTGCTCGACAAGTGCATCGAGCTCGTCACCAAGCTCTCCGGCAAGCGGCCGACCGGTTATGTGGCGCCCTGGTGGGAGTTCTCCAACGTCACCAACGAACTCCTGCTCGAGCGTGGCATCAAGTACGACCATTCGCTCATGCACAACGACTTCACCCCATACTATGTCCGCGTCGGCGACAGCTGGACCAAGATCGACTATTCGAAGAAGCCGTCGGACTGGATGGTGCCGCTGAAGCGCGGTCACGAGACCGACCTGATCGAGATCCCGGCATCCTGGTATCTCGACGACCTGCCGCCGATGATGTTCATCAAGAAGGCGCCGAACAGCCACGGCTTCGTCAACCCGCACGACATCGAGCAGATGTGGCGTGACCAGTTCGACTGGGTCTATCGCGAAATGGATTACGCCGTCTTCCCGATCACCATTCACCCTGATGTCGCCGGCCGGCCGCAGGTTCTGATGATGCTGGAGCGTCTCTATGCCCACATGATCAAGCATCCCGGCGTCAAGTTCGTGACGATGAACGAGATCGCCGACGACTTCGCCAAACGCTTCCCGCGCAAAAAGTAAGAGGCAAAGCCGATGTGTTCGCTCTGCGGCATTTTGGGTGGCAACGAGCACTGGGCCGACGCGGTCGCGCGGCCCGGCGTGTATACCCGCACCGCCGAGCGGATCGACCGTCGGCGCGAGCGCGCCCGCCGTGTTGCGATCGCCAACCGCATTCTCGACGCCTTCGGTCTCTCCATCTCCGACTGGCAGGGATCCTCCTTCCTGCTGTCGACCCGGACCGGAAAGACCGAGATCATCGAAGATCTCGGACATCTGTGGCCGGCGGCCGAGCGGCTTGCGGGCCGGCCGCTCGATCCGCTGGCCGAGCCGCTTCTCGAACGGCTGGAGGCGAACCGCCATGGCTGATGAGATTCCGGCCTTCACCCCCGTTACGTTGCTGACCGGTTTTCTCGGATCCGGCAAGACGACGCTGCTGCGCCGGCTGCTGACCGATCCGGCGCTCTCGAACGCCGCTGTGCTGATCAACGAATTCGGCGAGGTCGGCCTCGACCATCATCTGCTCGAGCGCATCGACGAAAACATGGTGCTTTTACAGTCCGGTTGCCTTTGCTGCACGGTGCGGGGCGAACTGGCCGATGCGATCCGCGACCTGCATTCGAAGCGCGAGCGCGGCATCGTCCCGCCCTTCGACAGGATCGTCATCGAGAGCACCGGGCTTGCCGATCCCTTCCCCGTTCTTTCCACGTTGAAGGCCGATCCGGTTCTGCGGCATCATTTCAAGCCCTCGGGCGTGATCGCCACCGTCGATGCCGTCAATGCAGGGAGGCAGCTTGCCGCCTATCGCGAGCCGATGCGGCAGGTGGCGGTGGCCGACCTGCTGGTGCTGACCAAGACCGATGTCGCCGAGACCGACCAGGTCGCGCGGGTCACGGCGATGATCCGGCAGGTCAATCCGGATGCGCCGATCGTCCTTTCGTCGGACGATGCCTTCGATGTCGCCAGGCTGCTGGAGGGTACAACAACCGGCCGCGCCGAGGCGATGCAATCGCCGGGCGGCTTCTATTGCGACGACCCGGGGCCGGTCCTTGCCGGCGAACATTCCGCCGGCATCCAGTCCTTCGTGCTGGTGAGCGAAGGCAGGGTCGACTGGACGGCCTTCGGCATCTGGCTGACCATGCTGCTCAACCGGCACGGCGACCGTATCCTTCGGGTCAAGGGCATTCTCAACATCGAGGGCGAAGACTTTCCCGTGGCGATCCACGGGGTGCAGCATCTGGTCCACACGCCCGTTCATATGCGATCCTGGCCAGGCGAGGACCGGCGTTCCCGCATCGTCTTCATCGTCGACGGCATTGCGCCCGCGGCAATCGAGCGATCGTTCAACGCCTTCAACGGGCTCGGTGCGGCACAGGTTGCGCCGCGGCGGGTCGAGGAAATGCAGCCATGAGCAAAATGCCGATGCCGAAGAGTTTCCCGACGCCCGCGCTCCATACAGAGGGCCGGATCAAACTGCGCATCCTCGGCACGGCGATTTCGCTGCTGGAAGAACTCCGGCTCGGCGCCGAGCGTGATCTCGGCATGGACATCGAATTCGACAACCAGGACTTCATGACCGCCCAGCACAAGGCGGCGCTGGAGCCGATGACCTATGACATCTACGACCAATGCTTCCACAACCTCGATATCGTCTGGTATTGGCGCGCCGTGCAGCCGATCGACATCGGGCGGATCACCCTCTGGGACGAGATCACCGATCTGACCAAGACGGGCCGCATCGGCCCGAATGCGCGGATCGGGCAGGGCGATGCGCCGGTGACCAAGCTATTCGTGCAGCCGAACCTGGCGCTTGCCGAAACGCCGTCGCGGCGCATTTCGATGCTGCCGACGACGCATAATTTCGACAGCTTCGCCTACCGGACGGATGCGGCAAATTCCAACCAGATGATCTCCTGGGCAGCACTGCTCGACCCGCGCTGGCACGGGCGCGCCGCCCTCGTCAACGAGCCGGCGATCGGCATTTTCGACGCAGCACTTGCGGCGCAGTCGGCCGGGCTGATGACCTTCCACAACCTCGGCAACATGAGCATCGAGGAGATCGATCGGCTGCTGGATATTCTCGAAGAGCGCAAGAAGGCCGGCTTCTTCCGCGGCTTCTGGCGTTCGGCCGAGGACGCGGCGAACCTGATGACGAAGAGCGACACGCAGATCCAGTCGATGTGGTCTCTCGGCATCAGCAAACTGAACCTACGTGGCTTCCCCGTCGAACTCGCCAATCCCGCCGAGGGCTACCGCGCCTGGCATGGCGGGCTCTGCCTTTCGAAGCGGCTTTCCGGCCGCATGCTCGATGCGGCCTACGACTATCTCAACTGGTGGATCTCGGGCTGGCCCGGCGCGGTCGTGGCCCGGCAGGGCTATTACATGTCGACGCCGGAACGCTCGCGGCCGCACATGACGCCGGCCGAATGGGACTATTGGTATGAAGGCCTGCCGGCTGCGACCGACTTGCCGGGGCCTGACGGGCTCCTCCGCATCAAGGCGGGTGCTGTGCGCAGCGGCGGCTCCTACTGGCAGCGCGCCAACTCGATCGCCGTCTGGAACACGACCATGGATGAACACAATTACCTCGTGCGCCGCTGGGTGCAGTTCGTGGCGGCTTGAGCAAAGTGGAAAAGACAGAATGACACTTTCTTACGGCGCTCTCTCGATCGCTCAGCTGTCTGCCCTCATCCAGGGTGGCAGCGTCGATCCCGTCGCTGTGGCGGAACAGGTCTTGGACGCGATAGAAAGCCATGACGACAAGACTGTCTTCATCTCGCTGACGCGTGAGCGGGCGATGGCCGAGGCGCATGCTTCATCCAAGCGGCTGAAGGATGGCCGTTCTCTTGGCCGGCTCGAAGGTATTCCCGTTGCCTGGAAGGATCTTTTCGACGTCGCCGGCAGCGTCACGGCGGCGGGGTCCAGGCTGCTTCTACGTGATCAGGCACCGGCCACAGGCGATGCCGCGGTCGTCTCCGCGCTGGCTTCGGCGGGCATGGTGGCGACGGGCCGGGTCAACATGAGCGAGTTCGCCTTTTCCGGCCTTGGCATCAATCCGCATTTCGGCACGCCGAAAAACCCCCGCAGCACCCATGTCGCCCGCATCCCGGGCGGCTCGTCCTCCGGTTCGGGCGTGGCCGTGGCATCAGGTCTCGTGCCAATCTCGATCGGCTCAGACACAGGTGGCTCGGTGCGCATTCCGGCGGCGCTAAACGGTATCGTCGGCTACAAGGCGACGCGTGGGCGCTATCCGATGGCGGGCGTATTTCCGCTTGCCGGCAGCCTCGATTCGCTCGGGCCGCTCTGCCGCTCGGTACAGGATACCGTCTGGATCGACGCCGCAATGCGTGGAGGCGCGGCACCGGCGGTCGGTCGCAACGCACTTGGCGGGCTGGAGGTCGTCATTCCGACCAACGTCGTCTTCGATGATGCCGAGCCGGGTGTCGTTGCCGCCTTCGAAGCGGCGGTTGAGCGTTTGTCCGCCGCCGGGGTCATGTTCACGCGGCTGGAAATCCCTGCCTTCGCGGAAATTCTGCAGCTGATGGCAAGCCACGGAGCCCTGGTGACGGCGGAGGCCTACTGGCTGCATAGAACGCGGATCACCGGGCCGGACGCCGGACTGATCGACCCGCGTGTGGTCTCGCGCACCCGCTTCGGTGAGGAGATCACCCTTTCGCACTACCTCGACATTCTCTCTGCCCGCACGCGGCTGATCGAGGCGGTGGACCGGCTGGTCGGTGGCCGGCTGATCGCCTTCCCGACCGTCGCGCATGTGGCACCGCTGCTCGAGCCGCTGAAGACCGATGACCAGCTTTTCGTCGCCACCAACGGCAAGACACTGCGCAACACGCTGCTCGGCAATTTCCTCGACTGGTGCGGGGTGTCGATCCCTTGCGGGGCAGGCGACGCCGGCATGCCTGTCGGCTTCCTGCTGTCGGGCCTGGCGCACGCCGATGAGCGGCTGCTGTCGGCGGCGCTCGTCGCCGAACCGATCATTCGCGGCGAGACACTTTGAAGGCAGTCGCTCCGGCTGCGAACATGAACAAGGAGAGTTGCAATGTGCATGGCGTGTTATGTCGACGAAGCGACCAAAAGCAAGATTATCGCTTACAATGCCGAATTCCATAAGGTGACGAAGAGCCCCTATGGCAGCGACGACGAGATCGGCATGCTGAACCTGATCGACGCCAATTCGCGTTCGGCGATCATCGGCCGCACCGATGCCTCGAAAGTCTTTGACCTTTCGGTCGACCATTTCGTCGGCATGCCCGGCTGGTTCGGCGCCGGCGACCAGCCCTATCAGATCTGGATGACACACACGCCGCAGGGCGAGATCGTCGCCAACACCATGGGCGTCACGCGCCAACAGAACGAGCTCGTCGCCTATTCCGGCGACAGTATCTCGATGTACACCCATTGCGGCACGCATATCGATACGTTCAATCACTTCGGCTACAATGGCGAAATCTTTAATGGCTTTACTGCACGGGATCACCTCGGCAGCCGAGCCTGGGATATTTGCGGCCCGGAAAAATATCCGCCGATCTTTGCACGCGGCATTCTCCTCGATATCGCGGCGATGCACGGCGTCGACACGCTGCCGCCGAGCCACCCGATCGGCAAGGCCGACATAGAGGGCTGCCTGAAGAAGCAGGGGCTGAAGATCCTGCCCGGCGACGTGGTGCTGCTGCGCACCGGCCAGATGCTGCTTTGGCCGGATATGGCTTTCACCAGGAATACGCCCGGCCTCAACCGCGAGGGCGCGGAATATATCGCCAAGCACGGAGCGATCATGATCGGCGCCGACAATCTGACGCTGGAGCAGACGCCATCGGCGCATGAACTCAATTTCTTCCCCGTCCATACCTACCTGTTGGCAGAAGCAGGCGTGCCCATACTTGAGATGGCCCATCTTGAAGAGTTAGCCGCCGAAAAGCTCTACGAACTCGCGTTTTTCGGAGCTTGCATCAAGTTGCGCGGCGCTACGGGAACACCGATGCGGCCAATCGCGATGCCGCTGCGTTGATCGCGAGCCGCGAGAGATGCCACTCAAGCCGACCGATCGCGCACAGTCGCGGGAAAACAGGATCTCTGACGTCGTCTGGCCCGGACGATCTCGAATGATCTGGAATGCGCCTGTTGCCCCGTTCCAGTAGGTTGGCTTTTGAAGACCTGAGTTCATGAATCGCCGTTGGTTCAGGTCCCATCAAAGCGAGGGAACTCGTGCGGCGTCCGATTCACGCGCCGTCTCGGCGATTTCTGGATCGGCGTGATGACAGGCAGTCCGAAGACCAGAGGCCGCCGTTCGCGCGGTCAGGACAGGCTCCTGTTCTGCGCAGATCGACGTTGCTTTCCAGCAACGCGTTCGAAAACGGCATCCGCTGGGCGGATTTGCGGGGCTCGGCAGATCTCCCTGCAGGACGATGCGCTTGTGCTGCGCGCGACGCCTCGGATCCGGTGTCGGGACCGCCGACATCAGGGCCTGCGTATAGGGATGGGCCGCCGCGCTGAAGATCGATTGCTTCGGCCCCGTTTCGATGATCTTGCCGAGATACATGACCATGACACGGTCCGAGACATGCCGCACGACGGCGAGATCATGCGCGACGAACAGCATCGCCAGATTGCGCTCGCGCCTCAGTCCGGCGAGCAGATTGATCACTTGCGCCTGGACCGAGACGTCAAGGGCCGAGACAGGCTCGTCGCAGACAAGAAGTGTCGGATTGAGGGCGAGAGCGCGGGCAATTCCAAGGCGTTGCCGCTGGCCGCCTGAAAATTCCGAGGGATAACGGTCCGCATGCTCGGCGCGCATCCCTACGGATTCGAGCAGCTTGACCGTCTCTTCACGCCAGTTGCTCCTAGGCACGACCCCCGGGTGCAATGCCCAGGGTTCCGAAATCAGCCGGTCGACCCGCATGCGGGGATTGAGCGACTGGTAGGGATCCTGGAAAACGACCTGCATCTTGCGGCGCAATTCATGCAGCCGCCGGCCGCTGGCTGTCGTAATGTCCACGCCGTCAAGCAAAGCGCTGCCGCTTGTCGCCGGCCCAAGCTTCAAGAGCGTCCGAACCAGCGAGGTTTTGCCGCAACCGCTTTCGCCGACGAGGCCGAGCGTCTCTCCCTTGGCAATCTCGAAGCTCACATCGTCGACGGCACGCACCGGTGCCGAGGCGCCGCCGAAGTGCCGGGAAAGGTTTTGGACCTTGAGCAGAGGTTCGATCATACTGGTGATACCGGGAAGTGGCAGGCGGCCTGGCGGCCCGGCCCTACGGTTTCAAGAGAGGGGACGATCTCGGCACAGAGCCCTTCGGCGCGTGGACAGCGGGTTCTGAAGGCGCAGCCGGAGGGCACGGCGACAGGATTGGGGGCGGAGCCGGGGATCGGCACCAATTCGTCTTCATCCGTGTCCATGCGCGGCTGCGAGGCAAGCAATCCGACGCTGTAGGGATGGCGGGCATCTTCGAACAGTTCGAAGACGCTTGCGGTCTCGACGACGCGGCCGGCATACATGACGGCAACCCGATCGGCGAGTTCGGCGACGACGCCGAGATCATGGGTGATGAAGATCATGCCGGCATCGCTGCGTTTGCGGATCGTCTCCAGAAGATCGACCACCTGCGCCTGGATCGTGACGTCGAGCGCTGTCGTCGGCTCGTCCGCAATGATGACATCCGGTTCCAACGCCACGGCCATGGCGATCATGATGCGTTGGCGCATACCGCCCGAAAACTCATGCGGATATTGCCTCGCACGGCTTTCAGGGTCGGGAATGCCGATGGCCGTCAGAAGGTCGATCACGGCTTTTTCGACGCCACCTTCCGGAGTGCGGCCGTGGATACGGAACATTTCGGCGATCTGCCAGCCCACGGAATAGACCGGGTTGAGCGCTGCGAGCGCATCCTGAAAGATCAGGGCGATCCGATCGCCGCAGAGATCGCGCCGCTCGTTCCGCGAGAGCTGCAACAGCTCGACACCGTCGAAACGGATCGATCCTTGATTGATTTCGCCCGGCGGGTTGGGAACGAGATCCATGATGGCCGATGCGGTTACCGACTTGCCGGAGCCGCTTTCGCCTAGGAGCGCCAGGACCGCTCCACGCTCGAGCGAGAAGGAAACGCCGTTGAGCGCCAGGATGCGGCCGGCTGCAGTATCGAAACTGACCTGCAAATCCTCGACTTCGAGAAGAGCCATCAGCGCCTCCGGCTAACAAGACGCCAGTGCTGCGACGGGTCATTAACGATCCGGAACCAGTTGGCGAGGAGATTGAAGGACATGGTCGTGAGCATCACAGCCAGGCCGGGGAAAAAGCCCAGCCACCAGGCGGATGACAGATATCCCTGGCCCTGCGCCACCATCAGACCCCAGCTTACGGCAGGCGGCTGAATGCCGAGACCGAGATAACTCAGCCCGGATTCGAATAGCATCACCATGGCGAGATTGACCGAGGCGAGCGTCAGCATCGTGGGAGCGACGCTTGGGAGAATGTGATTGCGCAATATCCAGACAGGCCCGCCGCCGAAGACGCGCGCCGCATCAACGAAAAGCCTCTCCCGGACCTCCAGAGTTTCGGCTCTTGCGACGCGGATATAGGCAGGCATGCGGGTAACGGCGAGCACGATGATGAGATTGCCGACGCTCGGGCCGAACAGGTAGAGCCCGAAGAGCGCTACCAGCAGCGTCGGGAAACCCAGGATGATGTCGCAGATCCGCATGACAAGGTTGCCGATGATGCCACCGAAGTAACCGGCGATCACGCCGAGCAGCGTTCCGCCGATCAGGCTCGTCAGAACAGTTACAAGCGCTATGCCGATCGTCGTCGATGCCGCCTGAATGAGGCGAACGAGGAGCGGGCGCCCGAGGGCGTCGGCGCCCAGCCACAACGTCCAGGACTGGCCGAAGTCGAAGGGCGGCAGGTTGCGCGCCTTCAGCGAAATGCGGTTTTCTCCCAGCAGCGACGATGCATCCGCAAGAATGGCAAGGACGACGATCAGCAGCCAGATTGTCGCGGCGACCGCCATGGGGTCGCCTGCGAGCGCGCGCATGAACCACAAGATGCGGCGGCTTCGGCGCTCGCGGGCGGGGAGGAAGTCGGCGGACGTACTGGTCATTCGACCCTCACGCGCGGATCGATCGAAGCATAGAGCATGTCGACCAGGATATTGATGAAGAAGATGACGACGGCGACCGCGAAGATCGATGCCTGGACGATCGCGAAATCGCGCTTCAGGATGCCGTCGATCAGCAGCTTGCCGATGCCGGGAAACCCGAAAACAACCTCGACGACGCCACCGCCGCCGGCGAACTGGGCGGCGAGGTCACCGGTCACGGTCACCGCGGGCAGGAGGGCATTGCGCAGCGCATGCACGAAGGTAACCCGGCCGCCGCGCGCGCCTTTGGCCCGCGCAGTCCGGACAAATGTCGCGTTCAGTGCTTCGATCATCGAGCCGCGGACGATCTGCACCAGCGTCCCGAACGGTCTGGCAAAAAGACAGGCAACCGGCAGGATCCAATAGATCGGACCGCCGAAACCCGATGTCGGCAGAATGCGCAAGGTGACGGCAAACAGCAGGACGCCCATCAGCCCGAGCCAGAAATCCGGCACGCTGGCCGCTGCCTGCGACAGCACGTTGATAGCCCGGTCGATCCAGCCGCCGGCGTTCACAGCGGCAATCGATCCAATGACGACGGCAGCGATGAAGGCCAGGGTCAAGGCAATGGCCCCGAGCGCCAGCGTATTCGGCAACGCCTCCAGGACAACGTCCATGGCCGGGCGGTTGTGCCAAAGCGACGTGCCGAAATCGAGGCTCAGCATGTCCCCCGCCCAGTCGAGGAATTGCCACGGGAGGGAACGATCGAGGCCGAGGCGGACGCGCATGGCTTCGCGGGCCGCATCCGAGGCATCGACGGGCAGGTAGAGATTGACGGGATCGCCCGTCAATCGCACCAGGAAGAAGGCAGATGTCATCAGTGCGGCAAGTGCGAGTGCCGCAAAGGCCGCACGTTTCAGGAAGTAGGTGAAGGACATCCGCTCTCCTCAAGGGACGTTCGGCGACCAGTCTGGCGGTCAGCGGTAGCTGATCGATTTAAGCTTGATCTCGTTGCCGGCCTGCACATCGGGCGTATAGGTGACGGTCTCGGCGACGCGGGCAATCGTGACCATGTGGAACAGCGGGACGATATTGACCGCATCGACGGCGATGTAGCTGAACGCTTCCTCGAACAGTTTCTTGCGTTCGTCGCCGGTTGCCTTCGACGCGTCGCCAATCAACGTGTCGAGCCTGGTATCGGCGATGGTCGACTGGTTGCCGTCGGTGGTAAAACGGTTCGGCAGCGTGAATACGGCGTCGCCTTCGGTGTTGTCGATCTGCGTCTGCAGGATCGACGGCTGACGTTCCGTGTCCCAAGGCTTCAGCAGCTTCTTCAGCCACGGGCTTGTCTCAAGCATTTCGAGCCGGGCATTGAAGCCGGCATCCGCGAGCATCGCCTGAATGGCTTCCAGGCTTTCGGACGAATTGGGATAGATGCCGATGCGGCCGTAGATGACGATTTCCTTGTCGACCGGCACGCCATCGGCTTTGGCCGCGTCGAGCAGGGATTTCGCTTTTTCGGGATCATACGTCCAGACGGGGATGTCGGGATTGAAGCCGAAGACGGACGGCGGCACCGCCTGCATCGCCTTTTGGGCATCCTGGTGGAAGATGGTGCCGACTAGGCCGTCCCGGTCGATCGCAAGATTAAGGGCTTCACGCACGCGTTTGTCGTTGAGCGGCGGAATTTCCGCGTCGATCCTCAGCAGCGAGGTTTCGGCGTTTGGGAAGGCATGATCCTGTTCCGTGGTGCCGTCCTGGGGCGCTATTTCATATGCGATCTGCGCCTCCCCAGTGGCGACCATCGCCGCGCGAACAGCGGATTCGGCCCGCCAGATGATGGTTGCGTTCTTGATCGCCGGCTTGTCGCCCCAATAGCCGTCAAAGGCCACGAGGTCGACCGATTGCCCTGGCGTCCACGCTGCAAGCTTGTAGGGTCCCGTTCCGGCCGGGGAGCGCGACTTGCCGTCGTTCGGGGTCGCCGGCGAACCGATGTCCACGGCGGACATCTTGTTCGGCAGGATCGGCTCGACGATATCAGTTTTGATGAGGAGGGTCGTCGGGTTCACCGCTTCTGCATTGAACTTGACGCCCTTCAACGTCGCAAGTCCGACTTCGCAGGCCAGTGCCGGATCCTGCGCCCGCTTGAGAGCGGCAACGACTGCACTGGCATCGAACGCCTTGCCGTCGTGGAAGGTGACGTCGTCGCGGAGCTTGAGTTCCCAGGTCAACTCGTCCACTTGCCGCCAGCTGGTGGCAAGGCTCGGGACGACCGATCCGTCGGCCGGGCTCAGATTGACCAGCGCTTCCGTGATGTTGTTGTGTAGAATGCGAGAGTTGCCCGAAAGGTCGGTGTCACAGGGATCGAGCGACTTCGGTTCGTCGGTCACCACCACCGTCAGCTTATCCGAGGCAGCGTCGGCGCGAATTGCGCTGCCCGGAGCCAGCAGGAATGCCAGTCCGATGCTCAGCGCACCAATTCCCTTCATCTTCTTCATGAAATCCCTCCTCCAGATCCAAACGAGCGGCATCCCGTCCATCGCAGTGCCGTCTTGTGAAAACCATCCGGTTGCGCACCGCCGCAGCGGGTATGCAAATGGCTTTACTTCCTCCGCCAAGCGCGTAGTGTCAAATGTGACACTCACACCACTGAGCATGCTCGCTCAGTCCTGCGAAGTCAATATTATAATTCTCATATGGAATTTATAGTTCATGATTGAACCAAAACATGGATCACCCGTCGTCGAAAAGACCGCCCACCTGCTTGAGGCCGTTGCCGATGCGAAGACGGGAATTTCCTTGGCCGCGCTGGTTGATCAGCTTGGAGTTCCGCGTTCGACCGTCTATCGGATCCTCAATTCATTGGCCGCGCATGGGCTTGTGGCGCGGGTGAATGGTGGAGCGTCCTACGAGCTGGGGCCAAAATTCGTCGAGCTTGCGCGGCGCATCTCGCCCGGCGCCGACAGGGCAACGGTGATCGAGGCGGCAAGGCCGATCCTGACGGCTGCGGCTGACCGCATTTTCGAATCCTTCAGGCTGGCCGCCCCCGAAGGCAACGAGATGATGACGATATTTGCAGCCTCCAGTCCCGGCGATTATTCGCTTTTCATCAAGGTCGGCAGCCGCTCGCGTAAACATGTCGGCGCCGCCGGCAAGCTCGCTCTTGCCTATTCGGACTACGGTGACATAGAGGCCTATTGCAGCGGCGGACTGGAGTCGAAGACGCCATATACGATTACCGATCCGGAGGCGCTGAAGGAAGCACTCGTTGAAATTCGACGCAATGGATGCGCCGAGGACAATCAGGAATCCAACCTCGGCCTCCGGGCCTTTGCCGCGCCCGTCTTCGATTCCGAAGGTCGACTCGTCGCGACGATCAGCGTCCCGTTTATTGGTGAAGCGACGCCGGACAGGGCACGGGCAATTAAGCGCGAGGTCGTGGAGGGTGCCGCCATCTTGACAAAGGCGATTAATGGCAAGCAACCTTTGTCCAAATAAGAAACATTAAATTCTTTATTGAACTATTTTCTCGTTGTGGTAGAGCTTCCACCGGACAATGGAGGATCTCATGACGGCGTTGGACCCATCAGTTTATGCAAAGCTTTTGCGGACGAATTCTGCAAGTCTCAGCACTCTGTTGCTGAAGCGTGGCCTGAAGAACACCGCGGTTCGCGGCGTGCGGCCGCTGGCCAGCGCCGGCGGGCCGATGATCGGCCCGGCCGTCACCGTACGCTACATCCCCGCACGGGAAGATATCGACGGTTCGACTTACAGTTCGGATCCATCCAATCAACAGCGCAAGGCCATCGATACGATCCCCGACGGCCATGTTCTCGTCTTCGATTGCCGCTCCTTGGCGGAAGTCGCCGGCATTGGCGCCATGCTTGCCCGTCGTCTTGTCTATCGTGGCGCCGCCGGCCTCGTGCTCGACGGCGGCGTCCGCGATACGGCCGATATCGCACAGCTGGGACTCCCGACCTACTGCATGGGACCGGCAGCGCCGGCGAACCTGGTTGCCCACCATGCCTCAGATATGAACCAGCCAATCGCCTGCGGCGGCGTCGCCGTTTATCCCGATGACATCATCTTTGGCGACAGCGAAGCGGTGATCGTTATTCCGCGGGAATATGTCGATGACATTGCCGAAGAAGCTGTTGCGATGGAGGAGCAGGAAGAGTTTCTCAAGCTGGAAATCGAGTCAGGCAAATCGACCTTGGGGGTATACCCGCCCAACAAGGAGACCCTCGAACGTTATGAGGCCTGGCGTCAAGCGCGTCATATGACGGCATGACACCATTGCTTCGAAGTATTGTCTAAGGCTGTCGTCTGCTCGCAGATTGCGTTCGTTCTTTGAAACGCTCGCCGATGCTGCCGACATTGCAAAGCCGCCACGGGAATATTAGGGGACGAGCGCTATCCACTGGGGTAGCTGCTTGACGCTCGACACACGCAACTTCACACTTACATTGTCGAAGGTGAGTCGGACAGACTGAACCGTTTTTCGCATCCGTTGCTCATCTCAGAGGGAGATGTCAGCAGGGTTGATTGGTCCATGCGCCGACCGACACCGGTTGATCGCAAATAGGATCGAGATTGATTGAGTTCGAACTCGCAGCCGCTCCTATTTGCTTGTGAGGTTGCGCCGTGGATAAAGTGCCATCAGCAGTCGATCCTCCTCGCGACAGCCCGCCTTGGCACCGGAATTTCCCAATGCCGAGCAACCGCTGGTCCCTGCTTTGGCCAGGGCTTTTGATATCAATTTTGCTTCTTGCAGGCACCGTCGTTTTTTACCGTGAAATCCATCACCTCGAAGATCCGGTCGGCCCCTTCGAAAATCGAGCTCTCAATAAGGCTGCCCGATCATCTCGCATAGCCGCCCGCCCTGATCCGGCGGTTCCTTCTCCCCTCCCGCCGACGTCGATACCGTTGCAGCTGATCGAGGCCCCGAAGCTGGAGTTGGCAAGTCAGTTTCTGCGGATCTGGCGCGTCTCGGGGTCGAGCTTTTGCGGTGCTCTTCGAGAAGCCGGCATCGAGATGAGCGAATGGAAAGCCGCATCGATGCGCAATCGCAGCTATGAGTGTTATTTTCAGCGCATCTACGAACGGGACGAGGTGCGTCCACTCAGCTCGACCTTCGTTAAGGTTCGTGGAGATGAAATGGGCGATATTCTTGAGATCCGCGCCAAGATCATTGGGCCGACGACCGACGCCCAGGGACGTCTCGCCCCGGCCGTCCTGCGCATTTTCGAGATCATCGTGAAGCAGGCGTGCTGGCGTGATTTCGAAGATACTCTTGCCTCGATCCAAAACCTTCGAAATGTCGAATACGAACGATTCGGCTCCTATCTCAGCTTCACGCGCGAAGCAGGCGGCGCAAATATCTTCAATTTTGTTCTTGGTCTTAAGGCGACTTCAAGTTCGCAGGTGAGGACCAAGACGTATTTTTCGGCTGATCGCTGGCTAGCCGCAACAAATCCCCGCAATGTTCCCGCGAACTTCATCCTCATGAACCGCTTGGGCACGTCGAAATCTGCCAATTGCGCTCAATGACGTCGCAAGTACCAGTCACATCCGGGATCAGGCTGGAGCTTGTCTGAACATCGACGATTTGAGCGTCACCACCTTTGAGTGTGAGACGTGAGATCGCCGTGTGATTTCGGCCATGAATGCTGCGATCAACAGTAAACTTCTTGTACACATACTATGTGTACACTATACTGCGATTAAGGAGATAACTATGCCGAGAACCGCGGACAACAAAACCGAACGCTACCAGCTGCGTATCCCGCCAAAGCAGAAGGCAATGATCGCGCGCGCGGCTGCCCTCTCGAACAAGGATATGGCCGATTTCATTCTCGATAAGATCGTACCTGAAGCCGAAGCCGTCATCCAGGCTGCTGAAGTTGAGACCGTGTCGAGCCGCGATTTCATCCGCATCCTCGATCTGCTTGAACACCCGCCCAAACCGAACGCGAAACTACGCGCCGCGATCTCTGCTCTACCGGATGCCTTGTGACCCTCCCCGTCTGGCATGAAGAGCCGATCGCTAAGTCGCACGATCGGGCCGCATTCGATTGCGGCGATGCGGCAATGAACGAGTTCATTCGGCGCTTCGCTCGGCAGAGCCATGAGCAGAATGCGGCGAAGACCTTCTGCGCTATCGACAAGGCCCAACCTCATCGCATCCTCGGATTCTACACAGTCGCGCCTTCGGCCGTTACACATGAGGCCGTGCCTCCAAAGCTGACCAGAGGCCTCGCACGCCATGAAGTCGCAGGCTTCAAGCTTGCGCGCTTGGCAACCGACATAAAGGTGGCGGGAAAGGGTTTAGGCGGCCAGCTCATCGCTGCTGCAGCGCTCCGTTGCCTACGGCTCGCCAGCGAGGGCGGCGGGATACTGCTCATCATCGATGCCAAGAGCGAACGCGCCGCCCATTGGTATGCCAGCTATGGCGCCGAACCGCTGCAAGGGAAACCGCTCACCCTTGTTATGCCGCTTGCCACCTTCGCCGCCGACTTCAAGGCCAAGGGGCTCTTGTAGGCGCGTTGCCGCCAAGCCATTGATATCCTCGGATACACCAAAACAGGGCTCTGCGCCCTGCGGGCGGGAGGCGCCGGCCTGAACCGCAACATCTCACATCATCAGTCAAAGCTGTTTGCCAGCAGAATCGCGGAGAGCTTTTTTATCCCGCGGCAAATCCTATGTAGAAATTCTCGGCGGGATTGAGGACAACCGCCGATGCCGGCGAACGCATGGACAGGCCTGGAAAAGAACATATCTTCAAAGGGGCCTTCCTTTCTGGAGGCCTCGAACCAAACAGCACGGGCAAACATCAATGACCAAAGGCTCCGATCTTCTAGTGGCAGCGCTTGAGAACGAAGGTGTCGAGCGCATCTTCGGCATTCCCGGCGAGGAGAATCTCGACGTCGTCGAATCCATCCGCAAGTCTTCGATTGAGCTCGTCCTCACCCGGCACGAGCAGGCGGCGGCGTTCATGGCCGCGACCTATGGCCGCCTGACTGGAAAGCCCGGCGTCTGCCTGACAACGCTCGGGCCTGGCGCTCTGAACCTCTCGACAGGTGCCGCCTATGCCTTGCTCGGCGCGATGCCGATGGTGATGATCACAGGTCAGAAGGGGATCCTCTCGTCCCGCCAGGCGCGTTTCCAGGTGGTCGATGTCGTCGCGTCGATGAAGCCGCTGACCAAGCTCGCAAGGCAGATCGTGTCGCCGCAGATGATCCCGACGACGGTCAGGGAGGCGTTCCGCATCGCCCAGGAGGAAAGGCCGGGGCCGGTGCATCTGGAGCTTCCGGAAGATATTGCGGCCGAAGAATGCCAGGAGGTGGCGCTGATTGCGCCGCATCAGCTCGAACTGCCGACGGCAAGCGATGCGGCCCTCGATCGCGCTGCCGCCCTCATCGCCGCAGCCAAACGTCCGCTTCTGATGTTCGGGGCCGCCGCCTCGCGTCCCCGCTCGACATCCGATATTGCGCAGTTTGTGATCCGTACGCGCATTCCGTTCTTTACCACCCAGATGGGGAAGGGAACGGTGCCCGGCGGAACCGAACTTTATATGGGCACCGCCGCGCTGTCGGAGCGGGATTATGTCCACGAGGCCATTGAACAGGCAGACCTTATCATCACGATCGGGCACGACACGATCGAGAAACCACCCTTCATCATGGGCAAGGACGGCCCGAAGGTCGTTCATGTCGGATATCAGCCGGCGACCGTCGAGCAGGTCTATTTCCCGCAGTCCGAGGTCATCGGCGACATCGGCCCTTCGCTGAAGGCGCTGGCGGATCGCCTCGAGGGCAAGCTGCCAAACGCGCAGGCGCTTCTTCATCTCCGCGAGCGCATTCTCGAGCGCATCGCCGCGCGGGCAACAGAAGATCGCTTCACGCCACAGCGGCTGGTCCACGACATAAGAGAGGTGATGCCGCATGATGGCATCCTGGCGCTCGATAACGGCATGTACAAGATCTGGTTTGCCCGGAACTACCGGACGCGGATGGCGAACACGCTACTGCTCGACAATGCCCTTGCAACGATGGGAGCCGGGCTGCCATCGGCGATGGTTGCCTCGATGCTCTATCCCGAGCGGCGTGTCATGGCGATTTGTGGTGACGGTGGCTTCATGATGAACTCGCAGGAACTCGAAACCGCCGTCCGGCTGAAACTCAACCTCGTCGTCCTCGTCATCGAGGACAATGCCTACGGCATGATCCGCTGGAAGCAGGCGGTGGACGAATTCCCGGATTTCGGGATGACCTTCGGCAATCCCGACTTCGTGAAATATGCCGAATCCTACGGCGCCAAGGGAACCAGAGTCGACGATATCGGCCAGTTCAAACAGGTTCTCGAAGAGGCATTCTCCGGAGGTGGCGTCCATCTGGTGAACGTTCCGGTCGACTACTCGGAAAATGAACGCGTGCTGGTAAAGGAGCTTCGCGAACGGCTCCCTGATATATTGGAGGTCTGATAGATGGCCGACGCGAAGATGGTGGTGTTCAACCGTTCTACCTAGGACCAGGCGGCACTCTGCCCGAGGTTCACAGGCCGTATCAGCAGCCGTCCTCGTCCGTGAGCGGGATGGATACGGTGTCGAATATCCCGCAGAATTAGATAAGCGTTGGATAAGAGCTTGTTGAGCCAGGATAGGCTTGCCTCGCCTGATATCGGGAGGCATGGTCTGTCGCGGAACAACGGAATCGCGAACCGCGGACGAGGCCTACTGCGAAGCGCTACAGTGTCCTTTGTGTGTCTAAAAAGACGCGCGGCGCTGTAGGCCATGCTCGGAAGCTCGCGGCGCATCGCAAACATGGCTGATTAATGTTTTCCTTCCTGCACAGTTCGGACCTTCATATTGGCAAACGATTTGGCAATCTTCCGGAGGATTTGAGAGGGCGCCTGCGCGAGGCGCGGCATGGCGTGATCGCGAGACTAGCCGGTACGGCACGAGAGCATGGGGCAAGTGTCATCCTGCTTGCAGGCGACACCTTCGATACCGAGACGCCGACGCCGGCCGTACTTCGGCAAGCGCTTGGCGAGATGGCCCGAAACGCACCGCTGCGCTGGGTCCTGCTTCCGGGCAATCACGATTCACTGCTGGCGGATCAGCTCTGGAGTGCTGCGCGCGGCGTGGTGCCCGACAATGTCATCCTTGCGACGGAAGCGACGCCTCTTCCGCTTGGACCGGATGTCGTCCTGCTGCCGGCGCCTTGCACGACCAGGAGGCCGGGCCGCGACCTGACCGAATGGATGACGGGTGCCGCCACGCCGGACGGCTCCATCCGCATTGGCCTCGCCCATGGCCCGATCCAGGAATTTTCGGAGGATGCCGCGGCCACGAACGTGATTGCGCCGAACCGCGCGGCGCTGGCCGGCCTCGATTACATGGCGCTCGGCGATTGGCACGGATCGGTGGCGGTGGACGCCAGAACGTATTACAGCGGCGCGCCCGAGCCGGACCGTTTCAAGCATGACCGGCCGGGACAGGCGATGGTCGTTTCCATTGCAGGACAAGGGGCGATGCCGACGACGGCGGCTGTGGCAACTGCCAGCTTTTCCTGGCAGACATTGCAGCTTCCGCTGCTGGCAGCGGAAGACGGTGTTGAAGCGCTGAAGGCCGCGCTGCCGGAACCGTTCGCGCGGCGACAAACCCTGTTGCGCGTCGCGCTGTCCGGCCGTGCCCGATTGAACGGGCGCACGGCAATGACCAGCCTGCTGCAGCAGGTCGCGCCGGAATTTGCGCATCTGGAGATCGATACGGAACTGCTGGGGACCGATTGCGAGAGCGATGATCTCGAGATCATCGACCGAGCCGGTGCGTTGCGCGATACTGCGGATTTGCTGCTTGCCGAAAGCCTCGACCAATCCCGCTCTGGCGATGACAGGGGTGTGGCGCGTGAGGCGTTGATCCGCCTGTTTTCCTATTGCGAGGCGATCGATCGATGAAACTCAACGCTCTTCGCCTTCACAACGTCAAACGCTTCGCCGGCCGCGGCATATCCGTCGAAGGAATCGCCGACGGCGTGAATGTGCTGAGCGCTGCCAACGAACACGGCAAATCGACCTGTTTCGAGGCGCTGCATGCGCTGTTCTTCCAGCCGCACGGCGGCACGCCAAAGAGCGTGCAGATGCTGCGCCCCTATAGCGGCGGCAATCCGATCGTCGAGGCCGATATCACGATTGAAGCCGGCCGCTACCGCTTGACCAAGCAGTTCTATGGCGGACGGCGCGCCAGCGTCACCGATCTCGGCAGCGGCCGGCTCGTCGCCCAGTCCGACGAGGCCGAGGCTTTCATCGGCGATCTCATTTCCGGCGGAACTGCTGGCCCGGCAGGCCTGCTCTGGGTGCGCCAGGGCGTCACCGGCATCGAAAATCGCAGCAAGAGCGAGGAAGAAAACGACAAGCGGGTGCGCGAAAGCCTGCTGTCTTCGGTGCAGGGCGAGGTGGAGGCGCTGACGGGCGGACGGCGCATGTCGGCAGTGCTCGAAGCCTGCGAGGAAGAACTCAATTGCCTAGTCACCGCGACGCTCCGGCCAAAGGCCGGAGGCCGCTTTGCCGCCGCGCTCGACGATCGTGATCGGCTGCAGGCGGAGGAGGCGCGGCTGGCCAAGGAGGTGGAGATGCTGCACGGCGCGCTCGACCGCCGCCGCTCAGTGCAGGCGAGACTCAGCGAACTGGAAAATTCGGACGAAGAGGCCGGCCGGAAGGCGGCGATTGCCAATGCCGAGTCTGTGCTCGAGGCCGCTAAACTGCACGACAGGGAACTCAAGGCACTCGATGCCGAAGCTGCCCTGGCCGCCAGCCGTCGCGATGAGGCGCAGCAGGCATTCGACCGCTTCCACGCGGCATTGAACCGCAGTGACGAACTCGCGCGGCGTTTCGCCGTGACGGAAAAAGAGCTTTCAAATGCAGCCGAGCGACGCGCGGCATCGCTGGCCGAAAGCGAGGCCGCTACGGCGGAGGTTCAGGCAGCCGAAGAGGATGAGCGGGTAAACCGCGAATTGCTGGCGCGGCTGGAGGCAGCACTCCGTTCGCGTCACGCCGCAGAGCGGCTGGCGGAGGTTCGTCTGCATCTCGAACAGGCGGAAGCGGCGCGGCGGCAGATCGAGGACGGGGAGGCTGCGCATGCATTGCTCGCCATTCCAGCCGATGCGATCGAACGGCTCGAAGCGTTGGACCTCAAGATCGTTGGCCTGCGTGCAGCAGCCGAGGTCGGCCTTCCCAGGCTCAGGATCGACTACCTGAAGGACGCCTCCGGATCGGTGAGCATGGACCGCCAGCCTTTGCCTGGGGGTGAGGACAAGAGCTTTGCCGGGGTGGCGAAACTCGACATAGCAGGCATCGGTACGCTGACCATCCATTCCAGCCGGCAGGCAGAACAGGACGGGGCGCTCGAGGCTGCGGAAGCGACGCGCCAAACATTGCTTGCCAGGCTCGGTGTCGACAGTTTGCGGGCGGCGCGACAGCGCGATATTGCCGCCCGGAGCAAGCAGGAGGAACTGGGGCGGGCACGCCAGCGGTTCGCCGATGTGGCTCCGAATGGCATCGACCAGCTTCACCTCGATGCCGCACGCTTTGCGGAACTCAGCCAGGGTCCAGTCGAACTCGACGCCGACCCGGAAGAGGTGCGCGCCCGTCTCGCGGATGCGACGCAGCGTATCGACCTGGCGCGAAACTGGGCGCGGGAAGCGTCGGTGATGCGCATGGAGGCCGGCGAGGCAATATTGCGGGCGCAGACGGAGCACGCCAAACTTGGCCAGGAGCTCGAGGCTATCGCGGCGATCATCGGTCCCGAAGCCGGCCGACCGGAATTGCAACGGGACCTTGCGGCAAGGCTTTCCAGCGCCAAAGAACAATGCGATGCGGTTGAGCTCCGGGCCGGGCCTTTGCGCAGGGCCGGGCGGGACCTCGCCGGCGCGGAAGCCGCCCTTGCCAGGGCACGTTCGGTCGCCGACGCCGCAGCACGTGAAATTGCCAGGCTACGCGAGGAGCTTGCCGACCTCGGCGGTCAGATCCGCACCCGATCAGACAGTGCGGTGGAAGAAAACTGGTTGGAAACTCGTGGTTTGCTTGACGCGGCGCGGGAGCAGGTGAAGCGTTTCGAGACGGAGGTCGCCGTGCTGGATCGCCTGCGCAAGGCGCTGACGGCGACGCGAGCAGCGGCGCGCGACCTCTATCTTAAGCCTGTCATGAACGAACTCGCCCCGCTGGTCGGCCTGCTGTTTGACGACATCACGATTACCTTCGACGGCGACACCTTGCTGCCGCAGATCGTGCGCCGCAATGGCCTGGACGAGGATGTCGATCGCCTGAGCGGCGGCATGCGGGAGCAGCTCTCGGTGCTGACCCGCCTCGCATTCGCAAGGCTGCTTGCCCGCGACGGCCGGCCGGCGCCTGTCATCCTCGACGACGCGCTTGTTTATTCCGACGACGACCGGATCGAGCGGATGTTCGATGCGCTGCACCGCCAATCGCGCGACCAGCAGATCCTGGTCTTCTCCTGCCGCCAGCGCGCCTTCGCCAAGCTGGGCGGCAATGTGCTCACGATGCAGCCGTGGCAGCCGGATTGATGAGGATCAATGCTCAGGCGAGCACTCTGCCACGCTCAAGCCACAGATAGGCTGCAGCCGTCCAAGAAAAGCCGAGGCCGCCGCAACCTTCGCCGGTGACCGGATCGAAATATTCGGCGAAACCTTCCGTTTCGATCGCTGTGACGGTCGATTTCCGCAGGTCTTCGGCCACATCCGCATGGCCATTGCGCCTGAGTCCGTCGATCAGCAGCCAGTTGATGATCGCCCAGGCGGGGCCGCGCCAGTAGCGCTTCGGCTCCCAGCTGGCGATGCCGGGTTTGGTCGTGGGGAAGGCAACTTTGAGATCCTTGGACCAGGCCTTCATTTCCGAGACCAGGGCGTTCGCAACCTGCTTGTCGAGGTCCAGCGAGAGGAGGGGGATGAAGCCGGCTTGCGTGGCGGCTTCGACATCTTCGCCGGAGATCAGGTCGCGCGAGACGAAGCGGGCGAGGTCCGGCCGCCACTGGGCCATTATCGCCGTACGGCTGCGGTCGTTGAAGGCAGCGATCTCGATCGCGTCCTCTGTCCGGCCAAACAGGCGGGCGAGTTGTTCCAGATCTTCGCCCGCCTTGAGAAGGATGGCGGTCGTCTGGATCTCGGCGACCTTGAAGGACGCCTTTTCCCATTGTTTCGCCGGATCCCAACCACAGGCGGCATAGGTATCGACCAGATGAATGAAGCGGCGGTAATCCTCGTCGCGCGGGCGCATGTCGGCATCCACATGACCGATATCCTTACGCACGACAGGCGTGTCGGTTGTGACGGGCACGCGGGCAAGCGCGATGTCCCAGGCGGGAGAATTGTCGCTGCCGCTTTCCCAGGGATGCAGGAGTGCTACGAGCCCCGTGCCTCCAGGGTCGCGGGCGGAATACCACCAGCGGTGCCATTTCAGCGCCGCCTCGTAGAGGGGCAGGGTGCGCGTCTCGTCCTCCTTGCCGGCGACCTCATGCAGCTTGCGCAGTGCGATCGCGAAGACCGGCGGCTGGGTTATCCCGGAGGTCGGGATCGTATGATTTGTGCGCCAGACGGTCGGCCCCGGGAAATAGGTTTCGCTTGGCGCGTGGAAGACGATATGCGGGATCATTCCATCCGCCCACTGGCCCTCGACCAGCCGCTCCAACTCGCGATAGGCGCGGCCGGTATCGTAGAGCGCGAAGCCCATGGCGACGAAGGCGGAATCCCAGTTCCACTGGAAGGGATAGAGCCGCTCGGTCGGCACGGTATAGCCGCCGCGATCGTTCTGGGCGAGGATGCGCTTCGCCTGGTCGATATGCGTGTTCATTCTGGATGCTCCGGTATTCTTAGGCCAAAACGGCCGGAAAGGACTTGCCGCTTTCGGGCGAAAGCCAGGTGATGCGCTTTTGGTCGAGCTTTAGGCCGATCGTCTCGCCGCTCTTCACGGTCTCCGAAGCCGGCAGGATGACGCGGACCGGCTGGTCATGGATCGACCCAGTCAACAGCAGATGCGAGCCCATCGGCTCGGCAACGCGAACCCGCATTTCGAGGCCCTGCGGCAGCGACGCGAGTTCGACGGCCTCGCCGCGCAGGCCGAGGATGATTTGATCGCCGGATTCCTGCGGCGCCACGAGCCGTTCGGCGCCTACGGCCACCTGGCCGTTCGAAACCGGCACCTGTATGAAGTTCATCGGTGGATTGCCGATGAAGCCGCCGACGAACCGTGTCGCAGGGTGATTGTAAATCTCGACCGGATGACCGACCTGCTCGACCACGCCGCCATGCATGACGGCGATGCGGTCGGAAAGACCCATCGCTTCCGTCTGGTCATGGGTGACATAGATTGTCGTCGTGCCTGCCGATTGCAGCACGGTCTTGAGTTCGGTGCGCATTTCGAGGCGGAGCAGCGCGTCGAGGTTCGAAAGCGGCTCGTCCATCAGCAGAACCTTCGGTTCGACGGCAAGGGCGCGAGCGACCGCAACGCGCTGGCGCTGGCCGCCGGAAAGCTTGTTCGGGTAGCGGTCGAGATATTGCTCGATATGCAGGAGGCCGGCGGCCTTCTCGACCTGCGCCTTCACGCGTGCGTCGTCGGCCTTCTGCATCCGCAGCCCGAAGGCGACGTTTTCGTAGACCGTCATATGCGGAAAGACGGCATAGTTCTGGAAGACCATCGCAAGCCCGCGATCCCGGGGTGCCAGGCCGATCACCGACTTGTCGCCGATGCGGACATCTCCCGATGTTGCCGTCTCGAGGCCGGCGATGATGCGCAGCAGCGTGGTCTTGCCACAGCCGGACGGACCGAGCAGCGAGACGAATTCGCCGTCGTTGATCGTCAGCGAGACCTCTTTCAGCGCCTGGAAGGCTCCGAAGCTCTTGCGGATGCGGTCGATGACAATATTGGCCATATCGATGGTCCCGTTATTTGGAGGAAATGCCCCAGATCGCGAAGAGGTAGCGCCTGACCGCGAAGATGAAGACAACCGAGGGAAGGATGAGCATCAGGCCCCCGGCAAAGCGGTAATGCATCGGGCTTTCCGAAAGCACGGTCAGCAGGTAGGCGGTCAGCGTGCGATTGCGCACCGTCAGCACCGAGGCGGCAAAAACCTCGTTCCAGGAGATGACGAAGGCAAAGACCGCGGTCGCGACGATGCCGGGCAGAGCGAGTGGCGCCACCACCTTGAAGAAGGCCTGGATGCGGGTGCAGCCGAACACCCAGGCGGCTTCCTCCAATTCCCTGGGCACGCCGAGGAAAATGCCCTGGGTGACAAGAGCCGCGAAAGGCAGCGCCAGCACCGTATGAATAAGGCCGACGCCGAGGATCGTATCGTAGAGGCCGAGCCGGATGAAGGAGACAGTCAGCGGCAGCGCCAGGATTGCCAGCGGAAAGGCGCGGGTCAGCAGCACCAGAAGCCGGTAGCTGTCCTTGCCGCGGAAATCGTAGCGTGCGAGCGCGTAACCCGCCGGCGCGCCGAGCAGGATCGAAAGCGCCACCGTAATGCCGGCTGCCCCCAGCGAATTGAGGAAGGATTGCACGACGCCTTCGGTCTTCAGGAAGAGAATGAAGGGCTCCAGCGACAGACCAGTCGGCAATCCCGTCTTCGGCCAGACATAAACACCCTGGCGGCCGCCGAGTGCGCCGAGCGCCACCAGATAGATCGGCACCAGCACCCAGGCGCAGAGTGCGGCGATGCCGCTCCAGAGAAGCCAGCGCCGCGAGGAGACGAAGCCGGCGGCGTTGGGGGTGTCCGCGGTCGTGCTTATGATGTCCGTGGTCATGGCAGGCGCTCCGGATCGACCTTCAAGGCTTTGAGATAGATGAGCGTGGCGGCAAGCGAGATGATCATGATCAGCACCGCGTAGGCGGCGGCGACGCTGTAGTTCTGGTTCTGGTTCTGCCAGTTGTACGCCTCGCCGACGAGAACCGGGAAATTGCGCCCGCCGAGCGCATAGACCACCGCGAAGACCTCGAAGGCGAGCACGGTGCGCAGGATGAGCGCCGATTGCAGGGCGGGGCGGATCAGCGGCAGGGTGATGCGCCAGAAGCGCGTCCACGGACCCGCGCCGAAGATTTCGGCGGCTTCCTTGAATTCCTTCGGCACCTGGTTCAGACCGGCGACGATGATGACCATGACGATGGCCGTGCCGCGCCAGATTTCGGCAACGGCGATCGCGAGGAAGAGCGCGACCGGCGTCTGGTAGGAGAGCCAGCTTGCCTGCCTGCCGATGATACCGAGGCCGAAGAGCAGCGAATTCAGATAGCCGGTATTCTGCAGGATCGACAGCCAGACGAGGCCGGCGGCGAGGTCGGAAATGCCAAGCGGGATTGTCCAGATCCACAGGATCGTCTCCCGCCCGCGGCCGACCTTGGCAACCATCGTGCCCATGGCAAGCGCAATGGCGATCTGCACCGGCACGACCGCGATCGTCAGCAGGAAGGTGTTCTTCACCGAGCGGGTGAAATTGATGTCGGTGACCATGCGCTCGGCATTTGCGAGCGATGGCGCGCCATTGTCCGAAACCGCCAGCCAGATCGTCTGCACCAGCGGCACGACGAAGAGCAGCGCCAGGAAGGCGACGGATGGCAGGATCAGCAGATAGGGCATCCAGGGTCGGCTGTTGGTCATCGGCTCCGGCCTTGAAGAGCAGAGTGTCGGAAGAGCGCCCGGGCATCTCGCCCGGACGCTTCATGGGCGGATTTATTCGACCGGGCAGGGTCCGTCGCTCTTGGCGTCAGGCGCCCAGCAGGCAGCCTTCGTGTCAGTCATCAGCTTGGCCATCGTGGCGCCCTGGGCCTTCAGAACGTCGGCGACGGGCTCGTTCTGCAGCACGATGCGCTGGAAACTGTCCATGTAGACCTTGTTGAACTCGCCGCCCTTGTCACCAAGGCCGACCGGGAGCAGCGAGATGACTGCGTCCTTGGAAGCCTGGGTGGCGGTGACCGCACCGGCGAGCAGGGCGACGCCGGCATCGAGATCCGGCGGCAGCTTGACGTTCAGGGTCGGGAAGAAGCCGACCTTGGAGGCGGTCAGGAGCTGTGTGTCCGGCATGGAAAGGTGTTCGATGATCTTTTCTGCGCCGGCCTTGTCGGGCGCGCCCTTCGGGATTGCGAGACCGGCAACGACCGGCATGTAGCCGCGACCCTTCGGACCCGCAGGAGCCGGGAAGACGACATAATCGTCAGGTGCTGCAGAAATGGCATTCTTCAGGCGGGCGATATGGTCCCAGGCGACCATGACTTCGCCGGCTGCCAGCGGCTCCTGCATGAAGTCGTAGCTGGTCGAGTTCGGCGTCACATAGGCCCATAGCGCCTTCAGCTTCTCCCAGCCTCCGGCCGCATCCGCACTCTGGAAGGTGCGCACGACACCTCCCGTAAACGACGGATAGAAATAGCCCTGGAAGTAACGCGCCATCAGCCCCTTCGGGCCGGCCGGGAAACCGATCTGCGGCTGGCCCGTCGCCTCCTGCATGTTCTTGCCCCACGTGATCAGCTGATCGTAGTTCAGCGCGTTCACGTCGGCGCCGGCCGGCAGGTATTGCAGGGCTTCCTTCTTGGCGGCCATGACATAGGTCGCCTGCATCCACGGGATATACTGCTGGGTCGACTTGCCGAGCTTGCCGAGGTCGAGCAGCGACTGCGGCATGCCACTCGCTGCCAGCTTCTTGGCGAGATCGTCGAGCGGTTCGAGCGTGTCCTTGTCGGCAAGCGGCGAAAGCTCGCCATGCAGCGCACCGACGAGGCTGACGGTGTGCTTGCCGGCCTGGCGTTCGGCTTCCATACGGACGGCAAACTGCGGCGGCTCCTCGACCACGTAATCGACCGGGCCGACGTCCTTCAGGAGTTCTTCGCGGACGACGGTCGCCTCCTCGATCGGACGAAGCTGGGTGGACACGAAAACCGTCTGGGCAAGCACCGGTGAGGCGAAGGCCAGCACGGTGGAAGCCAGAATTCCAAATGACATGATATGTTTCATCTTCTCCTCCTTCATTGTTCTTTGTTTGAGATGCACTGCTGTCTATGCCGCTCTAAGCGGACGGCGATGGCTGTCGCGATCGACGAATTCGATCGCGTGAAGCTCCTGGAGTTCTTCGGCGGGTTCGCCGCCGATGGCGCGCAGCAGCAGCGAGGCGAAGCTCGCGCCGAGGTGTTCGCCGGTCATGCGCATGGTCGAAAGCGGCGGGCTGGTGAACGCGCCCATCGGCAAGTCGTCATGGCCGACAATGCTGATCTGGTTGCCGCCATCGACCTCGCGCAGCGCGCGGAGTGCCCCGATCGCCATTTCGTCGGTGGCGCAGACGAGTGCGGTCGGACGCGACGGCTGGCGCAGAAGTTCGAGTGCTGCGAGATAACCGCCCTGCTCCAGCGGCGCGCCTTCGGCGCAGAGATCGGTCGCAAGGCCGCATTCCTCCATCGCCGCCCGCCAGCCGCGGCAGCGGTCATGTGCGAAGTAATATTCCTGCGGGCCGGCGATATGGCCGATGCGGTGGTGGCCGGAGGCATGGAAGCGCAACGTCGCGGCCCGGAAGCCGGCAAAACCGTCGCCATCGATATAGGGATGGGGCATCAGGCTTTCTGTGCGGCCGTTGGTGACGAAGGGGATGCCGCGCGACTGCAGGAATTCGACGCGCTCGTCCTTCCGCTTGGTGCGGACGAGAAGCATGGCATCGACGCGGCGGCCATCGACGAAGCGGCGGCAGATGTCGAGCTCGCTCTCGCCGCGCGGTACCGGCGCAATCACCAGATTGAGGCCGGCAGCAGCAAGATGTTCGGCGCAGCCTGACAACATATCGAGGAAATGCGGGGGGCCGATATGACCAGGATCGCTCGGCAGCGTGACGGCAACCAGTTCGGCGCGCTGCTTGCGGAGGCGGCGGGCCGAAGCATTCGGCCGGTAGCCGACCTTGTCGGCAGCCTCGCGAACCCGCTCGCGCGTAGTGGCCGACACATCGGCATAACCGTCGAGCGCACGCGACACCGTGGTGATCGACAGTCCCAGCGATTGCGCGAGCTGTTTGAGATTGGCCAAAGATCTTCCTCCCGAAGTGACAAAAAGATTCTCCAAAACGTTTTGGGAGTCAAGCCAAAACGTTTTGGAAATCCTGCGATTCGCTCTGGCTGGGTAAAAGCGCGGGAGCTGCAGGAGACAGCTGAGAACGCAACAGGGCCAAGCCCTGCCAATCAGAGGCGCGCCGGGCAGGCGCCAATCAGGGCATCACACCCGTTCACAGCCCGGAACGGCTGTTCCACGAGCAAAAGGAGATGAGTCCCACGATCGATTATTCAAGGCCTGCGTGAGCCGATCGACCCTGCCTCGGGTCTGGACTTTCTAACTCCGCTTCGAGGCTCGGTCGCTGATGGCCCGCGAGGTGCGTTCATTCGATCAAAATGTAATCAACGGCGTAACCTGATTTGAAAGTCGGTTTGGTACGGAGAGTCTCCTTCCGGGAAGTGACGTCATGATCCTTGAGTTGCAGAATGCCATTCTGGAAATGATTGCCAAAGGGGAACCGCTGGCAGCAACGATCGAGCAACTTTGCCTCAAGGTTGAGGCCGCCGTTCCTGGGATCATCGCTTCGGTGCTGACGTTCGACGGGAGCCGTCTTCACACACTTGCTGCACCCTCCCTTCCGCCTGATTATTCAGCGGCCGTTGACAATCTTGAAGCCGGTCCTCTTGCGGGCTCCTGTGGCGCCGCTGCCCATTTCGGAGAAGCGGTCGTTGTCACCGATATCGAGACCGATCCTCGTTGGCAGGACTTCAAATCCCTGGTCCTTCCGCTGGGGTTTAAGGCTTGCTGGTCCAGCCCGATCAAGCGTGGCGAGCGGGTGATTGGTAGCTTCGCCTTCTACTATCGAGACCACCGTGGTCCAAAGGCCCTCGAACGGGACCTCGTCGAGGCTTGTGTCCATCTCTGCACAATCGCCATCGATCGCGAAGAGCGGGTGATGGAACGTCAGCGGCTGACATATAGCGACGCCATGACGGGACTGTCGAATCGCGCTCGTTTCAACCAGCTTCTCGCCGAAGATCTGCCTCGATCCCGGCGCGCCTGGGGCATCCTGCTTGTTGACATCGACAACTTGAAACTCGTGAACGACACGTTCGGGCACGCAGCCGGCGACGCATTGATTCAAGTGGTCGCAGACCGGATCGCCGCAACAGCAGGCGCCAAAAACACGTTTAGGCTTGGTGGAGATGAGTTTGCTGTCATTGTGTCGGACGACAAAGACCTTGATCTGAATGCGAGAGCATCCGACATCCTCAAAGCACTGTCTTCTCCTTCAACGTGCGACGGTCATGTCGTCTTTCCCGCCGCCACGATTGGCGGCGCGTTGGCGGAGACGGAAACAAACCCTGACCAGATCCGTCAGAACGCCGATGTGGCGCTCTATCATGCGAAAGAACACAATCGCGGCCGCTACGTGCAACACTATCCCGGCCTGGGCACCGCCCTGACCAGACGCTTCAGGGCGGTTCGCGATGTGGGTGTCGCCCTGGAAGACGATCGGATCGATGCGCATTACCAACCGATCTTGCGCCTCGATACACGGGAAATTGTAGGTTTCGAAGCCTTATGTCGAATGACCACGCCTTCCGGCGAAATCATAGCTGCAGCGCATTTCCATGAGGCGACGAAAGACGCGCATATTGCTGCTGAGCTGACCCAACGGATGTTGCTGAGGGTCGCGAGAGACATCCGCAGCTGGCTCGCCCGAGGCCTTCCTCTCCAGCATGTCGGCATCAACCTGTCCGCCGCAGATTTTCGCGGCGGTAATCTGCAAGACAGGCTGTGCCGAATTTTCGGGGAAGCAGAGGTTCCTCTCAAGCACATCATCCTCGAAGTGACGGAATCGGTTTATCTCGGGCAACGGGACTATGTCGTAGCGGACGAGATAAAGGCTCTTCGGTCCAAGGGCTTGCGGGTTGCCCTCGACGACTTTGGCACGGGCTACGCGTCTTTGACCCATCTGCTGACGGTGCCGGTCGACATTATCAAGATCGACAAATCCTTCATCGACCGAATGGTGCCGGGCGATGCTGGGACCTTCATCGTCGAGGGCCTGATCGGAATAGCTCGCAAGCTCGGAATCCGGGTCGTCGCGGAGGGGATTGAAACAGAACCCCAAGCTGCTCAATTGAGCAGGCTGGGCTGCAAGCTCGGACAAGGCTATCTGTTTTCGAAAGCAGTCGATCGAACGGTTGCCGCGGCCATTTTAGAGCAGCATGGACAACGGCTCAACCAAGACAAGACCCGTGCCGGAGCCCTATAGCCTGAGCGAGGTTTTCGCGCTCGGGCCGGCACCGGATACCTGAGACAACGCTTGAGTACCAAGACTATTTTTGAACGGATCAGAGATGCGAAAACGGATACATGTCAGCCAGCTGCGGGTAGGAATGTATGTCGAGGACGTCGAAATTGAGGGAGAAGACAGGACACGCCGGTTCAAGCCTTTCCTGATCTCGGCCGCCGGTCAGGTCGAGAGTTTGATGGCAAACCGCCTGATGACTGTCGTTATCGACGTCGGAAAAGGCGCGGATGTCGACGCGGGTGCACCACAGGATATCGACCGGGCTGCGTTTGACGCCGAGCTTCGTGCCGTGTTTTCGGCCAAGGATATCAAGCAGGCAAGGGAGTGCGTCGAGGATACAAGACCGCAGATCGGTCAAATGCTTGCCCACGCCAGGATCAAAGCCGCGTTCGCCAGTGATGTGGCAAGCGCAGCCGTGGAGCGGATCATGTCGGCAGCCTTCGACAATGCCGGTGCGCTGATCGCAGTCGCAAAGCTGAAGGAAAAGGATGAGCTGACGTTCCTCCACTCGCTGGCGGTTAGTGCATTGATGATCACCCTAGGGCGCAGCCTCGGTCATGGAGAAGAGGAGGTACGGGTCCTGGGATTGGGCGGACTGGTTCACGATCTTGGAAAAATGGCGCTGCCGGACGAAATTTTAACGAAACCCGGCAAGCTGACGGCCGAGGAAATGGATCTTGTCCGAGGGCATCCTCAGCGGGGATATGAGCTGGTTTCCCATGTCGCGCATGTCCCGAAGCCGGTGCTCGACATTTGTCGCTACCACCACGAGAAATTCGACGGCTCGGGCTATCCTGGCCGGCTCGTCGGAAAGAAGATCCCTTACGTCGCCCGGCTTGCGGCGATTTGTGACGTTTACGAAGCGCTGACCACGATCAGGCCGTATAAGCGCGCCTTCTCGCAAGCAGAGGCGATCAACATGATGATGAATTCGCCGGGCCATTTCGATAGCCAGCTTCTTTCCGCATTCGTGTCAAAAATGGTGATCAGCGGCACGCTCCACTAAAGCGGTTTTTGCCGTAAGGCGCATCGTATCGGCTGCAACTCTGCTCCGGATCGGCGTTATTTCGGCAGCGGAGGCCAGGGTCAAAAGAGCGATCTCTCCTCGCCGGTTTGAATCCCATCAAGGCGCCGGAGTGTTCTTGGAGTTTACCGCTTCCCGGAAATGACGGGGGGTCGTACCGGTTCGCTCCTTGAAAATCTCGTAAAAGCGACTGCTGGAGCCAAACCCGCAGTCAAAACCGATCTGCAGGACCGGATCGTCCGTGTCCGTCAGCAGCTGCATCGCGCGGGCAATCCGATGTCGGGTCAGGTATTCGTTGACTGATATTCCCAAAACCTTTCGGAAAGCGCTGTTGGCGGTGCTTGGATGCATGCCCGCGAGTTTTGCGAGATCGGCTACGCTCACCGGATCAGCGTAGCGGGAATTGATGAGGTCGATCAGCAGCTCGACGTGGCGCACCGCGTGGCCGGCCAACGATGTCGGAGAGACATGTGTTGGCGAATTGTCGCTTTCAGCATTGTCCAGAATCAGACGTCGTATTCGCAGTCGCGCTTCCTCCACGACCAATTTCCGTCTGGCCGCACTGCCGCCCTGCCATTCCTTTTCCCATCGTGGGAGGGTCAAAGCATCCATCGTTTCCTGATTTCCCTGCGCCAGAAATCTCCCCTGCATGATCGACTGCCTTGCCTTTCTGTCCACCGGCAGACCCAGAAAATCGACAAGGGGAAGATAGAGGCATACGAGCGGCGCGTTTTCGGCAACAGCGATCGTCTGATGGGGAATCGCGGCCCAGAATAGAACTAGGCGGCCGGCCTCAACCTGTTCCCGCCTTCCATTGAAAATGGTAGGTCATCTGACCTGCCATCAGCAGGTTTAATTCAACGTGGTCGTGCCAATGCGGTGCGGCCATCGCATCAGCGATGTGACGCTCGATCAGGAACTCCCCTCGGGAGCCAATCCATTCGCCGCGGCTTTGGGTATGTTTCATGCGTCCAAGACTCGAATTCCGGAATTAATAGGCCGATGCCGGGAGGAAATTCTGACCTAGAAGGAGCACTAAGCAATCACAACCGATAGGGAGATTGCAATGCCGAAGATTTGCCTGGTAGGCGCTGGTAGCACCGTTTTTGCACAGAACATTCTGCGAGATGTCCTGTCCTCGCAGAGAGGCGGCGACTACGTCATCAGCCTCTTCGATATCGATCCAGAGCGACTGAAGACATCAGAGATCGTCGCTCGCCGGATCTGCGAGTCGCTTAAGCTTTCAAACGTCAGGATCGACGCCACGCTCGACCGGCGGGAAGCGCTGCGCGGTTCCGATTTCGTGATCCTCATGATGCAGGTCGGTGGCTACAAACCGGCGACCGTCACGGACTTCGACATTCCAAAAAAATATGGTTTGCGTCAGACGATCGCCGACACCCTTGGCATCGGCGGCATTTTCCGCGGTTTGCGGACGATACCAGTCCTTGAGGCGATCTGCCGAGACATGCAGGAGGTCTGCCCGCAGGCTCTTCTGATGCAGTACGTCAACCCGATGGCCATCAACTGCTGGGCGATCAAGGATCTGGCCCCGGAAATCCGCACCGTCGGCTTGTGTCACAGTGTGCAGCACACAGCCGGGCATCTCGCGCAATGCCTCGGCGAGGACATTGCCGACGTGAACTATGTTTCGGCTGGGATCAACCACGTCGCCTTCTTCCTGAAATATGAGAAAATTCATAGCGACGGACGGCGGGAAGACCTTTATCCGAGACTGAACGCTCTCGCCGCCGATGGCCGCGTTCCGCCGGACGATCGGGTGCGGTTCGATGTTCTCAAACGGCTCGGCCACTTCGTCACCGAATCCAGCGAGCATTTCTCCGAGTATACCTCCTGGTACATCAAGGAGGGACGAGGGGATCTGATCGATCAGCTCAATATTCCGTTGGACGAATACATCCGGCGCTGCGAGGTGCAGATCAAAGAGTGGCATGCCCTTCGCAAGGAACTGGAAGGCGACGAGCCGATCGAGGTGTGCCGCAGCAACGAATACGCGGCCGGCATCATTCACGCCGCGGTAACCGGCAACCCGGCGCTGATATACGGCAATGTCCCAAACAACGGCCTGATCGAGAATCTGCCCGATGAATGCATCGTGGAAGTGCCTTGCCATGTCGACAGAAACGGAATTCAGCCGGTCCGGGTCGGTCGGATCCCCTCTCAGCTTTCCGCCGTCATGAACTTGAGCGTTTCCGTTCAGCAGTTGACGGTCGAGGCGGCTCTTACAAAAAACCGCGAGCGCATCTACCAGGCCGCTCTGCTCGATCCGCATACGTCCGCGGAATTGTCGCCAGACCAAATCTGGAACCTTGTCGACGACCTGATCGTCGCACATGGCGATTTGCTGCCGAGATATCAGTGAGATCCCGCGGGTAAGCCAGCCACAAACGCATGGCAGTTCATTCGTTTAGACGCGCCGCGAATTCACGGCGCGTTTTTTCATTCCAGGGCCATCCAATTAATCAAAAAACGTCAGAAAATTGATTGACACTGATCATTTGAAATGGAATCATGATCGAAATTGGGATTGACCGTGAGGGAGGTTTTCGTTGAGCCAGGCAGTTGGAGTGAAGGTCGATCGACTGGATGCCATTCGCAGCCACCTCTACGCGAACGGCTTTTCGACCATTCAGGCGCTTGCCGATGCGATCGGAGCATCGCTTGCCACGGTTCGTAGAGACTTGCAGATCCTTGAGCAGGAGGGCGCCATTGATCGCGTGCATGGCGGAGCGCGCATTGCCGAAGGATCGTCGGTTGAGGTTGCATTTCAGGAGCGCGAAAAGCGCCATCTATCGGCCAAACGGGCGATTGCCACCGCGGCCTACGACCTGCTTCATCCGCGTACGGCAATCTTTCTCGACGCGGGAACCACCGTCCTGCAGCTTGCGCGCCTCGTTCGCATCAACCCCATGCCGCTCAGGATATTCACCAACGGCCTGACGGTGGCGCAGGAGTTTCTGAATATTCCGAATTTGGAAGTGGTGCTTCTCGGCGGTCAGCTGCGCAGCGAGAATGCGTCGCTTGTCGGACCTCAGGCGGAGGCAATGCTGGAAACATTATGGTTCGACCAGCTCTTTCTTGGCGCCAGCGCCATTAGCTCCGACGGTGCGATCTACAGCGTGGACAGTGCGGAAGCGAGCCTCAACCGGCGCATGCTGGCTCGGTCGGCCAATCGTTTCGTCCTGGCCGATTCCTCGAAATTCGGAACCACGGCGACCTACAAGGTCGCGCCGCTGGACACCGCGAAAGTCATCACCGATTCCGGGCTTTCGCGGCATTGGCGCGAGGAGCTTGTCAACTTCGGCGTCGACGCAACAATCGCGGATCTGAGGGCGAAAGAGTGAGCGACGCGCTGATCCTCGGCATCGACGGTGGCGGAAGCAAGGTGCTGGTTGCGCTTGCGGACAAGCGTGGCCGGATATTGCGGCGTTCCCGCGGCCATGGCGTCAATCCCATGGACAATCCGAATTGGCTCCATGAGCTGGAGCAGCATCTCCTTCCCTTTCGCGATGAAGGAAATCTGGCGGCCGTCGCCGCAGCGCTGCCCGCCTACGGCGAGGTTGAGCGCCTGTCGGCTCTACAGCGCGATGCGATCGAGCGCCTGTTCCCAAACGTCCACCGCCGCGTCCTCAACGATGTCGACGCGGCGCACCTCGGTGCTTTTGCGGGCCAGCCGGGCATCCTCATTCTTTCCGGCACGGGTTCAATGGCATGGGCGCGTAATTCCAAAGGCCAGTCGGCGCGGACCGGCGGCTGGGGAGATCTCATCGGTGACGAGGGCAGCAGCCATTGGATTGGGCGCAGGGCGCTCAATCTCGTCAGCCAGAGCTTAGATGGGCGTGCTCCGGCAACAGCCCTCGCAAAGGCCCTGTTTGACCACCTTGGCGTCGACCCGAACGATCCCATGAACGGGCTCGGCGATTGGGCCAGCTCCCTGGCGAACCCACGGGCGGACATTGCAGCAATTTCGACCCTGGTCGATCAGGTCGCACTTGGCGGCGATAAAGGGGCGGTCGGGTTGATCGAGCAGGGCGCCGATGAACTCGCGAAGCATTATGCGGCAATTGCCGGCCATTGTGATCCGAATGCCGACTGGACCTATGCCGGCGGTACTTTTTCGAGCCGGCTTCTTTTGGAGGCGCTTGAACGGCGAATTGGCAGGCCTCCGGCTTTGCCGAAACTTCCCCCGATTGGCGGCGCGCTCCTGGCTGCCGCCCAACTTCTCGACTGGCCGTTAGACGACGGCTGGTTCGGGCAAATCGTGGCCACGGCCGAAGGCGGTGACTGCGCATCCCAGTAATTGAGCTCAAGAATAATGAAGGATGGGAACATGCATAAATTGATCTTGCCTCTACTTGCATCGGCGGCCTTGGCAATCGCCGTACCCGCTCTGGGCCAGGACGCCAAGCCGCTTGCCGGTCAGTCGATCACGGTGCTCATGCCATCGCCGCAGGGACCGAACATCGCCTCTGACTTCGAGGCCGAAACCGGCATTCACGTCGACCTCCAGACCCTGTCGTGGGACGACATCCGCCCGAAGCTGGTGACGGCCTTGGTTGCCGGTACAGCGCCAGCGGATGTGACCGAATTCGATTGGTCCTGGACCGGTCAGTTCAGCGCGGCCGGTTGGTATATGCCGCTCAACGACGTGATCGACGCCGATACGGTGAAAGATATCGGCGTTGCCAAGATCTTCACGGTCGACGGCAAATTATTGGGAATACCCTACACCAACGACTTCCGGGTGATGCTCGTCAACAAGAAGCATTTCACGGATGCAGGCATTACCGAGATGCCGAAAACACTGGACGCACTGGTCGCCGCAGCCAAGAAGATCAAGGAAAAAGGCATTGTCGAGTATCCGATCGGCCTGCCGGTTTCAGCGACAGAAGGCGCGTCAACGAGCTGGTACCTGCTGACCAAGGCCTTCGGTGGCGAACTCTTCGACAAGGACTTCAATCCGCTCTTCACTTCGCCGGATTCGGCTGGTTACAAGGCGCTTGCTTTCGAATTGATGCTCCTCAAGGAAGGGCTGGTCGATCCGGCGTCTACCGGCCTGAAAGACAGCCAGATCAATGAGAGCATGTTCGGGCAGGGCATCACCAGCATCATGATCTCCGGTGAGCCCGGTCGTCTCGGCCAGATGAACGACCCGAAGCAGTCGAAAGTCGCCGGCCAGGTTGAAGCGATCCTCGTGCCGACGGCAAGCGGTGAAACACGCAGTTTCGGCCTTCCGGAAGCGCTGGCTATTCCAAACGTCTCTCCCAACAAGGAGGCGGCGATCGCTTTCGTCAAATGGTTCACCAGCAAGGACTTCCAGAAGAAGAATGCCGTGAACGGCTTCCTGCCGACCCGCACTTCGGCGCTTTCCGAACTCAACGAGTCCGGAAAGCTCAACAGCGGCGACGCTCTCGTGGCGCAGTCGAAGACGGTTGAGCCGCTGTTCCCGCAAGGCACGCCGCCTTGGTACCCGCAATTTTCCAGCGGCGTAAACACAGCGATCAATAGCGCTGCCAAGGGACAGATGAGCGTCGACCAGGCGATGGAAGCTATCGCTTCCGCCGCCAAGCAGGCAATGGCGCAATGACAGCTTGGGCGTCGGAAGAGGCCACGAGCAAACGTGGGGTCGGCTTCAACGCCGACGCCACGCTCGGCTTGCTGTTGGTGTCGCCCATCGTTCTCACGATGGCAGCTTTGGTCTTCTACCCCATGGGAAGAACCGTCTGGGACAGCCTGCACAGGGTCAACCCCATGCAGGCCGGCACGCCATTCGTCGGCCTGGAAAACTACAGCCGAATGCTTTCGGATGGCCAGCTCGCGACGACCTGGAGCAACACGCTGACATACGTTGTTCTGGCCGTCGTGGCCGAAACCGTGTTCGGCGTTCTTGCCGCCGCTCTCATCAATCAGATCAAGGTCGGGCGACAGTGGGTGCTCGCAGCGGTGATCTTGCCCTGGGCGCTGCCCGGCGTTGTGAATTCGGTCATTTGGCTTTGGATTTATCAACCGGGCGCGGGCCTGTTGAACGGCATCCTTTCGGCGCTCGGGCTCCCCTTCGAAAATCACGTCTGGTTCAACGATCGGACCAGCGCCATCGTCGCCGTAACGGTGGTCCATGTCTGGCGCATGATGCCTTTGACGATCGTCATCGTCCTTGCCGCGATGCAGAGCATCCCTGCTCATCTCTATGAGGCTGCACGGATCGATGGAGCCACGCGCGTTCAGATGTTCGGGTGGGTAACCCTTCCGCTGGTTCGCAGTGCGATCGCTGTCGCCATGACCAACGCAACCGTGAACGCTTTCAATCTCTTCGACGAGGCCTGGGTTCTGGCGGGCGCCAGCCTCGAGACCCGACCGGTGCTCGTCCAGATCTACCTCGAAACCTTCCAGAATCTCCGCTTCTCGTATGGCATGGCGCTATCGGTCGTGATCACTCTCGTGTCTCTGCTGATTTCGCTGGTCTATGTCCTTCGTGTCTACCGCAACACACGGTTCGACTGATGAAATCCACTATTGCCTATCGAATGATGATTTGGGCCGGCGTCGTCGTCCTGTTGATCTGGTCTTTAGGGCCGATCTACTGGACCATCGCCAGTTCGGTTACGCCCAGCGAAGACTTTTCAACCCGACCAATCAACTTCTTTCCGCAGCACTTTACGCTCGATCACTATTCGCGGCTGCTTGGCATCAATATTGCGCGGATCGGAGGTGTGGAGGTGTTCAAACAGTTCCGGGCCGCATTGCTCAACAGCGTGGTGACATCGATCGCCTCTACGCTGCTTTGCGTCGCGATATCCTCTCTTGGGGCTTACGCGTTCACCAGGCTTCAGTTTCCCGGCCGCAAAGCGCTTTTTGTCGCTGTCGTCGCGACCCTGGCCATTCCCGCCTACGCTGTCTTGATCCCGCTCTATCAGATCATGATCAAGCTGCATCTCGTCGATACCTATCTGGGCGTCTCGCTGATCTATGTCTCGGCCTTCCTGCCTCTGTCGCTCTGGCTGTTGCGGAGCGTGTTCGAAGCTCTTCCGATCGCACTGGAAGAGGCGGCGCAACTCGACGGAGCGGGCCGGCTCTACATCTTCTTCAACATCGTCCTGCCGCTGGCCGGACCGGGTCTGACGGCAGCGGCAATCCTTACATTTCTGGGCGCCTGGGGACAGTATCTCGTACCGCTCATTTTTTCGCCGCAGGCAACGAAGCCGCTAACGGTTCTAATTCCAGAATTTGTAACGAAGAACTTCATCGACTACGGCCTCATCACAGCGAGTGGCTCGATCGCGATCGTCATCCCCGCCCTCGTCGTCATTTTTCTCAACCGTTACCTCGTCAGCGGCCTGTTGGCTGGTTCCGTCAAATAATCGGAGACTTCATGAACACGACCGAAAAGGTTATTTTCGAGCAATTTCCCTATTGGGAGAAGGCCATTGGATTGAATTCAGCTATCGATAGCGCGGAGCCGCTCGTCTTCGTCGGCTGCGGCACGTCCTTCAATCTGGCGCTTGCTTTAGCGTCTTATTCGAATATGGCCGGACGCAGGGCAATCGCGGTCCCCGGCGCAGAGTGGCAAAACCGGCCGTCGGCTTTCTGGCCGGAGTGGCGCAACACGCACGTCGTTGCGCTTTCCCGCAGCGGCGAGACGACAGAAACAGTCGCCGCAGCAAAGGCAAGCCGCGCCGCCGGCGCCTTCGTGACGGCGATCACCGTCGAACCGGAAAGCTCTCTCGCGAAAAATTGCGATCGGATGGTCGCTGCCGAAACTCATCCCGACGAAGGTATCGTCATGACGGTATCGGCGAGCCTCATGGTCCTTCTCGGTTTGCAGATGATCGGGCAGAAGGTTCCTGCCTCCGCCGTGAATTCCGCCCGCCAGCTGGCGAGCGCTCTCGATGCGGCGCTTCCTGGAATGATCGCCGACCGGTCGCACTTCGTCTTTCTCGGTGGCGGGCCGCTCTTCGGCATCGCCTTGGAGGGAGCGCTCAAGCTCATGGAAATGAGCCAGATCATGACCCAGGCCTTCCACCCGCTGGAATACCGTCATGGGCCGATCAGCCTCGTTGACGCAAAGACGGTTGCGGTCATGCTGTACAGCTCCGACCAGAGGGAGGCGGAAACGAAACTGGTGGGAGAACTGAGAGAAAAGTGCGCGGTCGTCATCGGCGTGGGTGGTCCAGGCGATCTGGAACTCGCCGTCGATGTCGATCTGTCGCTTGCTGGTCTCGTTGTCCTTCCGGCGCTGCAGGTCCTCGGCGAACGCGCCGCGCAGGCTCGGCAAATCGACACGGTCTCTCCCCGTCACCTGACGAAGGTTGTAACGCTCGCATGACGTCGATCGAAGAGAACCGGCAGACCGCCCTGCGAAAGCTTTTCGGTGCCCGAAACCTGCCTTTTCCCCATGGCGTCACTTCGGTCTGCTCGGCGCATCCGCTGGTCATCGAGGCCGCGCTTCGGCGCGCCGGCATGGAGCGCCGGACGGTCCTCATCGAAGCCACCTGCAATCAAGTCAATCAGGAGGGCGGCTATACCGCGATGACGCCGGCGGACTTTCGCCGGTTCATCGAGGACATCGCCGCAGCGGCTGACTTTCCAGCCGAACGCATCATCCTGGGAGGCGATCACCTCGGCCCCAACCCCTGGAGAAAACTGGCGGCCGAGGAGGCAATGCTGCGCGCCGCGGCTATGGTGACGGCCTATGTCGAGGCAGGGTTCGAAAAGATTCACCTGGACGCGTCGATGGGCTGTGCCGGTGAACCAGCGGCGCTCGATGACGAATTGACTGCGGCGCGGGCCGCTCGATTGGCAAAGGCCGCTGAGGAGGCCGCTCTTCGTTCAGGCCGCCCTCCGCCGGTCTATATCATCGGAACCGAGGTGCCGCCTCCAGGTGGTGCAACGCACGCACTCGAAGACATCGAAATTACCCGGGCCGATGCGGCGATGAAAACGCTGGCGGCTCACCGGGCGTCGTTTGCCGAAGCAGGTTTGGCGTCGGCGATGGAGCGGGTCATTGGGATCGTGGTCCAGCCGGGCGTGGAATTTGGCAATACCGACGTGGCGCTCTACAAGCCTGAACGGGCCACGAGCCTCATTCGTTCGCTGGACGACATGCCGGGCTTGGTTTTCGAAGCACATTCCACCGACTACCAGCCGGCCGAAGCGCTATCTGCTCTCGTCGACGGCGGCTTTGCAATCCTCAAGGTCGGACCAGGGCTGACTTTCGCGCTGCGCGAAGCGCTCTACGGTCTCGATGCGATCGCTGATGTGCTTGCAGCGAGGGCGCCGCGAGCCGGACTGGTGAGGACCATGGAAAAAATCATGGTCGAACAACCGGCAAGCTGGGCGGCCCATTATGGCGGCAGTCCCGATGAGCAGCGACTGCAACGGCATTTCAGCTATAGTGATCGAATTCGCTATTACTGGCCGGATCCTCGCGCATCCGCCGCGGTCGGCGAATTGTTCAGCCGGCTCCCCGATGAAATTCCCGAAACTCTGATCAGCCAATATCTCGGCCGACTCTATTCCGACGTGGTGTCAAAGCGGGTCGCTCCGAAGGCCCGCGAACTCTGCCTTGCTGCGATCGACGCGGTACTGGCGCCTTATTCAGCCGCCACGGCAAGCCGATGAGCAATCGACAGCCGTGTCCAACGAGCGGCTGCGTCCCGAAGAAACCAACATTCAGCCGGAGAAAGTTATGGCGTCAGTAAGTGTGGCGAATGCTCGCAAGAGCTACGGTCACTTCGAAGTTCTGCATGGGGTGGATATTGATATCCAAGACGGCGAATTCGTAATCCTGGTCGGTCCCTCCGGGTGCGGGAAGTCGACATTGTTGCGGATGATCGCCGGCCTCGAAGAGATTTCAGCTGGCCGGATATCGATCGGCAGCAAGGTCGTGAACAATGTCGCGCCAAAGGAACGCGATATCGCGATGGTTTTTCAATCCTACGCGCTCTACCCCCATCTGACAGTCGAGGCGAATATGGGTTTTTCGCTGAAGCTGGCGAAAGCCCCAAAGGAACAGACCAGGCAACGTGTTCGAGAGGCCGCTGAAATTCTGGGGCTCGGGCATCTGCTCGACAGATATCCGAAAAACCTGTCGGGTGGCCAACGTCAACGTGTGGCGATGGGCCGTGCCATCGTTAGAAATCCGCAGGTCTTCCTGTTTGACGAACCATTGTCGAACCTGGACGCGAAGCTGCGTGTGCAGATGCGTTCGGAAATCAAGCAACTGCACCAGCGACTGAAGACAACGACCATTTACGTCACCCACGATCAGATCGAGGCCATGACGATGGCCGATCGGATTGTTGTGATGCGGGACGGCTTCGTCGAGCAGATAGGCTCGCCACTCGATCTCTACGACCGGCCGGCAAACCTCTTCGTTGCGGGCTTCATCGGTTCGCCGGCGATGAACCTTATTCGAAGCCAGGTCAGCACTTCAGGGCCGCTGGAGTTGATCGCGGACGGCGGAGGTAGGCTGCCACTACCCGAAGCAGCGCCATTGGAACGCGGTGCACAGCTCATCTACGGCATTCGCCCTGAGCATCTCACAATCGGACAAGGTCCCGTTGCCGTTGAGGTCGTTCTCGTCGAGCCCACCGGTGCTGAGATCCAGGTCACCACGAAGTTTGGTGAGGATCATCTTGTTGCGACGGTAAGAGAGCGCCTTGATCTCCGCGCCGGCGACCGGATCGTCATTGCCCCGGACCTCAGTAAACTGCATCTGTTCGACGCAAAAACCGAACAACGGTTGAAGTCTGTCTAACATGACTATTTTTTCGGACTGGCGGAACGTGGAGGTCAAACTAATGACAGGTCGGAGACGAGTTCGCCAACGCTGGCCAATGGTTGCTGAGAGTCAGCGTTCAAGGCTGCCGGCGGCGGCGATTATCTCCGCCGCAGTCGGGAAGATGCAAAGACTGTTCGGTCCGTCCAGCGCCTCAATTTGCGACCAGGCGATGGTGCCGTTCGCATTGACCAGGAAGTGCCCGACGAGCTGGGTGGCGTGGTTCGAGAAGATCGCCATATCGGCTTCATCAAGCTCGAAGCGGTCCTTGGCGTTGAGTATCGTATTGGCTTCCATCGGCTGTAGCACTTCGGGCAACTCCCCCGTGGGGTTGATGCGCGCCGCCTGGAACTGCGCCATCGTCGCGCTATAAGGCCATTCGGGCTGCTTGCTGCTCCCATCGGGCAGGAACTCCGCATGGGGCACACCATAGGCCCGATGTGTGTGGCAGTCGGGATCGCATAGCAGCGTTACTGGTGTCGGACGGTGGCGGAAATACAGGCGAGCGCGTTCTACCGGTGTGTTGATAACGGCCACGGTCTCCACTCCGGAGGCGCGCAGGGTGGGCTGTATGCCAGCAAGCTGTTCGACCTGGCGCCGACAGAACGGGCAGTGCAGCCCGCGAAAGAACCCGATCAGGAACGGGCGACCGCTCAAATCGGCGAATGAGACCGTTCCGTCGAAGTTGGCGGTGGCGAGTGCGAAGGCGGGGGCGGTTTCTCCTGGTTGCAGCGGGCGATTCTGGTCTCCCATGGAATAATTCCTTTGTCGTATGGTCCAGGTGGACGACCGAAATTTAACTATATCACTTGTCGCAAGGAGGCCCAGCGTTCGCTGCTAAGATCGCCGAATGTGATTCGGTAAGCCATTGCCGCTCCGACCGGCGTCGAAGCTGACCCTTTCATTGAGCCGCCTGCCGTCGTCGAGAGCTTGCCGGTATCGATAGCCGTACCTATCTTTATTTAGAGCAGGCTAATGGAGCAACGAGATGGCGGAACTTGAGGCTGATACTCCATTCGACTCGACGATCGAGATCATTCCTCCGGAAGACGCAAAAGAGCAGCCGGATAGTCGTGCATGCCTTTGCTGCAAGCGGCGGCGTCAGTGGATGGACGACGACGGGTGCGGCATCTGTGAGGAGTGCCTGGCCTCGTGATCGATACAAGAAGGGCACAACGCGATGGTCATTCGCAGCGCCGGACTTCTCATCCACCGGCGCATTTGCAAGGACTACGAAGTCCTTCTCGTCCATCCGGGCGGTCCTTTCTGGGCTAGGAAAGATGAGGCTGCATGGTCGATCCCCAAGGGGCTGATCGAGACCGGCGAAGATGAGCTCGCGGCGGCAATCAGGGAGACTGCCGAGGAGCTGGGTGTCGCAGTCGATGGCAGGTTCACACCGCTGGGCGAATACCGACAACCAGGCGGTAAGATAGTCGTCGCGTGGTCGATCGAAGCCGATCCGGTACTGGACGTGAACGCGATACGGAGTTCCAAATTTGAAATAGAATGGCCACCACGGTCAGGCCGGCTAAAGAGCTTTCCAGAGGTCGATCGCGCGGGTTGGTTTTCCCTACGCGAAGCGGCCATAAAGCTGTTGAAAGGGCAGCGACCGATGCTTGCCGACCTCCTGACGCATCTGGAATGATAGGCCCGAATTATTGATTGAGCCGCGCCATTTCGCTGCACCCATGCATGACGTGCGCGGCAGCCATGAGTTGCTTCTGAAGACAGCCGTCCTATCTGACAGTCACCGCCATATGACTGAAATCGAGAAATCGAGCTGCGATCCGCCTTGAGCACGCGCGAGGAGACAATCATGAACGGCATTTCCAAAACCCTGAACGACATGACGCTTGTCGAACGCTCGAGCCTGCTCGACACCGTCGCCGATGCCTTGGAAGCATCGGCCGAGGAGGCGGAAGGTGAGGGCGACACCCGCTTCGTCGCCAACTCCATCTGCGTCGCCAATACGATTCGCGGACTATCCGGGGACATGACGCCCCGCGATCTGCAGGCGGCCGAGTTGCTCCTTGAGCAGGGCATCATGCTGGTCCACCAGTTCTCGAACCGGGCGAAGACGAACGGAATGATCCACTAACAGTGAGCGAGGCGCTCCCGTCAGCAATGCGCTCTGTCAGTGTGGACGGCGGCTGAAGGATTGAGATAAAGCCGTTGATCCGTACCGGGGAATAGCGGATGCCGCCGGCCCCTGGCGAGAACGAGTAGTCTCCGTTGCGGCAAACCGCGGGAGCGGGAGATTAGCAGACACGCCAGGAAGGCTTTATTTCCAATGGATCTCCGGTTCAATGCGCTGCCGTGTCGAGTGGCCGATATAGCAGGGTTCACCTTTGTTCGGTCAGGAGAAGCGTAATGCAGCCTGGTCGCACAGGCCTTGCTGTCTGCTTGATGGTGGCTGCCGCTTTCTTAAATAGTCTCGACGCGGTCATCGTTCGTTTGCTGGCCGGCGACGTGCATCCATTGATGATCGGCTTTTTCCGGTCATTTTTCGGGCTCCTTGTCGTCACGCCCTGGATCGTGTCACGCGTCGACCTGAAATCCTCTCCCTATCGTGTTCTGCATGTCGTGCGTGCGGGTCTGAAGCTTGCCTCACTGGTTGCTTTGTTCGTCGCCTTTGCGCACGCGCCACTCGCCGATGCCACGGCGGTCAATTTCACCATGCCGATGTTTCTCGTTCTCGGTGCGTGGCTGGTACTCAAGGAACATGTCGGCATCTCCAGCGTGGCCGGCATTGTCGCAGGTTTTATCGGCGTCATGATCATCATTCGCCCCGGAGCGTCCGGTTTCGACCAATGGCTGCTTTTTGCACTGGCAGGAGCGGTCTTGACGGCGGCCAGCCAATTGATGCTGCGGCGGATGGCATTGAGGGATAGTGCCGACCGGCTGGTTGCATGGAATCTGATAGCGACGGTGCCGCTAGGCCTGATCATCATGCTGCCGGTCTGGTCAATGCCGACCTGGAACCAACTCGCACTGCTTGCCCTGCAAGGGGCACTCGGCGCTCTCAACATGACGCTGATCACGCGCGCCTTCGGCATGGCGGCCGCGAGCGTCCTGGCACCGCTCGACTTTCTCCGACTGCCCGTCGTGGCCCTTATGGCCTTCTCATTTTTCTCGGAAGTTCCGGCCGCACAGACGTGGATCGGCGCGGCGGTGATCATCGGCGCGGCCATTGTCGGAACCCGCGGCATGACATGGCGACGCAAACCGCCGCGATAAGCCCTGATCATTTTTGGGGTTCACAAAAATTTTAGATGCACTAATATTTCAGTTATAACGCCGGTCGTCGAGCCGTGCCTGTTGCCGGAGGGGTATTACAGGCAGCACAGACGAAGACGAAACCGGACATCACGAACCCCATGGGGTTCACTCGGGAGGAGTGGCATGAAGAGTTTCATCGGCAAACGCGCGATCGCCAGTGGCGTATCGCTCGTGGTGCTTATCGTCATCGTGTTCTTCCTGTCCCGGCTGACGGGCGATCCGACCGACCTCTACCTGCCGATCGATGCGACCACCGAAATGCGCCAGCAATTCCGTGAGATGAACGGTTTCAACGATCCGTTGATCATCCAGTTCGGCCGTTATGTTTCGGATCTCGCCCAGGGCAATTTCGGTCAGTCACTGCGACAGGCCCGTCCGGCCATGGATGTCGTGCTGGAGGCTTTCGTCTGGACCTTCTGGCTGGCTGTCATCACCATGGCGCTGGTCACGGTCGCCGCGATCGTCATCGGTTCGCTCGCGGCGTTTCGCGTCGGCGGCGTCTTCGACCGTCTCGCCACTTTCTTCTCGCTGATCGGCGCTGCGGCGCCGGACTTCTGGCTGGCCATCGTGGCGATCGTCATTTTCGCCGTCAAACTGCATGTTCTGCCGACATCGGGAACGGGAACTTTCTGGCACTGGGTCCTGCCGGTCAGCGTGCTGTTCATCCGGCCTTTCGGCCTGATCCTGCAGGTGGTCCGCGGCTCGATGATCAGCGTTCTGTCTTCCGCCTATGTGAAGACGGCCCGCGCCAAGGGGGTCCGCTCGAACTCAATCATCTTCATTCACGGACTGCGCAACGCCATGCTGCCGGTGATCACCGTCATCGGCGACCAGGCGGCCGCCATCCTGAACGGTGCCGTCGTCGTCGAGACGGTGTTTGGTTTTCCTGGTATCGGCAAGCTGATGATCGATTCCATTTTGCTTCGCGATTTCGCCGTCGTGCTGGCCGTCATCATGGTCTCGGCACTGGCGATCTTCATCATGAACCTGTTGATCGACATCGCCTATGCGCTGCTCGATCCGCGCATCCGGTATTGAGCGATGACGATGGCCGACACACAAATCCTCGCCGAGAAAAAACCAAGCGGCCCGATCGGGCGCTGGCTGACGATGCTGTGGGCGGACAAGCTCGCTTTTTTCGCGGCTCTGTTCCTCTTGATCGTTCTGCTCTGCGCGCTGTTTGGCCCGTTCCTGCTGGAGGCCATCGCCACCAAGCAGAACCTGCGGGGCCGCAACGCACCGCCGTTCGATATCACCCGCGGATTGCTTTATGTCCTCGGCGCCGATGCGCTCGGCAGGCCGCTTCTTGCCCGCGTCATCGTGGCGGCGCAAAACACCATCCTGGTGGCCGCGGCAGCCGTGCTCGCATCATCCGTCGTTGGTACGGCGCTCGGTCTGGTGGCAGGTTACAGCCGCTCTTCTGCTGCTCAATGGATCATGCGCCTCGGCGACGTCATCATGTCCTTTCCGTCGCTGCTTCTGGCGGTGATCGTGCTCTACATGCTCGAGCCCTCGGTCACCAATATCGTCCTCGTCCTGGCGATCACCCGCATTCCCATCTATCTGCGCACCACGCGCGCCGAAGTGCTGGAAGTGCGCGAGCGGATGTTCGTGCAGGCGGCGAAGGTCATGGGAGCATCGTATTGGCGCATTGTCTTCCATCACATCCAGCCGGTGATCTTCCCAACGCTGGTGACCATCGCAACGCTGGATTTCGCTTTCGTCATGCTGGCGGAGTCCTCCCTGTCATTCCTGGGCATCGGCATTCAGGCGCCGGAGATCACCTGGGGCCTCATGGTTGCTCAAGGACGACCCTATCTCACCAATGCCTGGTGGCTTTCCTTCTGGCCGGGCCTTGCAATCATCCTGACGACGCTGTCGCTGAACCTTTTGTCGAATTGGCTGCGCATCGCGCTCGATCCGACGCAACGCTGGCGCCTTGAAATGAGGGGCAGGAAAAATGGCTGAACATCTTTTGGAAGTGCGTGACCTCTCGGTCGAGTTTCACACCGCCAGCGGGACCGTCAAGGCGGTGCAGGATGTCAGCTGGCATCTCGATCGCGGCGAGACGTTGGCGATCCTTGGGGAAAGCGGTTCAGGCAAATCCGTGTCGGCCTCGGCGGTCATGAATCTGATCGACATGCCGCCCGGTAAGATCACCAGCGGCGCCATTCTCCTCAACGGGCGCGACATGCTGAAAATGACGCCCGAGGAGCGGCGCTCGATCAACGGTGCCAAGATCGCCATGATCTTTCAGGACCCGCTCGCCCACCTCAATCCGGTCTATCCGGTCGGCTGGCAAATCACCGAGATGATGACGACGCATGGCCAGTCGGCGGAGCGCGCCGGCGCGAGGGCGCTCGAATTGATCAGACGCGTCGGCATAACCGATCCTCAGGCGGCGATGCGAAAATATCCGTTCCAGTTCTCCGGCGGACAGCGGCAGCGCCTGATGATCGCCATGGCGATCGCCTGCAAGCCCGATATCCTGATCGCGGATGAACCCACCACCGCGCTTGATGTGACGGTGCAGGCGCAGGTGCTGGAACTTCTGCAGGAGTTGCAGCAGGAAACCGGCATGGGCCTGTTGCTGATCACCCACGACTTGGGCGTCGTTGCCGAGATCGCCGACCGGGTCGTGGTGATGAATTCCGGCTGCGTGGTCGAAACCGGCAATGCGGCCGAAGTCTATCGCAACCCGCAGAACGCCTATACGAAGAAGCTGATTGCTGCCGCACCGGGGAAGGGTGCGATGGCGCAAGAGCGTGACCGACAGGGCGAACCGCTGCTGCGCGCCATCGGCTTGAAAAAGAGTTTCGGTGCATTCCAGGCGCTGAAGGGCGTGGACTTCGTCATCATGCCCGGCGAGACGGTTGCCGTTGTCGGCGAGAGCGGTTCCGGCAAGTCAACCCTTGCCCGGGCGATCGTTCGCCTCGATGATCCGCAGGAGGGCCAGGTTCTCTACCGCGGCAACGATCTGCTTGCGATGACCCCGAGGGAAATATTCGGGCTGCGTCGCGATTTGCAGATGGTCTTTCAGGACCCGACCCAGTCACTGAACCCGCGGATGAGCGTATTCCGGTTGATTTCCGAAGCTTGGGTCATTCACCCGGATATCCTGCCGAAAGCGAGATGGAAGGAAAGAGTGGCCGAGCTGCTGGTCAAGGTTGGCCTGAAACCGGATATGGCCGACCGGTATCCACATCAGTTTTCCGGCGGCCAGCGCCAGCGCATCGCGATTGCCCGGGCGCTGGCGATGGAGCCGAAACTGATCATCTGCGACGAGGCGGTTTCGGCACTCGACGTGTCGATCCAGGCGCAGGTGATCGCCTTGCTTGAGGGCCTGCGTCGCGAATTCGGCCTTTCCTACCTCTTCATCGCACACGACCTGCCGGTGGTTCGCGATTTTGCCGATCGCGTCATCGTCATGAAGGCCGGCGAGATTGTCGAGGAGGGGCCGGTCGAACAGATCTTCAACGCGCCATCCCACCCCTACACGCAGGCGCTTCTTGCCGCGAGCCTCGATCCCGATCCCGAGATCCAGGCCACCCGACGCGCCGCCCGCCAACGACAGGAAGGACTCGTTTCCGCATGAAGCCCGATGTTATCGTCGCCTATCCGCTCCGGCCCCATCAGATGGCGATGCTCGAGGAAAGCTACACGCTGCACCGGCTCGATCTTGTCAAAGGCGAAGAGCGGGATGCTCTCTTGCGGCAAGCCGGCCCGGTCTCTTCCGCATTGGTCTGCAACGGCCATGTGACCATCGACGAAGCCCTGCTTTCGAAATTGCCGGCATTAAAGCTCGCCGCCTGTTCCTCGGCTGGCTACGACCAGATGGATGTCGAGGCGATGACACGGCGCGGCATCAAGCTCACCAACACATCCGAAGTGCTGTGCGATGACGTTGCTGATATGGCACTGCTTCTGCTGCTTGCGGCACGTCGGCGCCTGCCGGAAGGCGATCGCTATGTGCGCTCCGGCGACTGGGGTCAGAAAGGGATGATGCCGCTGACGACATCGACCTCGGGCAAGAAGGCCGGGATCGTCGGCCTCGGCCGCATAGGGATGGCCATTGCCAAGCGATGCGAAGCTGTCGGACTGACGGTCGGCTATTACGGCAGGACGAAGAAAGAAGGCAACGATTTTGCCTATTTCGACACGCCGGTAAAACTGGCGGACTGGGCCGATATCCTAATAGTCGCGACACCGGGCGGCCCCTCGACCGAGGGGTTGATTTCGGCGGACGTGCTGAATGCGCTCGGACCGACCGGCAGCTTCATCAACATTGCCCGCGGCACCGTGGTCGACGAGCCGGCCTTGATCAAGGCCTTGCAGGAAAGGCGGATCGCCTCGGCCGGCATCGATGTCTACCTCAACGAACCCAATCCCGATCCGCGCTTCGCAGCGCTCGACAACGTCGTGCTCTATCCCCACCATGCCAGCGGTACCGAGGAAACGCGCGACAGGATGGCGCAATTGACGGTCGACAACCTTGCCGCCTTCTTCGCAGGCAGGCCGCTGCTGACGCCGGTCAATTGACTCCGGCAAAACCCGCGGCGCGGCAGATCAGACGAAGTAGTCCGGGAACTCCTTCCGCAGGTCTTCCACTTTTGCGACGGTGCGGCTGAGATGCTCGCGGATCGCGTCGACGGCACCCTGTTCGTTGCGCGCGGCGATCGCATCGATAATGGCGTGATGCCCATCGAGAATGCTGACGATCTTGCCCTTCTCGGGCAGATGCAGGCGACGAATACGCTCGAGATGGCCGGAGCGCTCGCGTATCAATTGGTGGAGGCTGCTGCGCTTGGCGCCTGCGAACAATGTCTGGTGAAAGAGCTCGTCGAGCTCCTGGAAGATCGCGATCTGATCGGCGTCGTCGGCGACTGCCGCCTGCATCTTGATGATCGACCGGGCGCGGGTAATGACGCTCGGATCCTGGTCCGGATCGGTTGCGAGGCGGCGGCAAACCTCCGTTTCCAGTGCAACGCGGAGGAAATGCGCCTCGTAAATCTGCAGGACGTCGATCCTGGTCACCACAGTGCGGGACTGCGGATAAATGCGAACCAGACCCTCCTGTTTGAGAAGCTGCAATGCGTCACGGATGGGAGTCTGGCTGACTTCATAAGTCTCGGTGAGCTCGGTGCGCGACAGCGTGGTGTCCGGCGGCAACTGAATGGTGATGATGCGCTTGCGCAGATCATCATAGACTCGCTGGACGGTACTGCCAGCGACGACCGGGAAGCCGGGCGCGGTCAGGCCGAATGTAGAGGCGAACTGGGAATTCATGTGAGGCGTCCTTTTCGACTCCATTCATAGCTTTGCACGACCTAATGCACAAGAACGCAAACTTTCCATTGATATATATGTCAAACTAAAATATCAGTTGGTGCAAACGCTGAAATAAGCAAGCGAAAAGGTGGGAGAAGGCCGTGACCGCGAGGAAAACCTACGAGCAATTGCGGTCCGCCCGATGGATGCTGCCGGATGATCAGCGCTCGTTCGGCCATCGGTCGCGGACCATGCAGATGGGTTACGCGCCGGAGGATTGGCAGGGAAAGCCGATCATTGCCGTGATCAACACCTGGTCCGACGCGCAGCCGTGCCACATGCATTTCCGTGAACGCGCCGAATGGGTGAAGCGGGGAATTCTTCAGTCGGGTGGGTTCCCCATGGAACTGCCCGCTCTTTCCCTTTCCGAAAACTTCGTCAAGCCGACGACGATGCTCTATCGCAATATGCTGGCGATGGAGACCGAGGAACTGTTGCGGAGCCATCCTGTCGATGGCGCCGTTCTGATGGGTGGCTGCGACAAGACGACACCAGGCCTTGTCATGGGCGCAGTCAGCATGGGCATTCCCTTCATTTATCTGCCGGCCGGCCCGATGCTTCGCGGTTACTATGCCGGCAAGACGCTGGGCTCCGGTACCGACGGCTTCAAATATTGGGACGAGCGCCGCGCCGGCATGATCACCCAGGAGGAGTGGCAGGGCATCGAAGGCGGAATCGCCCGCAGTTACGGCCATTGCATGACCATGGGCACGGCATCCACGATGACGGCGATCGCCGAGGCTATGGGATTGACGCTGCCGGGCGCATCCTCGATCCCGGCAGCCGACGCCAACCACCAGCGCATGTCGGCGGCCTGCGGCCGCCGCATCGTCGATATGGTTTGGGAGGATCTGACGCCGGACCAGATCATCACGCCCGCTGCCGTCGACAACGCAGTCACGGTCGCAATGGCGACCGGCTGCTCCACCAATGCGATCATTCACCTGATCGCCATGGCGCGGCGCGCCGGCGTCCCGCTGGAGCTTGATGATCTCGATCTTATCGGTCGCACGACGCCGGTTCTCGCCAACATCCGGCCTTCCGGTTCGACCTACCTGATGGAGGATTTCTTTTATGCGGGTGGCCTGCGCGCCCTGATGAAGCAGCTCGGCGACAAGCTCGATCCCACCGCGATCACCGTGACGGGCAAACCCTTGGTGGATGGTCTGGACCAGGTGAAGATCTACAATGACGACGTTATCCGGCCATTGTCGAACCCTGTCTATCACGAAGGTTCGCTGGCCGTGCTCAAGGGGAACCTGTGTCCGGACGGCGCGGTCATCAAACCGGCGGCCTGCGACCCGAAATTCCATCGCCATTGCGGCCCGGCGCTGGTCGCCGACAGCTATGCGGAGATGAAGAAGATCATCGATGATCCAGACTATCCGCTGACGCCGGACACCGTTCTCGTTCTCCGCAATGCCGGCCCCCAGGGCGGACCGGGCATGCCGGAATGGGGCATGATCCCGATGCCGAAGGCGCTGTTGAAGCTCGGCCTGCGCGACATGGTGCGGATCTCGGACGCCCGCATGTCCGGAACCAGTTTCGGTGCCTGCGTGCTGCATGTCGCACCGGAATCTTATGTTGGCGGGCCTTTGGCGCTGCTGAGAACGGGGGACATGGTCGAGCTTGATATTGCGGCACGCAGCCTCAATATGCTGGTTTCCGAAGAAGAGATCACAGCGCGGCGGGCCGCCTGGGCGGCGCCGACGCGGCACTATGAGCGCGGCTACGGCTTTATGTTCTCCGGCCATATCGAGCAGGCCGACAAAGGCTGCGACTTTGATTTCCTGACGACGCAATTCGGTGGCAAGACGCCGGAACCGGCTATCAACTGAGGCACCACGATGTTTGATCCCGATCGACGTACGATTCCCGCACAGCCCCCCAAGGCTGGCTTCGCTGCCGGTCCGTCCAAGTTGGACGCCATCCGGTCAGTCACCCTGTCGCTCGTTTACCTGCCTTTGGCGCGGCCGATTAGCGATGCCAAGGTGTTGACGGGCCGGCAGAAGCCGCTGACCCAGGTGGCCTTTCTGTTTTGCGAGATCGTCTCCGAGGCCGGCCATAGCGGTCTCGGTTTCAGTTACTCGAAGCGGGCAGGCGGACCTGCCCTTTATGCACATGCCTGCGAGCTTGCGGACAACCTGATCGGCGAAGACCCCAACGACACCGCGCGCATCTGGGACAAGCTCTGCTGGGCCGGAGCCTCGGTCGGCCGCTCCGGCATCGCAACGCAGGCAATCGCCGCCATCGACATCTGCCTCTGGGACCTGAAGGCGAAACGCGCCGGCCTGCCGCTTGCAAAACTGCTTGGCGCCCATCGCGACAGTGTCGCCTGCTATAACACCTCCGGCGGCTTCCTGTCATCGAGCGTCGAGGAAATCCGCGATGCCATCGACCACTCGATCGCCTCAGGTATCGGCGGCATCAAGATCAAGGTCGGACAGCCGGACCCGATGATCGACCTTCGCCGGCTTGATGCGGTGACCAGCCATATCGATGGCCGTGTCCCGCTGATGGTCGATGCAAACCAGCAATGGGACCGCACGACGGCCTTGCGCTTCGGCCGGCTGGTCGAACCGCTCAACCTCGAATGGATCGAAGAGCCGCTCGATGCCTATGACGCCGAGGGCCATGCGGCACTGGCGCGGGAACTTGCCACGCCGATCGCCACCGGCGAAATGCTGGCAAGCGTCGACGAGCACATGGCGCTGATCCGGGCCGATGCGGTCGACTTCATTCAGCCGGATGCGCCGCGTGTCGGCGGCATCACGCCCTTTCTGCGCATCTGCACGCACGCCGAGGTGAAACGCATGCGCCTGGCCCCGCATTTCGCCATGGAAATCCATCTGCATCTGGCCGCCGCCTATGCGCACGAGCCGTGGGTCGAGCATTTCGATTGGCTGGCGCCCCTGTTTAACGAACAACTCGAGATCAAGGACGGCCGGATGATCGTGCCGGCACGTCCGGGGCTCGGCTGCAGCCTGACGGGCAAGGCGCGTGATTGGACTGTGGAAACCCGCAGCTTCGGCGCCTGAACGAGAACGAGGAGGAGGAAATATGAACCCCGCAACCCGTGAAAAGCTGATGGGTGTCTCCGTCGCGACGCTCTGCTCGGCCCTGTTCAAGCGCGGCTTGAGAAACCAGACGATCCAGGATGTTCGGCCGGTCCAGCCGAAGGGCCGCAATATGGTCGGACCGGCCTTCACGCTGCGCTACATGCCGGCGCGCGAGGACCGCAACGCGATGAACGTCTTTCGCAACCCTAAACATCCGCAACGGCTTGCGATCGAGACTTGCCCGGAAGGCGCTGTTCTGGTGATGGACAGCCGCAAGGATCCGCGCGCAGCCTCTGCCGGCGACATCCTGATTACCCGCCTGATGATGCGCGGCGGCGCCGGCGTCGTCACCGATGGCGGTTTCCGGGACGCCATGACGATCGGCGGCCTCGATATCCCCGCCTATCACCACCGTCCCTCCAGCCCGACGAACCTGACGTTGCACGAGGCGATCGACATCAATGTGCCGATAGGCTGTGGCGATGTGGCGGTCTTCCCAGGCGACATCATGGTCGGCGACGACGACAGCGTGATTGTCATCCCAGCCGAGATCGCCGACGAGATCGCCGATGAAGCAGTCGAGATGACCGCTTACGAGGATTTCGTGACAGAACGCGTCAAGCAAGGTCATACGATCATTGGCCTTTACCCGGCCACCGACGAAAGCAATCTGACGCTCTTTGCCGAATGGCGGAAGGTGAATGGCCGCTAACGCGGCGCATCTTGAACAACGGAATCAGGACGGAGCAAGGCTCCGCCGAGGAGAATCGCAATGAACTGGACCCCTTCAGGCAGGCATTTCATCGCCGGCGATTGGATTGCCGGAACGACGACATTTCGGTCCGAGCCGGCGCATGGGCAGGCACATGACTTCGCTGTCGGCACAACGGAACTGGTCGACCGCGCCTGCCGCGCTGCTGAAGCTGCCTTTGCAGCATTTTCGGCAACGACACGCGAGGAGCGCGCCATTTTCCTCGAGGCAATCGCCGAGGAGATCGACAAGCGTGGCGAGGCCGTTACCCTCATCGGAACGCAGGAAACCGGACTTCCAGAGGGCCGGCTCAACGGCGAACGTGCTCGTACCACCGGCCAACTCAGATTGTTTGCCGAGCATATCCGCAAGGGCGCGCATCTCGACGCGCGCATCGATGCGGCGCAACCGGACCGGCAACCGGCACCGCGCCCCGAGATCCGCCTGGTGCAACGGCCGATCGGCCCCGTCGCCGTCTTCGGCGCTTCGAATTTTCCGCTGGCGTTCTCGACCGCCGGCGGCGATACGGCAGCCGCGCTTGCGGCGGGCTGCCCGATCGTGGTGAAGGGACATTCAGCCCATCCCGGCACCGGAGAAATCATCGCCGAGGCGATCGCCGCTGCTAGCGAACGCACCCGAATGCCGGCCGGCGTCTTCAGTCTGATCCAGGGCGGCCGCCGTGATGTCGGAACGGCTTTGGTGACCCATCCGGTCATCAAAGCCGTTGGCTTTACCGGCTCGCTTGCCGGCGGGCGGGCGCTCTTTGACCTTTGCGCCCAGCGCCCTGAGCCGATCCCGTTTTTCGGCGAATTGGGCAGCGTTAATCCGATGTTCCTGCTGCCGGCCGCTACCGCTGCCCGGGCGGAGGCGATCGGTTCAGGCTGGGCCGGTTCCCTGACGCTTGGTGCCGGCCAGTTCTGCACCAAACCCGGTATCGCCGTCGTCGTCGACGGACCGGAGGCGGACAAATTCATTAGTGCCGCCAAGGCGGCTCTTGAAAAGGTGGCGCCGCAGACGATGCTGACCAAAGGCATCGCCACGGCCTATCACGACGGCGTGGACCGCCTGCGGGCAAGCAATGCCGTCGCGCCGGTTCTCGCTGCAGAGAGTGCCGGCCGCGACGCAGCGCCGAACCTGTTTGAGACCAACGGCTCGGCCTGGCTTGCCGATCACTCGCTCAGCGAAGAAGTATTCGGTCCTCTCGGCCTCGTCGTGCGCGTCGGCTCTCCTGAAAAGATGCTCGCCCTTGCCGAAAGCTTCCAGGGACAGTTGACCGCGACGATCCATATGGACGACGCCGACCTTCGCCTTGCCCGCGACCTGCTGCCAATCCTCGAACGGAAGGCGGGCAGAGTGCTGGTCAACGGCTTCCCAACCGGTGTCGAGGTTGTCGATTCCATGGTGCATGGCGGACCCTACCCGGCCTCGACCAACTTCGGCGCGACCAGCGTCGGGACCATGTCGATCCGCAGGTTTCTGCGACCCGTCGCCTACCAGAATTTCCCCGCGGACCTGTTGCCCCAAGACCTGCGCAATTGAAGGAGTGCCAAATTGATTGCCCCGACTGAACTTCGCGAGATCATTCGCAACGGCCTGCTGTCCTTCCCTGTCACGCCTTTTGATGCCGAAGACCGGTTTGCCGCCAAGCCATTTTCAGCGCATCTGGAATGGCTGTCATCCTACCCCGTTGCCGGCCTGATCGTTGCCGGCGGCACCGGCGAGCTGTTTTCGCTGACGCCGGGTGAGGTGGTTGAGGTGGTAAAGGCCGCCCGCGCCGTATCCGGCGATGCGCCCGTTATTGCCGGATGCGGCTACGGCACGCGGATTGCCTGCGACATGGCGCGCGACATCGAGGCGGCCGGTGGGGACGGCATTCTTCTGCTGCCGCATTACCTGACCGAGGCGCCGGCAGATGGCATTGCCGCGCGTGTACGGGCCGTTTGCAAGGCCACCAATATGGGTGTCATCGTTTATAATCGTGGCCAGGCGCGGGTTTCGGCCGAGCAGCTTGCTCAGCTTGCCGACGAATGCCCAAATCTGATCGGCTTCAAGGATGGAACCGGCGACATCGATACGGTGCGCCGTGTCACGATCGCGCTCGGGGACCGCCTTTCCTATATTGGCGGCATGCCGACACACGAACTGTTTGCTCAAGCCTATCGCGGAGCCGGCATGCCGACCTATTCCTCGGCGGTCTTCAATTTCGTGCCTGAAACGGCACTGAGATTCCACAAGGCGTTCCTCGCCGGTGAAGACGCGGCCTGTGAGCAGATGCTGCGCGATTTCTACTATCCCTTTGCCCGCATCCGCGATCGCAAGGCCGGTTATGCTGTTTCTGCGGTCAAGGCAGGCGTGCGTTTGCGCGGCTTTGATGCCGGTCCGGTGCGGGCGCCGCTGACGGATCTTACCGACGAGGAAGTCGAGATGATGCGCGAACTGATCGCTTCGGCCGGGTAAAATTTCGCGCCTGCCGAGTGGATGCCGGAGCACCGGAAAACGGGACACAGATTTACTGTGAGGAGCGCCAAAGGCGCATGGGAGGAGAACGAAATGAAACTGCATTTGTTAGCTGCCTGCTTTTCAACAACGGTGCTCGCGCTGAGTTTCGGCTCGGCTCAGGCGCAGGATGCCAAGAGCAACGTCACTATTGTGCTTGCCGAAACGGTCGATGTCGTCGAGCCCTGTATGGCTGCCCGCCAGGACGTCGGCCGGGTCATTTCTGAAAACGTCAACGAGATGCTGGTGGAATTCGACTACGTCAATGGCGGCCTCAAGCCCCGCCTGGCGACGGAATGGTCGAAGATTGACGACGACACCTGGGAGTTCAAGCTGCGCCCGAATGTCAAATGGCACGATGGCAAGCCGTTCACCGCCAAAGATGTCCAGTTCACCATCGAGCGCAACAAGAACAAGAAGCTCAGCTGTGAGACCGGCGGCAAATATTTCGGCGGCACCGAGTTCAGCTTCGAAACGCCGGATGCCAACACGATCCGGATTACGACAAAACCGGCGCAACCGATTCTTCCGCTTCTGATGACCGTGATGGCCGTGGAATCGGCCGAGGCGACACCAGCAGACGAATTCACCCGCAAGCCGATCGGCACTGGCCCCTATACGTTCGACAAATGGGAAATCGGCCAGTCGATCGTGCTGAAACGCAATCCGGAATATTGGGGGGAAAAGCCGCAGGTGGAACAGGCGACCTATCTGTTCCGCTCCGACAGCGCCGTTGCTGCCGCCATGGTCGATGCCGGCGAAGCCGATATCGTCCCGGCTGTATCCGTGCAGGATGCCACCAACAAGGAAACCGATTTCGCCTATCCGAATTCGGAGACGACATCGCTGCGCATCGATACGCGCGCAGCACCCCTTAACGACCGGCGCATCCGTGAAGCGATGAACCTCGCTATTGATCGTCAGGCGATGCTCGGAACACTGTTCCCCGAACAGGCCAAGATCGCGACACAGCTCGTCGTGCCGACCACGATCGGCTACAATGCCGATATTCCCGCCTGGCCGTATGATCCCGAAAAAGCAAAGGAACTGGTCGCAGCAGCGAAAACGGACGGCGTGCCGGTCGATCGCGAGATCCGCATCATCGGCCGTAATGGGCAATATCCCAATGCCACCGAAGCGATGGAAGCGATGATGGCAATGCTTCAGGAAGTTGGGTTGAACGTAAAGCTCGACATGTATGACGTTTCCGTGTGGAACGGCTACTTCGTTGCACCCTTTGTCGCCGATTCCGGTCCGACTCTGACCCAGTCGCAGCACGACAATGCGACCGGCGATCCCGTCTTCACCGCATTCGTGAAATACGCGACCGACGGCTCGCACTCCATGGTTCGCGATCCTGCCGTCGACGCGCTGATCGCCAAGGCGACGTCTGCCACCGGCGACGAGCGAACAAAACTCTGGAAGGAGCTGTTCGCCAAGGTGAATACCGAAATCATCGCCGACATCCCGATGTTCCACATGGTCGGTTTCACCCGCGTCTCGCCGCGTCTCGACTTCAAGCCGACGATCGCGACGAATTCCGAACTGCAGTTGTCGCAGATCCGCTTCAAGTAAGCCGGGTTGCCGCACTTAAGCACGGGCCGCCCGCAAATAGCGGCCCGTGCTTTCCATGACGTGAGGGAGGAATGCCTATGCCGCTGATTGACCGCATTGCCCTGACCCAATTCGCCGAGCAGATATTGACCCGCGCCGGCATGGAGCCCGACAAGGCCGAAACGACTGCCGCCGTGCTGGTGGAAGGCGACATGATCGGTCACGAAACCCATGGCGTCAGCCTTTTGAACTGGTACGTCGAGGCGTTGGAGGACGGTTCCCTTGCGAAGTCCGGCAGCTATGAGGTCGTCAATGACCGCGGCGCAGCCTTTGTTTGGGACGGCAAATCCCTCCCAGGCGCATGGCTGCTGACGAAGGCGATCGAGCAGGCCTGCGAACGGGTCGGCGATCATGGCGTTGTCACCGCCGCGATCCGCAACTGCCACCATACCTGCGCTCTTTCAGCCTTCATGCGGCAGGTCACCGACCGCGGTCTGATCGTGCAGCTGTCGGTCTCGCATCCCGCGGCGAGCCGTGTCGCGCCCTATGGCGGCACGAAGCCGCTTCTGACGCCAAACCCGATGGCGGCCGGCTTCCCGACGTCCAGGGATCCAATCCTGATCGACGTCTCGGCCTCGATCACCACCACGACCATGACGCAAAACCTGGCGAAGGCCGGCAAGAAATTTCCTGAGGCCTGGGCTCTCACCGCCGCAGGCGAGCCGACCGATGATCCACGCGAAGTGGCCGAACGGGGCGGGACAATGATGCCTCTTGGCGGCCAGTTGAAGGGGCACAAGGGTTTTGGGCTCGGGCTGATCGTCGAATTGCTGGGGCAGGGGCTTTCCGGCAAGGGACGGGCCAACACGCCGTCCGGTGTCTTTTCGCAAAGCGCTTTCCTTCAGGTCATCGATCCCGCCTTTTTTGCCGGGCTGGATGCCTTTACGGCGCAGTCTGACTTTCTCGCCTCTGCATGCCGCAGCAATCCTCCGGCGCCCTGGAACAATGGCCCCGTTCGCATGCCGGGCGACAGCGCCGCACGAAAGCGCCGCTCGGCGTTGGAAGAGGGCGTGCCGGTCGGCGAGGTGGCTTGGCAGAAGCTTTGTAAACATGCCGAGATCCTGGGCTTGCCTCTTCCTGACGTCGCTGCTTGACGAAAACATCTCGGCTTCGAAACTTCTATCGGTCGCCGCAACGCCCGGTCAGGTGCAATCAGATCGGCCAGACCAATAGCAGGATCGGCACACTGACGACCACCACAATGAGCGAGAGCGGCAGACCCAATCGCGCGTAGTCACCAAACCGATATCCGCCCGGTCCCATCACGAGCGTGTTGCACTGGTGTCCGATGGGGGTGAGGAAGTCACAGCCGGCTCCAATTGCCACCGCCATCAGAAAAGCATCGGGTCTAAAGCCCAGCTTCTCGGCAAAGGTCGCGGCGATCGGGGCCATGACCAGAACCGTCGCTGCGTTGTTCAAAAACGGGGTTACGGCCATGGCCGCAACCAGGATGAGAGCCAACGCACCGAAGGGCGGGAGCATTTCGGCGGTTCGCGAGAGGAGGTCCGCGATGATGTCGGTGGTTCCTGTGGTCCTGAGCGAGTCGCTGATCGGAATGAGAGCGGCCAGCATGATCAGAATGGGCGCATCGAGATGCTGATAAACTTCCCGCAAAGGGATGGATCCGGTGACCACCATCAAAAAAGCTGCGGCGAAAAACGCCGTCGCAACGGGGATCCCGCCAAAGGCCGTGGCCGCCATCGTCGCCAAGAGGATGATGACGGGGACCAGGCCATTGCGGGCGCTGCCGAGCTTCAGATTTCGTTCGACGAGCGGTAGGCATCCCCACTCGCGCAAAAGATCCGGTAATTTCTGCAGGTTGCCCTGCAGGACCAAGACGTCCCCGTTGCGGATCTTGATCTCCCCCAGACGCTCGGTGAAGCGTTTGTCGCGGCGGCTGACGGCAAGAAGGTTGAGGCCGGTATTGTCAAAAAGCGAGACGTCTTTTGCGCTGACGCCGATCAATCGGGAATGTTCGCCGACAATGGCTTCGACAGAACCTATGTCGCGGCGCGCCTCCGGCTGGTGCTTGCGATCGGACAGTTGAAGCTTGGCTTCGCTGACGATCTTGTCGAGCGCGCTCTGCTCGCCCTCGATAATAAGCAGGTCGCCATCCTTGAGCACGGTGTCGGGAAGGGGCGTGCGCTTTTGCCCGCCGCCGCCGATAATGGCGGTGACCATCGCATCGCCGCCGGCAGGTTTCTGCAGCCAGCTGACCGACTGCCCGATCGCCCCGGACGGCGCTGCGACCTTGGCTTCGGTGGTATAGTTTTTGATCGCTACCGCCTCGTCCATCGATGTCTCTACACGCGATCTTTCAGGCAGCAGCCTGTAGAAGAGCGCCAGAAAAACAACGCCGGCGACCGAGAGCGCCAGGCCGACAGGCGTATAGTCAAACATCATGAACGGCTGCCCGGTGATCTCCTCGCGCACCCGGGACACGATGATGTTTGGCGACGTGCCGATCTGCGTCATGAGCCCTCCAAGCAGGGAGGCGAAAGACATCGGCATCAAGAACATGGACGGCGATACGTTTGACTTTCGCGCCATTTGCACAGCGACCGGAATCATGATCGCCAGCGCACCGATGTTTTTGATAAAGGCTGACAGGGCTGCGACTATGGCAACCAAGATGATCAGCTGCATCCTTGGCCCACGTCGTTCGGGCGAAAATCTGCGCAAGGCGACATCCATGATCCCCGATCTGGATATCGCCGCACTCACGATGAGCGCGCTGCCGACGATAATGACGATGTCGTCGGCAAAGCCGGTAAAGGCATTTTTGGCGGGGACGACCCCGATAATGATCGCGATGAGAAGTGCGCTCACGGCGACGATATCATATCGATAACGATCCCATAGAAACGCACCCATCATCAGCGTGATGACGAGAACGGACAGCCATTGATCCCAGCGCATCTTTGCATCCTGATGGTAGCGATTAACGCTTGAGCCTGGATAACGATGCTTGGTGAGGTGAATTTTTTGTTCCGATACTCACCGCTCTATCTTCTGACAGTTGCGGCGGGTTGATCCCAGGACGCATGCCGAGGCAGGCGCTACAGGAGCTGGACGGGCCAATGCCGGTATCGAGAAGATCATCTGAGAGACGCTTCACGGCGGTCCTTGAACCGTCGGCGCCCAGCCACAATATCATTTCGTCAGGACCATTGGTGGCATGAAAGGAGGAAAAGATGCCGCTGAACGATGTTCCATGGATCCGGCCGGTGACGATCCGGCTGCAGTGCGGTTTAGAGCGTACCTTCACAGGCGTTTACGACGCCTTGGATTTTCTCGAGAACGAATGGCCGCTGCGTCATGGAGAGCGCCATGAGCGAGCGGTGAAGACGTGCCGCGGCGCGCTTAACGGGATCATTCCCGGCATCGTCGCGCGTGAGGCCTTCGTGGCGGCCTGTCTCGAAGTCGGAATGCCGGCCGTCCTGGTCCCGTGGAAGAGGAAGCCCGCTCCGCATCCGCCCCGGCCAGCGCGTCACGCGGCCATCTAGGGTATCAGTGATGACCTCGCCTCCGATGAGGCGAGGTCTTGCCGAAGCGCGCGTTTTCCCGATGAGCGCCGGTATAAACGCCCTGATGGAACTTCCAGCTGCCAGCCGGCATTTCGCTGTCGGGGCTGCTTTCTGGAGCGATTATGGCCAGCGACAAACTATCGACTTATCGATCGAAGCGCGATTTTCAAAAAACGGCCGAGCCGAGCGGTGAAAAGCGCCTGACGCGCAGCAACCGCCGTCGCTTCGTCATCCAGAAACATGATGCCACCCGGCTGCACTACGATCTGAGACTCGAGTTGGACGGCGTCTTCAAGTCCTGGGCTGTCACGAAAGGGCCATCCCTCGATCCGCACGACAAGCGGCTGGCCGTCGAGGTGGAGGATCACCCACTGGACTATGGTGATTTCGAAGGCACCATTCCGAAAGGCCAGTATGGCGGCGGCACTGTCATGCTGTGGGATCGGGGCTATTGGGAACCGGAAGGAAAGAAGAGCCCGGAGCAGGCGCTGGCAAAAGGCGATTTCAAGTTTACGCTGGAAGGCAAACGCCTGCACGGCAGCTTCGTGCTGGTGCGGATGCGCAACGATCGCGACCGTGGCAAGCGCACCAACTGGCTGCTGATCAAACACCACGACGAGTTCTCCGTCGACGAGAACGGCGCGACTATCCTCGAAGAAAATCAGACATCGGTTGCCTCCGGCCGAACCATGGAAATGATCGCGGCCGGCAAAGGACGAAAGCCCAAGCCTTTCATGGTCGAGGGCGGCGATGTTCGGGCCGATGCGGTCTGGGACAGCAATCAGGGACTGGCTGCCGACGAGAGAAAAGAGGATGCCCGAACTGGAGGAGACTCCAAGACGGTGACACAGGTCGATTTGCCGGATTTCATTGCGCCGCAGCTCTGCCAGACCCTGGAGCGCCCTCCGGCAGGCACCGGCTGGATTCACGAGATCAAGTTCGACGGTTACCGGATCCAGATGCGCGTGCTGGATGGTGAGGCGACGCTGAAGACCAGGAAAGGGCTCGACTGGACTGCAAAATATCCCGATATCGCCGAGGCGGCATCGGCATTGCCCGATGCGATCATCGACGGCGAGATCTGCGCCCTCGACGATAGTGGCGCTCCTGATTTCGCGGCCCTGCAGGCTGCCCTTTCGGAAGGCAAGACCAGCGAACTCGTCTATTTCGCCTTCGATCTACTCTATGAGGGAGGGGAGGATTTGCGATCTCTGCCGCTCGTCGAGCGCAAGGCGCGGCTTCAAAGCCTCCTGTCCGACGCCGGCAGCGATCCGCGCATTCGTTTCGTCGAACATTTCGAGACTGGCGGCGATGCAGTTCTCCGGTCTGCATGCAAGCTCTCGCTGGAAGGCATCATCTCCAAACAAGCGGATGCACCCTATCAATCCGGCCGTACTGAAAGCTGGGCGAAGTCGAAATGCCGCGCCGGCCATGAGGTGGTAATTGGCGCCTACGCAAAGACCAACGGGAAATTCCGATCCCTGCTGGTCGGCGTCTATCGTGGCGACCACTTCGTTTATGTCGGCCGCGTCGGCACTGGATATGGCGCAAAGAAAGTCGAAACGCTGCTGCCGAAGTTGAAGGCGCTCGAGACGGCGAAATCGCCTTTCACCGGTGTCGGCGCACCGAAAAAGGAGGCCGAGGTCACGTGGCTGAAGCCCGAGCTCGTGGCGGAAATCGAATTCGCAGGATGGACCTCAGACGGTATTGTCCGGCAGGCGGCCTTCAAGGGGCTGAGGGAAGACAAGCCGGCGAAAGAGGTCAAGGCTGAACGGCCGGCGAAGCCCGCGCGAACTGACGTGCCGCAGCCGGCGGTGCAGGCGAAGGCCAGGCCCGTCCGCCGAAAAAGCGCCAAAGCCGAGGTCATGGGGGTGCTGATTTCAAACCCGGACAAGCCGCTATGGCCGGATGCGAATGACGGCGAAGCGGTCACCAAGGAAGAGCTGGCCCGCTACTACGAAGCCGTCGGTTCCTGGCTGATCGAGCACATCAAGGGACGCCCATGTTCGGTCATCCGCGCACCCGACGGGATCGGCGGCGAGCAATTTTTCCAGCGCCATGCGATGCCCGGCACCTCGAACCTTCTCGAACTGGTCAAGGTCTTCGGCGATAAAAAGCCCTATCTGCAAATCGACCGGGTCGAAGGCTTGGCCGCCGTCGCGCAGATCGGCGCGGTCGAGCTGCACCCCTGGAATTGCGAACCGCATCAGCCCGAGGTGCCCGGGCGTCTCGTCTTCGACCTTGATCCAGGTCCGGACGTGCCGTTCTCCGCTGTGGTTTCGGCGGCCCGGGAAATGCGGGACCGTCTCGACGCGCTGGGCCTGATCAGCTTTTGCAAGACGACTGGCGGCAAGGGTCTGCACGTTGTCACTCCGCTCGCGGTCAACAAGCGCAAGCCGCTTTCGTGGGCTGAAGCGAAGGGTTTTGCGCACGATGTGTGCCAGCAGATGGCGCGCGACAATCCCGATCTCTATCTGATCAAAATGACGAAGAGCCTGAGGAACGGCCGGATCTTCCTCGACTATCTGCGCAACGACCGGATGGCGACGGCGGTGGCGCCTTTGTCACCGCGCGCCCGGCCGGGCGCCACCGTCTCGATGCCACTGACCTGGACCCAGGTCAAGTCGGACCTGGACCCCAAGCGCTTCACCATCCGCACCGTTCCTGCTCTTCTGGCGAAATCGTCGGCCTGGGAAGACTATTGCGACGGCCAACGGCCACTGGAACAGGCGATCAAGCGCTTCGCCAAGGCGCGGGTCGCGGCTTGATTGAGGGGCTTACCGCGGACCGGGTTCGAGGTGATAGTTAGCGCGAACCGCAATTGCTTTGGGAGTTCGCGCCCGGCGATCCACCGTGGCGACAGCCGGGCCAGGCGTCGGATTAATGCCATGTGTTCAAGTTGGATTTGTTGCAGGCAACGACACTCGCCTGGCCACGATCGACAGTTTCCGTGGAGCAGTCCGAAAAGTCCATCGGTCGGAGGCTTTCGACGCTGATTGCTTTATCGCATCGTCGAGAGGTCAGTCGCCTGTCGAGCCGCTGCCTCGTGGTACAGCTTCATCGCGTCCGACGCGGTTCCGCCATGCGTACCCTCCCTCGGAAGCAGGTTACCGCCAATCGAACCACGGTGTCAGCAAGCCCGTCTTGCGCCGATAGGCTTCATATTCGGATGCCAGCGGTGATAGGGAGAACTTCCTCTCCTCATTGCGGGCTGCAATCACGTAGACAACCGTAAAAAATAAGACCGGCAGGATCGACCATATCGACCAAGATGCCAGCGCCCACCCCGACCAGAAGAGCAGGTAGGACGTGTAAAAAGGGTGCCGCAGGTAGCGATAGGGACCGTCGGTGACAAGACTATCTGGATGATCGAGAGTGAACACGAAGCGCAACCTGGCCTGTCGCGAGGCCGACACCGCCCACCAGAACAAGCCCGCCGACCCGATTTCAAATCCCAGTCCTACTACTTGTACCCATAGCATCTGGGTCCCGGACCAAACCAGGTACAGGAAAAACGCCGTCGTCGCGATGACGCCGATGGTGATCAGCTTTGCTCCGGCTTCCATCTTCGGTGAGTTGAAGTGGCCTCGCAACGACCACGCGTAGGACCCGACGATAGTCAGGCTGGTGATCGAAATAATGAAGTCCAGAAGAAATTGCATCTCGATACCCAGCTTGAAAGGTTGGTTACAATTGCTGCTGCGACAGACCTAACCCGTATAAAACGCCAAGGCAAATGATTGATGTATGATACGTAACCGCATCGAAACGTGTCGTGATTGCACGGCCTGGTTTAGATCTGGTTTACGATGATTATGCACCTGCCGTAGATCTTTTTGTGCAAGATTTTGGCTGCGCTTTAGGGGTCGCAGCTTATGGACGTATTTCACTGTACAATCGACACCAGCCACGGCGCTGTGCGCATCAGTGACACTATCGATGGCGCTGCACCACTACTTATGATACACGGTTCCGGCAGCTCACGGACGGTCTTTTCACGGCAACTACACAGCCATTTGTCCCGGAATTGGCGTCTGATTGCGCTCGATCTTCCGGGGCATGGCGAATCGAGCGACGCTCGAGATCCGCAGTCAACTTACACTGTCACCGGTCTTGCCGACTGCATAGGAGAGGTGGCAGCGCGCCTGGGGCTTCGTCGCTTTCCCGTGCTGGGATGGTCGCTTGGCGGTCACGTCGCGATTGAGATGGCGGGCAGCGGCAACGGCATTTCGGGCCTGATGTTGTGCGGCACGCCACCGGTCCCCAGCGGTCTCCTCGGAATGCTGCGGGGATTCCATCCATCATTTGATATTCTTCTGGCATCAAAAGAGAACTTTACATCGCGTGACGTGGAGCGGTTTCAGTCTCTTTGCTTTGGAGACACGAGCAACCCCTCCTTTCGCGATGCTATAGCGCGTGCAGACGGGAGACTAAGGAGCGTTTTTTCTCGCGCAATGTTGCGGGGGCAGGGGGTGGATCAGCGCCGCACCGTCGAACAGGCTGATATACCCATTGCTTTTGTGAATGGATTTCATGACCCCTTTGTCAAACTCAGCTATTTTTCGGGCCTGAACATCCAGTTGCTCTTCGAAGGCAAAGCGCATGTAATGGAAGGTGCTGGTCACGCGCCCTTCTGGGAAAAGCCGGAGAGCTTCAACTCGATGCTCGACCGGTTCCTGAACACAGTCGCCGCTCATGAAGCCAATATCGATCTGAAAAATCATCACTTTCTTTCGAACAGATCAATGTTCTAAAAGCGATACGCGGAGCTGCGGTCTCCTGTGCTTACAGTTTCCGAAACATGTCGCGGGAGATCGACGAGTGGCTCGAAAGACGACACAGGATCTTTCAAGCCAGGTAATCGGATCGGAATGCGAGGGATGTGGCTCGCCATTTGCCGCGGCCACGAGCTCGTACTGCAAACGACGTGGTTTCCATCGGTCGTAAAACAATATTTGACGTCTAAGTTCATTATGCGACGGTCATGGTCGGGCAACCGCCATTGCCTTTCCCGCAGACCGATCCCGCCCTATCATTCAGAGGCGCCTGCATGAAATCCAGGGAGATGGGAGAGCGATGCAGAAACGTTTAGGCCTGTTAGCGGCAGGAGTCTTTCTCCTCCAGCCATGCTCCTTCGCCAACGCACAGGCACCGAATGCCCTGGAGAGGGCCATCGGAGATGCGCAGCCATGCAGGTCGTTGAAGACCAAGGTATCGAGCTTCGGTATCAGTGTGGAGGTAGGCGTCGACAAGCTCGATTCGGTGAAGATCGAAAACCTGCAATTGTCGGTCAATGGCAACACCGCGGAGGCGAGCGCCCGCGGCACGCTTGCTTGCAAGACCTCGGACGAAGCGCTGGTACAAGGAGGGTTTTCAGCGACCGCTGAGGTTCGGCTGAAGGTCGACCTTACGACCTGCAAGATGACCGAGACCTCCATCGAGATCGTGAAGACCGGTGGCCGGTTCGGCGACATCGTCAAAGGACTTGAGACTGAAATCTCTGGCGCCCTCCGGCGAAGTCTGGAGAGGAACGTGGCCAAGCTTTGCGAGAAGTGATCAGCGGATCGACACCGTTAGACAGGAAGGGGATCGAAGACTGCGTTGCAGAGGTGCCGCCGCCTCAGCGGAGCAACCCATCGCGACAGAACTCTTCCCAGCCGAGAGGTTTCGAACGTGACGCATCGTCGGGGTCGGCATCAAGTTTCGAAGGGGTCTTGGCCTTGGTCTTCAACGAACGCGTCAACTTCGCTTTCAAGGCTGCCCGTCGTCGTTTCTCGGCCGTCGCTTCAGCATCCTCTTCGCGCCAGACTGTCACCATGTCTCGGTCGAGGATGTCCTCCACCACGCGCGGGTCGAATACGTGGAAGGTAATTTTCCTCGCCCGCCCACGCAGCTTCACCGTGCGGGTTCCTGCACTGGGCAAGCGCCCGTCGCTGAGCCAGCGATGTCTCTCGGTAGTAGAGATCGTCAGGATATCCTGGATTTCACGGGGGATCACAGGCAGGCTTTCGATGTCTTCGAGCGCGTTGGAAACGACTGACGAAGCAGCACGGAACGCACTCTTAGCCGTTTCAGCCATCGCCAGTGTCAGAGCACCCGCCTCGATTTCGAGCGACTTTCTCACCGCCAAAGGCAGACGTGCGCGAATCTCCAGCAGAATCCCCTTCGCGCGAACGGATGATCCGAGCGTGGCTGCGGTCGATAGGGGCCACTCCTTGATCAGCTCCGCATCGTCGGTCGTTTTGGGTTTTGCCATGTACGAGTAGATGGGCCTTCCGCCCTGCAGCGTCAACGACTACGTCAGGACGGAGGGCATCATGTGATTACGCCCAGTCGCGGTACTCGGGCATCTGTTTGAGCTCGTCCTTGGTCCAGCTCGTAAAGGCATGAACGTCGCCGTCTTCATCGCGCATGAACCCAATATCCGAGACCGGAACTGCAACAGGGTTCGAGCCGATACCCAGAAAGCCTCCGACGTCGCTGACCGAGAAGCCGCCGGCGCCCGCGCCATGGATATGATCGAACTTGCCGACTTTGTGATCCGGCTCCATAGAATGGTGGGGACGGCAGGGGTAAGTTCTGAAGTCGTCAAGCGTACGTGGTTGGTGTGTTCCATGATCGTTTCCTCCTTTGTGAAGGAGGGGTCAGTCCGTCCGGCGCCGTGATCAGCTGGTTTTCTCGGCGTGCTGATATTGCCATTCACAAAACTGCTCCAAATAACGGTTGGGTAGATCGCGCGCCGTCATCCGTTGACAATCCTCTCTTGCTCAGGTCTACTGGTCCACTTACCGGACCAGTAGACCTGAGCGCGGGGAGGGGGAAAAGCAATGGACGTTCGAGCGATGCTCGAAGACGACGTTGCGGCGCTCGGTGGAGCGCCGAAGAAGTCGATGAAAGACTTCGTCGTCCAGAAGATTGCGACCTTCATTGCCACCGGCATTCTCAAGGTGGGCGATCCGCTGCCAAGCGAACGTGAACTCGCCTCCGCACTCTCGGTCAGCCGCGAGACCGTCCGTGGGGCGATCCTTATCCTTTCCACGCATGGGATTCTCTCGGTTGCGCACGGAACGCGCACGGTAGTGTCATCAGAGGACGTCGGCGAATTGGCCGTCCAGGCCGCGCGGTATCGCGACATTGCGGCCTACAGTCTTGACCATGTTCACGAGGCGCGGCTGCTGATCGAAGCAAAGGTCGTCAGGGCTGCCGCGCTCAAGATGGAGCCTTCAACTCTTGATTATCTCGGCAAGTCGATCGCGGCACAGGAAGCCGCCTGTGACGATCCTGTTCGTTTTTTGATATGTGACCGGGAATTTCACACCGCTATCTACCGTTCCAGCGGTAACGCGGTGCTGGCTGATATGGCCGCCGACCTCTATTCCTATCTTCTGAGCCACCGAAGGCGCGTCGTATCGCAGCCCGGGAGCATCGCCACCAGCATCGCCGATCACCGGATGATCCTCGCCGGTTTGGAGACGCGGGACCCGGACGCCGCCGCCGCGGCCTTCGCAATCCACGAAACCCGTATTTATACGACGACCAAGTTACTCTTCTCGTAGTTCGCAGGGAGGCGAAACACGATGCATATTCTCATTATCGGGGCGGGAGGAATGATCGGCCGGAAGCTTGCTGCCAACTTGGCGCGCAGCGGCTCCCTCGGCGGCCGAACCGTTACGCGCATGACGCTCGTGGATATCGCGCCTCCGCCGATACCCGCCGGTGGCGTTGCGCCGGTGGAAGCGCTGGCTGCCGATATCTCCGAAAGCGGCGCAGCGGAAGCCCTGGCGGCCCGCCGGGCTGACGTGATCTTCCATCTTGCCGCGATCGTTTCCGGCGAAGCCGAGCGCAATTTCGAACTCGGCTACCGAGTCAATCTCGACGGCACGCGATCGCTATTGGAAGCGATCCGCCGGGAAGGAGCCCGCCAAGCCTATGTTCCCCGGTTCGTATTCTCCTCGTCGATCGCGGTCTATGGCTCGCCGTTTCCCGATCCGATTCCCGACGATTACGTGCTGGCACCTCTGACCAGCTACGGAGTCCAGAAGGCGATATCCGAGCTTCTGCTTGCGGACTATTCGCGGCGCGGCTTCATTGACGGCGTCGGAATTCGGTTGCCGACCATCGTGATCCGGCCTGGTGCGCCGAATGCCGCGGCATCGGGCTTCTTTTCCGGAATCCTGCGTGAACCCCTTGCAGGCCAGCGGGCTGTTCTTCCGGTCGAGGAAACGGTCAAGCACTGGCTGGCAAGTCCGCGTTCCGCCATCAAATTCCTGATCCATGCTGCGACGCTCGACACGGCGGCGCTGGGTGTCCGGCGCACGCTTACCATGCCGGGCGTCGCCGCCACCGTTGCCGACCAGATTGCCGCCTTGCGCCGTGCTGCCGGTCCCGAGGCGGCGGAGTTGATCGATCGTCGCCGCGACGAGGTCATTGAAGGGATCGTCGCCGGATGGCCGAAGTCCTTTACGCCCGAACGCGCGACGCAACTGGGTTTTTCCGCCGAAACCACGGTGGACGAGCTGATCGAGGTCTATCTCGCCGAAGACGCTCCGGGTGCGTCCGGATGAGATTGGGCTGGGCTAAAACCGCGCCATAGGAGGAGAGTACCGCCAGGGCACACCCGCATATGCGGGATTGCAACGGCAGAAGGACTTGAGAAGATAAGGCCGCCGGCAAGATATACGAAAATACGAAGACATAGCATGTAGCGCTCGATTTCTGGGAGGAGTGGGTATGGCAGGCGTTCAATTCGCGGATGTGCGGAAATCATTCGGGTCGTTTCCGGTGATCAAAGGCGTGGATATCGACATTGCCGACGGGGAGTTCGTGATCCTGGTCGGCCCGTCGGGTTGTGGAAAGTCCACTCTTCTGCGGATGCTGGCGGGACTTGAGAATATTTCCGGCGGTGAGATCAAGATCGGCGGGCGCGTGGTCAACACGCTGCCGCCCAAGGACCGCGACATCGCGATGGTGTTCCAGAACTATGCGCTCTATCCGCATATGACGGTACAGGAGAACATGGGTTTCTCGCTGATGCTGAACAAGGCGCCGAAGGCGGAAGCCGAGAAGCGGGTGAAATATGCCGCCGGCATCCTCGGTCTCGACAAATTGCTCGACCGTTATCCGCGCCAGCTTTCCGGCGGCCAGCGCCAGCGTGTCGCCATGGGGCGGGCGATCGTCCGCGATCCGGAAGTCTTCCTATTCGACGAACCGCTCTCCAACCTCGATGCGAAGCTGCGCGTCGCCATGCGCGCCGAAATCAAGGAACTGCACCAGCGGCTGAAAACGACGACGGTCTACGTCACCCACGACCAGATCGAGGCCATGACCATGGCCGACAAGATCGTCGTCATGCATGACGGCGTCGTCGAGCAGATCGGCACGCCGCTCGAGCTTTACGACAAGCCGGCCAATCTCTTCGTTGGCGGGTTCATCGGCTCGCCGGCGATGAACATGATCAAGGGCAGGCTCGACCCCGAGAACCCGACAAGTTTTAAGGCGCCTGATGGCACGGCGCTCCCGGTTTCCAACCCGCCTGCCGACGCCCTGGGCCGCGACCTCGTCTACGGGCTTCGCCCGGAATACATCCTGCTCGATGCCAATGGCCTGCCCGGTGAAATCGTGGTGATCGAGCCGACCGGCTACGAGACGCATCTTATCCTCAGGCTCGGCGGCAGCGACCTCAGCTGCGTCTTCCGCGAACGCGTCAGCGCGCGGCCGGGCGAGACCCTGCGCGTTGCGATCGACGCCGCGCATGTTCATCTCTTCGATGCCGAGAGCGGCCGGAGATTGACCAACTGACGCCGTCCGGCGGCTGCGCGGGGCGGAGGAGCCCCCGTCGCCCGCAAGCCGGCAGCACCCCGTTTTAGGGATTCAAGGACCGTCGTTCACAATGCGGGAGGTGAACGTCGGGGAGTTCGCACCCGCTTTTCTGAAGAGGAGGAATATCATGAGTTTTAAGAGACGTGACTTTCTTGCCGCCTCGGCTGCCGTTGCCGGCGCCGCCGGCCTAGGCATCCGGCCGACCTTCGCGCAGGCCGAACCGACCTATACACCGGAAAGCGGCGCCAGCCTGCGGCTGTTGCGCTGGACACCCTTCGTCAAGGGCGATGAGGAGGCCTGGATTGCAAATACCAAGAAATTCACAGACGCGACCGGCGTAGATGTGCGCATCGACAAGGAAAGCTGGGAAGATATCCGCCCAAAGGCTGCCGTCGCGGCCAATGTCGGTTCCGGCCCGGACCTCATCATGTGCTGGTTCGACGACGCTCACCAGTATCCCGACAAGCTGGTCGACCTGACCGAGCTCGCCAACTATCTCGGCAACAAATATGGCGGCTGGTATGATGGTGTGAAGGGCTATGCGGCGCGCGGCGACACATTCATCGCCATGCCGCTGGCCGCAATCGGCAATGCGGTGGTCTATCGCGACACTCACGTGAAGGCGGCCGGCTTCAGCGAATTCCCGAAAGACACGGCAGGCTTGCTTGAGCTTTGCAAGGCGATGAAAGCCAAGGGCACGCCGGCAGGCTTCCCGCACGGCAAGGCCGTTGGCGACGGCAACAACTACGCCCATTGGCTGCTTTGGAGCCACGGCGGCAAGATGGTCGACGAAGGCGGCAAGGTAACGATCAACAGCCCGGAAACGCTGGCTTCGATCAACTATGCCAAGGAGCTCTATGCGACCTTCATTCCAGGCACGGAAAGCTGGCAGGACGTCAACAACAACCGTGCCTTCCTCGCCGGCCAGGTTTCGCTGATCGCCAACGGCGTCTCGGTTTATTACACAGCCAAGAACGACCCGAAGCTCGCCGAGATCGCCAAGGACATCCGCACGACGAATTTCCCGGTCGGCCCGGTTGGCCAGAGCGTCGAGCTTTTCCAGACGAGCTCACTGCTTCTCTTCAAGCACACCAAATATCCGGAAGCGGCGAAGGCCTACATCAAGTTCATGATGGAAGCCGACCAGATGAATGCCTGGATCCAGGGCTCCAGCGCCTATTGCTGCCAGCCGCTCAAGGCTTTCGCCCAGAACCCGATCTGGACATCCGATCCGATCCACGCGCCTTATGCGCGCGCCTCGGAAAAATTGCGCCCGAACGGCTATGGCGGCCCACTCGGTTATGCCTCGGCAGCGACCATGGCCGACTACGTTCTGGTCGACATGTATGCGGCCGCCGTCACCGGCCAGATGTCGCCCGAAGATGCGATGAAGGAAGCTGAACGCCGGGCAAACCGCTACTATCGCGTCTGAGCCGCGCTTCAAAGCAAGCGGCATGCCGGCTTCGGCATGCCGCTAGCACTCTGCGAGTTCAAAACGTAATCTGGAGATAAGCAATGTCGATGGTGAATCCGGAGGATAGACGCGGGCCGATCTCTTCGCTCCTGCAGAACAACAACGTGCTCGGCTTCCTGTTCATGCTGCCGGCGGCGGTGTTCCTCGTCTGCTTTCTCACCTATCCGCTGGGGCTCGGCGTCTGGCTCGGCTTCACCGATACGAGGATCGGCCGCGACGGCATCTTCATCGGGCTGGAGAACTACCAGTTCCTGATGGACGACGGCGTCTTCTGGCTGTCGGTCTTCAACACCATTCTCTATACCTCCGTTGCCTCGGTGCTGAAATTCGCGCTCGGCCTCTGGCTGGCGATGCTGCTCAATCAGCACCTGCCGTTCAAATCCTTCTTCCGGGCCATCGTGCTGCTTCCCTGGGTCGTGCCGACGGTGCTTTCGGCCCTGGCCTTCTGGTGGATCTACGATTCCCAATTTTCGATCATCTCCTGGTCGCTGATGCAGCTGGGACTGATCAGCGGGCCGATCAACTTTCTCGGGGACCCCATAAATGCGCGCATATCCGTCATCGTCGCCAATGTCTGGCGCGGCATTCCCTTCGTGGCGATCTCGCTGCTTGCGGGGCTGCAGACGATTCCGGCGTCGCTGCAGGAGGCCGCCTCGCTCGATGGCGCCACGAGCTGGCAGCGTTTCCGCTATGTGACGCTGCCGATGTTGACGCCGATCATCGCCGTGGTGATGACTTTCTCGGTGCTCTTCACCTTTACGGATTTCCAGCTCATCTACGTGCTGACCAAGGGTGGACCCGTCAACGCGACGCATCTGATGGCGACGCTATCCTTCCAGCGCGGCATTCCAGGCGGTCAGCTCGGCGAGGGTGCGGCCATCGCGGTCGCCATGGTGCCCTTCCTGCTCGGCGCCATCATGTTCAGCTTCTTCGGGCTGCAACGGCGCAAATGGCAACAGGGCGGCCAGGATTAAGGCCAGGGTTAGAGCCAAATTGGGGTTAGGGAGAGTGACGATGTCGATAAATTCAAACGCCGCCGATCAGGTCGTGACCGACAATGCCGAAGGTATGAGCTATCTGAACCGCCTGCCGCGGCGGATCGTGATGCTCTACCTGCCGATGGCGGTCTTCGTCGTCGTGCTGCTCTTCCCGTTCTACTGGATGGCGATCACCGCGGTGAAGCCGAACGATCAGCTGACCGACTATAACAACTACAGCCCCTTCTGGGTCGTGGGGGCGACGCTCGATCACATCAAATACCTGTTCTTTGAGACATCCTATCCGGGCTGGCTGTGGAACACGATGCTGGTGGCGGTCTGCTCCACCTTCCTCTCGTTGGTGGCGTCAGTCTTCGGCGCCTATGCGATCGAGCGCGTCCGCTTCACCGGCTCGCGTTCGGTCGGCCTCGTCATTTTCCTCGCCTATCTCGTGCCGCCGTCGATCCTCTTCATCCCGCTTGCCTTCATCGTCTTCAAGCTCGGGATCTATGACTCGCGGCTGGCGCTGATCTTCACCTATCCGACCTTCCTCATTCCCTTCTGCACCTGGCTGCTGATGGGCTATTTCCGCTCGATTCCATTCGAGCTGGAGGAAAGCGCGCTGGTGGACGGCGCCAACAGGTGGCAGATTCTCACCAAGATCATTCTGCCGCTCGCAGTACCCGGGCTGATTTCAGCTGGCATTTTCGCCTTCACGCTGTCCTGGAACGAATTCATCTATGCGCTGACTTTCATCCAGTCGTCGGAAAACAAAACCATTCCTGTGGGCGTACTGACCGAACTGGTGCGCGGCGACGTCTTCGAATGGGGGGCACTGATGGCGGGAGCATTGTTCGGCTCGCTTCCGGTGGTCATCCTCTACTCGTTCTTCGTGGACTACTACGTCTCATCGATGACCGGGGCGGTGAAGGAGTGACATTCTACCCCGGACACGCCCTTGCTTCCTGCAGCATGCGACTGCTTGTTATTGCAGGAGGCGTGTCCGCGAAAATGGGATCACGTGCCTTCCCATCATGTATCGAAACCTCGTCTTGCCGAGATCGAATAATTGTAAACTGTCGCGTAGCTCGTCGATACGAGCAGCGGAAATGCGATGGTCTTGAGTATTTCCGGTGTGCCGGTCGCCGCATGGATTGCCACGAGAATGCTGGCTGAGCCGAGACAGGCAATGAGAGGCGGCGCCCAAAATCGTACCGATCCGACGAAGCGCTTGGAAAGCCAGTCAATCACAGATTTCAGGAAAAGCGTCAGGCAGGCGGATATCGTACCCTGCACAAGCCCGGCATAGAGCGGCAATGGCATGGCGTGCGCCCGATTGGCGAAGACCGCCCAGCTGCCCATTACCAAAGAGGCGAAGAGAACATGGACAAGGCCGCTGCGGAGAAGCCGGTGCAGTGCATTCGGCATCACAACGACCACCCGTGGCGGACAAGATGGTGCAACAGGGTCAGAGCCTGTTCTTCATCGCGGCGCGCAAAATGTCGTTGATCCGATCCTGCCAGCCAGGGCCATCTTCCTGGAAATAGGCAAGCACATCACTGTCGATCTTGAGCGAAACAAGCTCCTTTGTATTCGGCAGCGCCGGCCGCTCAACCGCTGGCTCCGCCTTCTTCTTCGCGGGATTGAACAACGCTTCGGCAGCATCCATTGGATTGACAGGTCTGCGGGGCGAGTTTGCCATCGTTATGACTTTCTATTGCCTGTCGGATCGACATATGAGCGGCATACGGGATCTCGGCTGCTTCGTCGACTATTTAGCTCGTTTCATCAGGGCGATCTAGCCGACCTGCTCGACCGCCGGCGTGCGGGAGCCATTGCCGGCAGGTTCTGGATGCCAGACCTGCCGACAATCTGGGCGTCAATCAGCCTTTTTGCGATACAGCAATGTCATGAGTGCGAGGACGCATCCCAAGACTCCGACGGATGCAAAGATGTAGAAGTTCCACTGCGGAGCCAGGCCTGCACCCAGAACCGCACCGCCGATAGCCGGTCCTATCATGCCGCCGATACGGCCGATGCCGAGCGAGAAGCCAAGGCCGGTTCCACGGATTTCGACCGGATAGAGGTTTCCGACGAGAATGTTGGCGAGGATCTGCGTACCGATCGTTCCCGTACCGGCAAGTGCGACGAGACCATAAACCTGGAGGCCCTGATCCACCTGCGTCAGCGACCAGATCGAGCAGGCACCGAGAAGAAACATCCCAGCCACGACTATTTTGACATTTCCGCGGTCGGCAATCCTTGCGCCGATCAGGAGGCCGACGGCCGCTCCGAGATTGAGCGTTACGGAGAAGAGGAGGGCAGAACCGAGGTCATAGCCCATCTTGTTCATGATGGTCGGAAGCCAGTTGACCATGCCGAATGTGAGCAGAAGCGAACAGAAGTGAATGCCCCATGCGTTCAATGTCGGCAGCAGGCGACCTTCGGAAAACAGCGACCGGATGCCCACCTGGCGTGACGCAACGGGCCTGGCTACGGGATTGGGCAGCCCGTACTGGTTTGCGATTTGGTTGGCTTCGGTCTGGCGGTTCTTCGTTGCCAGCCATTCGGGGGACTCGGGGATGAGGCGGATGAAGAAAGGCAGAAGCAGGATCGGTGCACCGCCGATGATCATCAGTGGACGCCATCCGTATTTCTGTATCAGCAGCATTCCGAGGATACCCGAGATGATGCCGCCGGCCAGATAACCGAGAAGAGCAATCGAATAGGCCATTGCCTTCCGTTTCGGCGGAGAAAACTCGATGATTAGAGCGGTTACCGTCGGAAAAAGAGCTCCAAGGCCCAGGCCGGCGAGAAAACGTGTTCCCTCAAAAGCGAGAAAGTTCGGCGCAAGACCGCTGCCGATCATCATCACGGAAAAGCTCAGCAGACTGCCGATGATGACCTTGCGACGACCTATCCTGTCAGCAAGTGTTCCGGCAACGAGAGCGCCCAGCAGCATACCGAATAGGGTGATGGAGGCAGCCCGTCCGACCATGCCCGGTGTCAGGCCCCAACTGGCTTCACCGAGCAATGCCGGCGCGACTGCGCCGTAAACGATCAGGTCGTAACCGTCGAACAGGATCAGCAGACCGCAAAGGGCGATGATGATATTCGGGCTGCGAACGCGTTCGTTGATAATAGCGAGATCTTGTATGGCCAATGTTCCCTCCCCATACATTTGCGTACAGGAAGTACGCTCCAGCCAGCGGCAGGTTCGCGTCGATCCGTGTACAAATCCTCCTGGATCATTGCCGGCGTGGTTCCTCCCAGCGCCAGACTCACCCGCAAACGGGTTATGTCAAGACAACGATGACACGCTATTAAATACTTGCGAATAAAATATTTGCAACTGCAAACTTTTCAGCTCGCAACTTTTCCCTTTCCGGACATTGCCGGCAGGTTGCTGTGCATGCGGCGCAGCGCCTTCTTCAGTGCTGCGACCTCCTCGTCCGACATGTCCTGAACCGCGGTGCGTTCAAGCTCGACGGCAAGCGGCATGAGCCTTTCCGTCAGCGCCTCGCCCTGGGGGGTCAGCCTTACGATGACGATGCGGCCATTATCCTCCGGACGTGTTCTCGACACCAGCTTGCGTTTGGCCAGTGTGCCGACGAGGCGCGACAGCGTCGAAATCTCGACAGAGACGACGTCGGCGAGATCCCCCAGGGTGCTCTCGCGGCGCTCCTTGAGCATGGCCAGAACCCGGTACATCGCCACGCTGAGATTGTCTTCGGCGATTCTCTGCGCGAACACCTCGGCTATCCGCACGCCGGCGCGATTGAGAAGATAAGGAACGGAATCGGTAAGTTTGTACATGTCTCTGTCTGCTGGCGGGATTTCGCTTGCTGAGGGCTCTCTCCGACATGCACCTAAATGACCGGAATGACAACACGATTGGCTTTCAGCCGTCGAGAAAGGCTGAGTAAGGCAAGCATTTTCCCGCCCAAATTATAAACTTGCGTTGACAATAGTTGCAAATGCAATAATCTGGATGCTAAGGAGACACGGGAGGAAATCATGTCTGCCACTGCCCTCGGCATAGCGCCGGCCCCCGCACCTATCAGCGATGCGTTTCGATCGACCATGCGCCGTTTCCCGGCGACGGTGACAGTCATTTCTGCTTGTCGCAACGGTGCTGATCATGGAATGACGGCCACCGCCGTCACATCACTTTCGATGGATCCGCCATCTCTCATCATCTGCCTGAACAATCGCACCTACCTGCATGACATGCTGCTTGAGGTGCCGGAATTCGCAGTCAGCGTCCTGACCGACAGGCAGGCAGCCGTATCGGAAGGTTTCAGCGGCAAGATTGCGCCTGAGCGTCGGTTCGACGCTGCCGATTGGGTTCGCCATGAGCGCGGCATGATGGTGCTGAATTCCGCTCATGCCTCGGTTGTCTGCCGCCGCATGGGCGCAGTTCCCTATGGAACGCACACGATCTTCATCGGGCAGGTGGTGGATACACGCCATTCCGAAAACACGATCGCGCTGATGTACGAAAACTCGAAATATTGCGCGCCACAGCACGCGCTTCCTGCATCCCAGAACTGAAGGTAGTTTCATGAACAATACAGCCGCCCTGTTTCCCGCCTCGGCGCGGGTCAAGACCGCATGTCTTGCAGATCGCATCGCCCCGATGCTGGACGAAATCCGTGCAGGTGCGCGCGATACCGAAAAATCCGGCCGTGTGCCGGCGCGCTCTATCGATCTGCTGCGCTCCGCCGGCTATTTCAATATCGTCAAGCCGGCCCGCTTTGGCGGCGACGAAGGATCCTTTGCCGAGCTTGTCGATGCAAATATCGAGTTGTCGTCGGCCTGCGCCTCCACCGGCTGGGTTGCCGGCCTCCTTTCCGCCCATCAATGGCTCCTTGCCATGTTCGATGAAAGGGTTCAGCAGGACGTGTGGGGCAGCGATCCGGATGCGCTGCTTTGCGGTTCCTACGCGCCGGTGCGCATGGCGGAACGCGTCGAGGGTGGTTTCCGGCTATCCGGCGATTGGGCCTTTGCGAGCGGATGCGAGAATGCCCAATGGGCGCTCTGTGCGGCGATCATTCCGCCAAACGGCGAGGGGGAGCGTCCTGGACCGGCGTTCCTTCTGGTTCCTGCCAGCGATTATACTATTGCCGAGACCTGGGATGTGGTCGGCCTCGCGGGCACCGGCTCAAAAAGCCTGATCCTCAAGGATGTCTTCGTTCCCGAATACCGCATATTGAGCTTTCCGGATGCGACCTCCGGCAGAACGCCGGGCGGACGTGGCTACAAGGGTATCGGGCTTTTCAACATTCCGCTCCTCATGGGGGTTCCGTTCTGCCTCGGCAGCACGGCCGTCGGTGCGGCGAAGGGCGCACTGGATAGCTATATCGACCAGATCGGGACCCGTGTGACACGTGGTGCAGTGGCCGGTGGCAACAACAAGATTGCGGAGTTTCCGACGATCCAGCTTCGCGTGGCGGAAGCCTCCGCATCGGTGGATGCCGCCCGCGAAATCATTCTGCGCGATATTGCCCGGGCGCAGCAACTGGCCCAGGCCCGCGAGGATGGCATCGGCGAGATCACCGAGGAGGATCGGATTCTCGCCCGTCGGAGCCAGTCCTTTGCCGTCAGCCTGGCCCTTCGGGCCGTCGAAGCCCTCAATGCATCGACAGGCGGCCTCGGCCTCCAGATGTCCAACCCCGTCCAGCGGGCATGGCGCGATGCAAATGCCGTCGGGCGCCACATTTCCATGAACTGGGATGCCGTCGGCACCATGGCCGGCCAGCAACTGCTCGGTCTTCCGCCCAAGGGACAATTCTGATCGGCCATCCTCAGCATTTCGATTCAAGACAGGAAAGAGAGCATATCGTGCAAGGCAAGATCGCGCTTGAAGAACATTTCGCCATTCCCGAGACGCTGCAGGACTCTGCCGGATTCGTGCCGGGCGACTACTGGACGGAACTTTCCGCCCGTCTCCTGGATATCCAGGACAAGCGTTTGCGGCTGATGGATGCCCACGGCATCGAGAAAATGATCCTGTCGCTGAACGCTCCGGCCGTGCAGGCGATCCCGGACAAGGCAAAGGCGCTGGAGATTTCCCGACGCGCCAACGACTTCCTGGCGGAGCAATGCGTCAAGAACCCGAACCGTTTTCTGGGATTTGCAGCATTGCCCCTGCAGGATCCGGATGCGGCCGCGCAGGAATTGCATCGCTGCGTGACGACGATGGGTTTCGTCGGCGCACTGGTCAATGGCTTCTCGCAGGAAGGCGACGGAACGACGCCGCTCTACTACGACCTGCCGCAATACCGACCGTTCTGGGCCGAAGTCGAAAAGCTCAACGTTCCCTTCTATCTGCATCCGCGCAACCCGCTGCCGCAGGATAGCCGGATCTATGCCGGCCATTCCTGGCTGATGGGTCCGACATGGGCGTTCGCGCAGGAGACTGCCGTTCATGCGCTGCGCCTGATGGGATCCGGCCTGTTTGACGAACATCCGGCCTTGCGGATCATCGTTGGCCACATGGGCGAGGGACTGCCATACATGATGTGGCGCATCGACAACCGGAATGCGTGGGTCAAGGTGGAAAAGAGCTATCCGGCCAAACGCCCGATTGCCGATTATTTCAACGAAAATTTCTACATCACGACGTCGGGGAACTTCCGCACGCAATCGTTGATCGATGCTATGCTGGAAATCGGCGCGGACCGAATTCTGTTCTCGACAGACTGGCCATTCGAGAACATCGACCATGCTGCAAACTGGTTCGACAGCACGACCATCTCCGAAGCCGACCGTCTGAAGATCGGTCGCACCAACGCGGTTTCACTCTTCAAACTCGATCGATAGCATGGTTGCACCTTTCAGATACACGGCCAGCGCGGCCCAGGTGATATTCGGGAGCGGCTCGTTGAACCGTCTCGCCGAGGCGATTGCAGGGCAGGGCGGCAAACGCGCCCTGATCCTTTCGACCCCGCACCAGAAAGCGGAGGCTGAACGGATCGCCGCTTCCCTCGGCCCGCTGGCGGCTGGACTATTCCACGATGCGACGATGCATACGCCGGTCGATGTGACCGAGCGCGCGATGGCGGCCTATAACGCAGCCGGTGCCGATTGCGTCGTCGCGATCGGCGGCGGATCGACGATCGGTCTCGGCAAGGCAATCGCCTATCGCAACGACGCGCTGCAAATCGTGGTGGCGACGACCTATGCGGGGTCGGAGGTTACACCAATCCTCGGCCAGACAGAGAACGGGCAGAAAACGACGATCCGTGGGGCCGGCATCCTGCCTGAAGTGGTGATCTACGATCCTGAACTGACACTGGGATTGCCGGTCAACATCAGCGTCAGCAGCGGGCTCAATGCGATGGCGCATGCGGTCGAAGGTCTCTACGCCCAGGATCGCAACCCCATTTCGTCCATGATGGCGGTCGAGGGCTTGCGCGCGCTAAAGCAGGCTTTGCCTCAAATCGTCAATGCACCTGGGGACATCGGGCCGCGAAGCGAAGCGCTATACGGTTCCTGGCTGTGCGGCACGGTGCTCGGAGCAGTTGGCATGGCCCTGCATCACAAGCTTTGCCATACGTTGGGCGGTAGCTTCGACCTGCCGCATGCCGAAACCCATGCGGTCATTCTTCCCCATTCTGCTGCCTACAATGCCGCAGCCGCGACGGATGCGCTAAAGCCCGCTGCCGATCTTTTTGGCGGCTCGCTGGGCGGCGGTCTTTATGATTTTGCCGCTTCGATCGGCGCGCCCATGGCGCTGCGGGATCTGGGTATGAAGGAAGCCGATCTGGATCATGCGGCGGAACTCGCCGCCCGGAACCCCTACTGGAACCCGCGCCCGATCGAACGGAAAGCGATCCGGGCTTTGTTGCAGAGCGCCTGGGAGGGCGCGCGGCCGCGTTAATGCTAGGAGGATGGCCACGTGCCTGAATATTTCACCGAAGAGAGATCCGTGGAAGCCGTCAACTCGCGGATGGGGCAGGGCGTTGATCCGCGCCTTGCCGAAGTCATGGCGTCGCTCGTCAAGCACCTGCATGCCTTTGCCAAGGATATCAGCCTGACCCAGGAGGAATGGGAGCTGGCCATAAGCTTCCTGACCCGTACCGGCCATCTCTGTCATGATGAGCGACAGGAGTTCATCCTGCTCAGCGATACGTTGGGTTTGTCGATGCTGGTGGATGCGATCAACAATCGGCGTCCGCCAGGCGCCACGGAAAATACGGTGTTTGGACCGTTCCATGTCGAAGGGGCGCCCGTACGGCAGATGGGTGAAAACATCTCGCTCGACGGCAAGGGCGAGAGCTGTCTCTTCATCGGCCGGGTGCTGGATCTTGACGGCAATCCGATCGAGAGAGCCCGGATCGATGTATGGTCGGATAATTCCGATGGCTTCTACGACGTCCAGCAACCGGATATACAGCCGAAGTGGAACAACCGGGGCATTTTCGTCACCGGCGCAGATGGCGCCTATAGCTTCGTTGGAATAAAGCCGGTTTCCTATCCGATCCCGGATGACGGCCCGGTCGGCCAGATGTTGGCGTCCCTCGGCCGCCATCCCTACCGTCCAGCCCATACCCATTACCTGATTACGGCTTCAGGTTATCAGAAGCTCGTCACCCACACGTTTGTCGGCGACGATCCTTATCTGGAATCCGATACGGTGTTTGGCGTTAAAAACAGCCTGGTCGCGCCTTTCGAGCGTGTCGATCACCCGACGGTCTGGCGCTCCGATTTCGACTTCGTGCTGACGCCGGTGGAGAATAGACAATGATCGTCGCCCGCTACGCGGTATCCGACCCCGGCAAGGCTGCCGAACGCTCGCGATTGCTCGATGAGCACAAGGCCTATCTGCATGGCGCGCCGATCCGCATCCTGCTGTCCGGACCTTCTGCACCGCCGTCGGAGGGCAAGGGTTCCACCGCAATCGTGATCGCGCAAGTCGAAACGCTCGCCGCGTTCGAGGCGTTCAGCGCAGGCGACCCCTTCGTCCGCTCCGGCATTTACGCGAGCGTCGATATATTCGAATGGCGGCCCAGTTTTGGGCTTCTTCTCGAGAACCTCTGATCGGCGTTTTGACCTTAGAGCAAGGATGATTTTAGCTCATATCGAAGACGGCGGCGTTGTCCTGAACCTCGCGCAGCCCCTTGTAGGAGGCATGGCGGAGATTGCCGTCATCCGTCCAGCCGCGAAACTCGATCTCGGCGATCAGCGTCGGCTGCACGAGGACGAGGCGCTTGCCCTTCAGGGGAACGACCGGCCGGCTCGTCTTCAACCGGTCCAACGTCTTTTTCAGGTATTCAGCATCTCTGGCACCGAAACCGGTTCCGACCGACCCAACGTAAATCCAGTCGAGCCCTTGTCTGCCGGCCAGCAGCAGCCTGCCGATGCCGCCGCGGGCGGATGCCGACTGCTCATAACCGACGATCATGAAGCTCTCGCTCTGGACGCATTTGATTTTCAGCCAATCGCCCGTGCGACCGCTGCGGTAGGGCCGGTCGCGGTGCTTGGCAATGATGCCTTCCAGATGACGATGGCAGGCGTGCTCGAGGAGGTCTTCGGCCGGCAGCTCTATCTCTTCGGAGATGCGGATCGTCTGATCATCGCCTTCCGGTATCAGGTCTTCAAGCAGGTGCCGGCGTACGTCAAGCTCGGTGCCGGTCAGATCGTGTCCATCGAGATAGAGAAGGTCGAAGGCAACGAGGATTGACTCGGTCGACACCCGCTTGCCGCCCCGCCCGCCGAGAGAACGTTGCAGGGCGCCAAAATCCGATCGGCCGTGATCATCGAGTACAACGGCCTCGCCATCGAGAATGGCGGTCGTCACCCCAAGCTCTTTTGCTGCCGCAGCGATGGCGGGGAAGCGATGGGTCCAGTCATGGCCGCCGCGAGTAATGACTCGCACGCCCTTCGGTTCAATATGGATTGCCAATCGATAGCCATCCAATTTCACCTCATAGAGCCAATCCGGCCCCACGGGCACAGTCGGCTTCAGCAGTGCGAGGCACGGCTCAATGCGCGACGGCATTGGATCGAAGGGCAGACTGGGCTGGTCAGGATCGCGCTTGCGGATCGGACGAGACTGCAGCGTTGAGTGAGATTCGTCGAGCAAGGGCAGAATTGGGCGGCGCGGGCGCGTCATGATCAGGTCTAGCGCCTCCCCGGGCGGTTTTCCGCTTCGACCGACTTGCGCAGGGCATCCATGATGTTGATGACATTGCTTGGTGCCGGCTCTTGCTTTTCCTTGGACTTGGACGTTGTCCTGCTCGGCTTTTTCATCTGCTTCTTCTTCGCGTCGATGATGTCGAGGAGTTTGTCCTGAACCGGATCGGAAACCATCTTCGGGCTCCAGTGCTGCGTCTGCTTTTTGATGAGCTGCTGGACAAGCGGCATCATTTCGCTGTCGGCAGGCTGGTCATCGACTCTCTCGAAATAGGTCTCTGCATCGCGCACCTCATCCCCATAACGCAGCGTCCAAAGTACGATGCCCATGCCGCGTGGCTCCAACATGACGGCGCGTTCCCGTCTCGAGATCACCAGTCTCGATATGCCGACCATATTCTCGGCGGCCATGGCGTCGCGAATGACTGAAAACGCCTCCTGGCCGACCGGATCGTCCGGAGAAAGATAGTAGGGCGTATCGAGCCAAATCCAGTCGACGCCGTCGCGCGGTGCGAAAACTTCGATGTCGATTGTTTTGGTACTGTCGAGCGCGATACTTTCGAGTTCCTCGTCTTCCAGAATGACATACTCGTTCTCGCCGCGTTGATAACCCTTGACCTCGTCCTCATCCTTCACCTCCTTGCCGGTGACGGAATCCACATAATGGCTGACGACGCGGTTCTGCGTCTCTCGGTTCAAGGTGTGGAAGCGGACCTTCTCGTTTTCCGAGGTCGCGGGCATCATCTGCACGGGGCAGGTGACAAGCGAGAGCTTGAGATAGCCTTTCCAGTGGGGACGAAGGGCCATTGCATCCTCCGATCAGCTGGCGCGGCGGTGTTGAGCGGCGCCGGTGCCACGCGACTTCGCCGATGTAGCACGCGCTGCCTTCTGGCGCGCTTTTCCGGCATTTGCGTTAGCTGCGGTGCGCTTGTTCTTGGCGGGCGCGGGCACTCCGGCACTTTCACGCAGCGCCTGAAGCAAGTCGCTCGGCTTTGATGCGGGAGGCGCCTTCTTCTTCGGCAGCGTACGGCCCTCTATCTTGGCCTTCACCAGCTCGGCGACGGCCTCCTCATAGCGATCATCGAACTGCTTCGGATCAAATTCACCTTTCTTCGTATTGATGATGTGCTTGGCAAGTTCCAGCATCTCGCCTTCGATCTTCAGGTCCGGCATTTCCTCGAAAGCCTTCTGCGACGAACGGACCTCATAGTCATAGTTCAAGGTGGAGCCGACCAAACCGTTGCCGTGCGGCCGAATGAGAACGGTACGCAGACGCCGGAACAAGACCGTACGAGCAATTGCAGCAACCTTGGCCTTTTTCATGCCGTCGCGCAGCAGCTTATAGGCGTCTCCGCCTAATTTGTCGGGAGCAAGGTAGTAGGGCTTGTCGAAATAGACATCATCCACTTCATCGCAGGGAATGAACGCCTCGACCGTAAGTGTCTTATCGCTGTTCGGAATCGCGGCCGCGACTTCGTCGGGTTCAAGGACGACATATCGCCCGTCCTCGATCTCGAAACCTTTGACCTGATCCTCGCGCTCGACGGGATCGCCGGTTTCGCTGTCGACGAACTCACGCCGAACCCGATTGCCAGTCTTTCGGTTAAGGGTGTTGAATGCGATCCGTTCGGACGAGGATGCGGCCGTGTAGAGCGCGACGGGAAACGCAACTTCTCCAAACTTGATGTAGCCTTTCCAATTCGCCCGCGGGGCAACCATCTGCGCGACTCCCTCACACAACCAACGCGAGTCAACTCAATCACCCGGCTGATTGTTCCGCCGCGAAACGAATCTAATTTCAATGACTTAACGTACGACAGCCTCCCGTATTCCGAGTCCGGAGATGTTCTTGATTCGATGCATCTTTTTGTCACGGCGTGCGTTTCAAGAAGACGGCAACCACAGGAATAGATGACATGACCAAGCGCGAACTGATCGATACCGGCACCGACAAACGCTATGTCCGCCGTAATAAGCAGGGACAGTTTAAGGAGAGTGATGACGTCGGTCGCTCGCTAGCTGCCGATCGCCGCTAAACGGCCAAGACGAAAGCAAAGGCCGGCGAGGGCGACCGAGGCGATTGCAACGTCAAACATTGACGAGATCGCCAACCGCATCGATCTCCCGCATCGGTCTCTTCGGCCAGACAGCCGATGCGGGTCGTCCTGCCGCCGACAAGCCGTTTCTTGGTCGCGGCAGGATCAGCGGGCGCTGTACTTTGCGTCGAGATCATCCATGGCCTTAACGTTACCGGCAGAGCGGCCGTTCTCGTCGAAGGTCTGGGCAAGAAATGCGTCAGCGATCGACTTTGCAAGCTCGGTTCCGATGACGCGGGCTCCCATGGTGATGATCTGCGCATTGTTGGAAAGTGCTGCACGCTCGGCAGAATAGGTGTCGTGCGTCAGGGCAGCACGGATGCCCGGAACCTTGTTGGCCGAGATGCAGACGCCGATGCCGGTGCCGCAAACGAGGATCGCCTTGTCGTAGGTGCCGTCGATGACGCCTGAGGCAACGCGATCCGAGAGGTTGGCATAGAAAGGATCAGCGCCGGCGCTGGTACGCGAGACTTCGTAGACGTCGAAGCGGTCCTTCAGATGGTCGGCCAGAACCTTGGCGAGGCCTTCGCCGGCGCTGTCTCCTGCAATGGCAAGTTTCATTGTCTTTCTCCTCAGAGTTTGGCGGCACATCTGGCCAGGATGTCGAGGTAACCTTCGACATTCCAGGCCGAACGGCCAATGAAGAGCCCGTCGATATGCGGGCTCGAGATCAGTTCTTCGCAGTTCTGCGGGTTGACCGACCCCCCATAAAGGCAGGGGATCTTCCGGCCCAGCACAGTTTCGGCGACGGCGATGATTTCAGACTGGCGTGCATCCGCATATTCCGCGGTCGCCGGGATGCCCTTCTCGCCGATCGCCCAGACCGGCTCGTAGGCGAGCAGGATTTCGGCGCTTTTCTGGGCGCCGGAAAGTTTCGAAAGCGCCCCGCGCACCTGGATCGCGAGGATATCGGCGGCCTTTCCGCTTTCGCGGTCGGAAAGCGTCTCGCCAATGCAGATCAGCGGAATTAGGCAGTGGCGAACGGCTGCTTCGGTCTTCAGACCCACTGTCTCGTCGGTCTCTGCAAAATGTTCGCGCCGTTCGGAATGACCGAGCTCGACGAGATCAAGATTGCAGTCCTTCAGCATCACCGGCGAGACTTCGCCGGTCCAGGCACCCTGATTGGCCCAATGCATGTTCTGGGCGCCGACCTTCACCGAGGTCTTGGCAAGCAGCGACTTGACCTCGCGTACCGCTGTGAAGGGCGGAATCACAAAGCGCTGGATACGCGGGTCACGCGCGGCATCGGCAGCTTCGAGGCCGCGGGCGAAATGCTCGGCTTCAGCAAGCGTCTTATTCATCTTCCAGCTGGTGCCAATCCAGAAGCGCGGCTTTTCGGTCATGTCGGATCCTGCGTTGATGCGATGGTGAGCGTAATGCCCGCCTGCTCGAATTCCTCGAGGACACTAGCATCCGGTGCGCTGTCAGTGATAATCGCGTCGAAGTCGGCCAGGTCGGCCATGACATGCAGGGCAGTGTGGCCGATGCGCTGATGGTTGACCAGAAGGCAGGTCCTGGTCGACGACGCGATCATCGCCCGTTTGGCGCGCACGACGTTATCGTCCATGTGATAGGCGCGCCCGCCGCTGACGGCGGGCGTCGAAATGAAGGCGATGTCGGCTCTCAGGCGCGACAGTGCCTCCTCGGTGACGACGCCGAGATAGGCGTTGAATTTGGCCGAGTAGATCCCGCCGAGCGCGATCAGCGTGATGCCGGTTTCGCCTTTCAGCCGCTCCATGATCGCCGCGTTGTTGGTGATCAAGGTCAACGGCCGCTTCTGCAGCAGCATTTCGCCGAGCACGGCCGCCATCGAGCCGTCGTTTACCATCACCGTCATACCCGGCTCGACCAGTTCCAGCGCGGTCTCGGCCATAGCCAGCTTGGCCTCGTTGCCCTGGCGTTCGCGAATGCGGAAGTCGCTTTCGAACTGCGTTCCGGCGTCAATGGTCGCGCCGCCGCGAACCTTGCGCAGGACGCCGGCCTGCTCGAGATCGTCGAGATCGCGATGGATCGTCATCTTTGACACGGTGAAGCGATCGGCAAGGTCGTCGAGATCGACGGTCTTGTTTTCGACGAGCAGGTTGACGATCAACTGCTGCCGCTCTTCCCGCCTCATCCCGATCTCCACCCTCGTTTGATGTTAAGATAACGGAGTATGCGTGATAATCAACATTTATTATGTTATTTTGCGATCAAATATTGTTGTGTTTCCGTAGCTACTTCAGCAGCGACTGCGCGGTTCGTTCGTCGGTGATCAGCCCGAAAAGGCGACGGCTATTCAGAATTGCCCGGATGGCCGCCACTTTCGACTGTCCGCCCGCCAGCGCCACGAGCCGCTCTTTCTTGGTTTTGGGAAAAGATGCAGAGAGCGTGCGCGCCGTCAGCGCGGTCTCGAGGATATGGCCGTCGGCGTCGAAAAAATGTCCGAGGATTTCGCCGACGCCGCCTGCGGCAGCAATGTCGTCGATTTCACCCGGTTCGACCATGCCGGACAAAACCAGCTGCGCCTCGGCATCGACAGTTCCCAGGCCGACGAGCTTGAGGTCGGCATTATTGGCAAGATCGAAGACCTCCTTGACGGCACGCTGCGCCTTCAGCACTTCGCGGTCCTCGCCGGTATTGGCAAAAAAGGGAACCGGCATGACATAGGCATGGGCGCCGGTCTTTTCGGCGATGCGATGCATCACGTCATAGGGATTGGCGCCGTAGTTTCGTGTCAGCCCGCCAAGCAACGAGACGAAGCGCAGGTTCTTCGCGCCCACCCTCGGCATATATTGCACGGCGGCGGAAAGCGTGCGGCCATGACCAAGGCCGATCACCGTATTGTCGCCGCGCTCGATCTCGCGCTTGAGATAGCCGGCGCCTGCATGGCCGAGTGCGCGCAGCGGCAAGCCTTCCTCGCCGAGATCGGGGGCGACCTCGCAATATTGAAGCCCGAACCGTTCCGAAAGCCGCATCTCCAGCTCGACGCATTCGACGATATCCCCGTCGATGGTAACTTTGACGACACCATCGGCGACCGCTCTGGCGATCAGTCGATGGGCCTTTACCGACGGCACGCCGAGGCGGCGCGCAACGTCGGACTGCGTCAGGCCACCGGCATAGTGGAGCCAGGCAGCACGCACGGCAAGCGTATCATCGGCGTCCGTCATCACGGCTCCTTTTCGAAGGTCATGCGGCGATTCCGCCGTATCACAGTGCTGCCTTTTAAAGATCTCCGCCTCAGATGTTCAAGTCGGCGATGCCGGTGTCGATATGCGGCGCCCAGAAGGCGACGCTTTCGGCAATCTGCGGGATGACCTGGCGATCGTTCGGCTCGCGTTCCTTGAAGGAGAGTTCCAGGCAGATTTCATTGTCCTTCGCCCCACCTTCGGCCAGCGCCTGGAGCAGAGGTGCCGGCTGGATGCGGCCCTTGGCGTTAAATTCGGCGGTAAAGGGCCGGTGCCCGCCCTTGTCCATCAGGCTCTGTTTAATGTGGATGATCGGCGATATCGGCGGGACGGCGCGCGCCCAGGCATAGGGGTCGTAGTCATCGGGATCGGCGGAGGTGATGTCACCATGATCGATATCCGCCATCATCCACATCGGGATGGCCATTCCGGCCGCTGTCAGCCGCTTCTGCAGCGACAGGCAGGCGCCGATCGTCTCACCGAACTCGCGGCCGATGCTCATCGGCTCCCAGAACATGTAGGAGAGGCCTGCGGCGCGCGCGTGCTCGGCGACATCAGCCCAACAATCGATGGCGATCTTGATCAGTTCCTCGCGTCTGGCCGGGTCGTCGAAGTCCTTGTAGGTGAAGATCGCAAATTGCGTGCCGACCGAATGGCCGCCGAGATCGGCGGTGATGTCGGCAAAGGTCTTGAACCAGTCGACGTAATAGCGGCGCACATCGGCATCCGGATGTCCGAAATGGTTGAGGCGCCCATAGGGGCCTGTCATGCCCGAGGTGACCCGTACGCCGGTGCGTTTCAGCGCCGCGCTTATCGTGCGCGTCAGGCGGCGGATGACGGGTGCCTGCCAGCTCGGATTGATAAACTCGTGGGTCAGTTGGAGGTCGCGGATCCGCAAATCACGCGCAACCGTATCGATCAGATCGTCTGGATCGGCAAAGCGGTTCACCAGCGGATTGGTGTTGAGCGAAAGGGTCAGCGGCATGGCGGCATCCTTCAGGCGGCGGCAAGGCGGGTGGAAGCAAACCACTCGCCAAAGGCCGCGCGTTCCGCTTCGATCAGATGGAGGTAGTGTTTGGTGCGGCGATAGAGGATGTCGTCCGCCGTTTCGGCCCATTCCGTTGCGACGAGATAGCGGGCCTCGGCCTCATAGAGCTGTCCGCCGAAATGCCGCCCGAGCCCTTCCATGCTTGTCGCGCCGGCAACCACGTTCCTGGCGCGAGCGCCGTAGAGACGGCCGTAGTGATGCACGAGTTTGCGCGGCATCCAGGGATAGATATCGCGCAGGCTGTTGGCGAAGCTCTCGTAGTCGGCATTCGGAATTTCGCCGCCGGGCAGTGGCGCTTTCTCAGTCCAGTCGCCTCCCATATTCGGGAAAATATGCTTGAGACGCTGCATGCCGCGTTCGGCGAGCTCGCGGAATGTGGTGATCTTGCCGCCGAAGACGTTGAGCAGCGGAGCGCCGCCTGTCTCGTCGAGATCGAAGACATAGTCGCGGGTAACAGCGGACGGATTGCCCTTACCATCGTCAAACAGCGGGCGCACGCCGGAGAAGCTGTGCAGCACATCGTGGCGACGCAGCTTTTCCTTGAAGTAGCGATTGACCGCCTGGAGTAGATACTCGATCTCCGTCTCGTCGGCGGCGACATCCTCGGCCCGGCCTTCGTAAGCGATATCGGTCGTCCCGATCAGCGCCTTGTCACCCTCGTAGGGATTGATGAAAATGACGCGTTTGTCGTGGTTCTGGACCAGATAGGCATTGGCGCCCGGCCAGAACTTCGGCACGATGATGTGGCTGCCCTTGACGAGCCGGACGTTGCGGCCGGAGTTCGATCCGGCGACGCGATTGATGATGTCCATCACCCAGGGGCCGGCGCAGTTCACCAGACATTTGGCACGGAAGGTTCGCGTCTCTCCCGTGGCGTTGCTTTTCGTGACCACAGTCCAACCGCCGTTCTCGCGACGGGCCGAAACGGCCGGCGAGCGGGTCAGCACCAGAGCGCCGTTTTCCGCTGCGCTCACCGCATTCAAGGTCACGAGGCGGGCGTCGTCGACCCAGCAATCGGAATATTCAAAGCCGCGTGTGTATTGATCGAGGATCGGCGTGCCCTCGGGGTCGCGGAGCAGGTTGAGCGTGCGGGTCCCGGGCAGCTTCTTGCGGCCGCCGAGATGATCATAGAGGAAGAGGCCGAGCCGCACGAGCCATGCGGGGCGATCCTCTGGGCTGTGCGGCAGGACAAAGCGCATCGGCCAGATGATATGGGGCGCGGCATTGAGCAGCACTTCACGCTCGATCAGCGCCTCACGCACCAAGCGGAATTCGTAATATTCGAGGTAACGCAGACCGCCATGCACCAGCTTGCCCGAGCGAGACGAGGTTCCCTGTGCCAGATCGTCCTTTTCGCACAGCACGACCTTCAGGCCGCGACCAGCGGCATCGCGTGCTATCCCCGCACCGTTGATGCCTCCGCCGATGACGAAGAGATCCAGGAGTTCGGGTTCGGTCATGTCATGCTCCTTCAATGTCTGCTGCATCAGAATTACGCGCCCAGCGGCGACGTCGTTGCGGCTTCGGCAAGCTTGTCCCAGGCGGGCGCCATTGCCTGGCGTACATCGGTGTAGGCAGAAAAAAGCCGGTCGAACCTGTGGGCCTCGCTGGCATCCGGTATCTCCGGATCGCCGAGCAGCGGCGTCACCCAGTCGGCAATGCAATCGTCCATGCTGGAATAGACGCCGACAGCCACCGCGGCCATCATCGCCACGCCGGCCGCCCCGGTCTCCTCGCGGCGCGACTGGCGGATCGGTGCGTTGACGGCGGCCGAAAGTGAGCGGCGAAGGGCGACGGAGCGTGTTGCCCCGCCGGTGACCCGCAGCTCTTCGGGCATCGCGCCCATCGCCGCGTAGCAGTCGCGGGTGGCAAGCCCCAACCCTTCGACCACGCTGCGCAGCAGGTCGGGGAAGCCGTGACGCATCGAAAGCCCGGTGAAGCCCGCGCGCGCATTGGCGTTGACGAAAGGCCCACGTTCGCCCGCTTCGGAAATGTAGGGATGGTAAAGCACCGACCCCGGCCGGCTTTCTGCAAACCAGCCGTCGATGCGCGCAATGAGGTCTGCATGCGAAGCAGGCTTGCCTGCCTCGGCCATCAGATAGGCGGCGACGTCGAGGATCCAGTCGACGTTGATCGTGGCACCCATATTCGTCTGGACCTGGGTGACGATGCCGGGGATAGGCAGGGCGATCACATAGCCGGTCCCTTCACGATTGAGCTGAACGTCGGCAACGGACTTGGCGCGCAAGTGCACGCCGGTCGAGCCGATCGTCGAGCAGGCGGCGTTGTGAGCGCCGCTGCGCACGCCTGCACCAAGCGCCGTCATCACCATGTCGACATAGCCGAGGCAGACCGGCGTTCCGGCAAGAAGCCCACAGGCCTTCGCCGCCTGCGATGTCAGTGGGTGGCTGATCTCGCTGCCGTCGATGATTTCGGGCAGGAGCCTGCGTCTATGGTCAAGGCCGAGCGCGTCGATCACGACTGCATCATACTGGCGCGTTCTGAAATTGCCGAAGGTGAAACTCGCCTCAGATGGATCGGTTGCCCGCACGCCTGTGAGGTTGAGATAGAGCCAGTCCTTGCAGTGCAGCGCCGTCTCCGCCCGATCGAGAAGATCCGGCGTGAAGCGGTCCATATGGGCAAGTTGCGCGCCCTGCTGGCAAGTGTTGAGCCCGGTGCCTGTTGCCTCGAAGCGGGCACGGTTCTGCGTTCCGCCGGCGAGCGACGTCACTGTCGGCGCGGCGCGCGCATCGAGCCACAGCCAGGCGTCGGCGACCGGCCGATTGCCGCGGCCGACGAGCCAGGTGCCGTCGCCCTGTCCGGTGACGGCGATAGCTGCGGTGCGGGATGCAAGATCAGGGACTTTTTCGCCGAGGCCACGCAACGCGCTGGCGCAATCGAGCCAGGTCTGATCCAGCGACTGCGTTGCCGAGCCATCGTCTCCGGTGGCGTATCTATTGCGCACGGAGGCAGTGGCGATCTGGCGGCCGGACAGATCGAAGGCGACAGCCTTGATGACCGAGGTGCCGGCATCTATCCCAATGATGATCTTCTCGGTCGATGTCATTGCAGGCCTATCTCGCCACCACCGCAAGCGCCGCGGCGGGCCATACGCGCATCAAATTCATCTGAAATCCTCCCGATCCCTAACTCTCTGCGATGATGCATGCGGCTGCCAACTTCGGTTCTTTCACGAGCAACGGCAAGCGCGGCCACTTCGGCAAATCCCAGGATCGGCGCGCCGCAGAAACCTTCCTAACCTCGCTCGAAAAGATAACATAAAGATACCATAATGCTAGTAAGATTTTTCTAGCGGTGTAATTTTTTTCATCTAAAATAGAGGAGTTGGGAGTTTGCTTCCCCGCCGCCGCGCTATCGGCAGGTGGCGTCAAAAGCGGCAGAGCGCGCAATGGTGCAGCTGTGAGATAACAGTTAAAAAACATGTGGATGGCGAAATTATGCGGCTGAATGACAGATGTGAAAGTGTCTGCATTTGCCGCCGCTTTTTGCTGCACCGCAGCGTGATGAACAAGATGTGAGGTCGTGCATTTCAGTCAAGTTGCCGCGAAAGTGCCGTTGACAGCTTATAAAATATATAACATCATCTACGGCATAAATAACATACTTCTATCACGGAAGTCCCTTCCTGATGGAGAATTTGCAGGCCAAGGCGGTTGGAGGAGACAATCGCCGGTCTTGTTGAGGAGGCTTCCGATGCGAATTTTCGTCCAGAGTTGCGCTCTTGCGGGCGGCCCGCCGGCTTCCGTTCCGGTGCGACGCAGTGCTTCAGCCCGTCTGCGGTCATCATCGCGCTAGCCTTCTTCACCTCGCTATTCCAAGCCCAAAGGCCGAACGGACATGAGTACATCGCCCGATTATCCAGCATCAAAGCCGAGCAGCAGCAATCGCACGCTCCTTGTCAGCGCGGCGTTGACGGCCATCGTCGTTGCAGCGATCGCGTTCGATACGACGGTCGTCAGGATCGGCTCCGAAAACGATGTCCGCCAGCAGGCATTCTCTCCGGAAACCTTCGGCGCCGAGCAGTTCCCGAAGATCAAGGCGAATGTCGAGGAGCGGGCCGTTGCCGCCGCCGATCTCGCGGCCGCCATTGCCGCCGACAAGAAGGCGGCGGCCGAGAAATACGGCACCGCGACGAGCACGGGCCCGGTCATCCCCGTCACGCTGACCGGCGTTTTCGGCGCTCGCAAGTCGAACACCAACGAAATGAAGATCGATGGATTGCCTCCCGAGACGGTGGTCCGTGTCCAGACCGGCCCTGCGGTCAACGGCACGGACCTCCGCGATGCAACCGGCACCATCGAATTCGGCCAGTTTACCAACCAGATCCAGTATCAGGATGCCGGCTCGGCCATCAATAACGAGATGAAGAAGGCGGTTTTCGCGGGCCTGGATGCTGACGCCCTGGACGGAAAGCAGGCGACCGTGGTCGGCGTCTTCAAGCTCATCAACCCGAAGAACTGGCTCGTCACGCCGGTGAAGGTCGAGCTCAAATGAACCAGCCGCAACGCAGCAACGGGGCGAAAGGCGAGGTCGTCCTCGCCGCCCGCAATATCGCAAAATCCTACGGCAGCGTTCACGCCCTCAAGGGAGTGAACTTCGACATTCATCGCGGCCAGGTCACAACCCTGTTCGGGGAGAACGGCGCGGGCAAGTCGACCCTGATGAAGATCCTTTCGGGTGTGGCGCAGCCAAGCTCCGGCGAGATCATTCTCGACGGCTCGCCGATCAGCTTTACCTCGTCGACCCATGCGCGCGAGTGCGGGATCTCCATCATCCATCAGGAGCTCAGCCTGGCCCCCAATCTCAGTGTCCGCGACAATATTTTCATGGGCCGGGAGATCATCAAGGGCGGTGTCGTCGACTTCGCTGAAGAGGAGCGTCAGACCCGGGCGCTGATGGAAGAGCTCGAGGAAGATATCGATCCGCTGACCCGGGTCGAGGATCTTCGCCTCGGCCAGCAGCAGATCGTCGAGATTGCACGGGCACTCTCCGTCAATTCGCGCATCCTGATCATGGACGAGCCGACCTCAGCGCTGAGCGCGACCGAGGTGGAAGTGCTCTTCAAAGTCATCCACGACCTGACGAGCCGCGGCGTGTCGATCGTCTACATCTCGCATCATCTGGAAGAGGCGCTGCAGATCACCCATCACGCCGTCGTTCTGCGCGACGGAAACATGACGGCCTATGCCGAGCGCAAGGATATCGATCTCGAATGGATCGTCCGCAACATGGTCGGCGAGAATTTTGACCTTGGCAGCCCACCGGAAGGTCACCCGTTCGGAAACGTCTCGCTTTCCATCGAAAACCTCAGTGTCCCCGGTCCCTCCGGCGCTGCTTATAATGCAGTCGATCGTCTGTCTCTCAAGGTGCGTGCCGGCGAAATCGTCTGCATCTACGGGCTGATGGGCGCCGGGCGCACGGAACTGCTCGAGTGTGTTGCCGGACGTCTGCGCGCAAGTGGCGGACAGGTTCTGCTCGAAGGACAGGACGTCAGTGGGCTCAGCATCGCCGGGCGCATTGCCAGCGGTCTGGTGCTCGTGCCCGAAGATCGCCAGCGCGACGGTCTCGTCCAGACGATGACGGTCGGCTCCAATCTATCGCTTGCGAGTATCCGCGCCTTCACCCAGGGGCTTTTCACCTCCGGCCATCGGGAGCGCGATCTCGTCAATGACGCGATCCGGCGGGTGCATGTGAAAACCGATGGCGGTGCTGCGTCGATCGGCTCGCTCTCCGGCGGCAACCAGCAGAAGGTCGTCATCGGCAAGATGCTGGCAACCCAGCCAAAGGTCATCCTGCTTGATGAGCCAAGCCGCGGCATCGACATCGGCGCCAAGGCGGAAGTTTTCAAATTGCTCGCGGAGCGCGCCAAGCAGGGATTGGCGGTCATCTATTCGACGTCCGAAGTCAATGAATGCCTGAGTATCGCACACCGCATCATCGTCATGCACCGCGGCAGGATATCGGCCGAGTTCGGCTCGGATGTCACCAAGGAAAAGATCATGGCCGCCTCCGGCGAAGCCGTGATCGCGCACTAGCCTGGATTATGGAGCACTGATTATGTCAGTCACGAACGTCACCGAAAAGAAAACAGTTTCCAGCGGGCAAAAGCGCAATACCAATATCGTGCGTCTCATCCTGGAGGGCCGGGCCTTCTTCGCGCTGATCGTCATCATCGCGGTCTTCTCGTTCCTGTCGCCCTATTACTTCACACTGAACAACTTCCTGATCATGGCGTCGCACGTCGCGATCTTCGGCATTCTGGCGATCGGCATGCTGCTCGTTATCCTCAATGGCGGTATCGATCTGTCGGTCGGCTCAACACTGGGGCTTGCAGGCTGCATCGCCGGTTTCCTGATGCACGGCGTCACGCTGACCTATTTCGGCGTCATCCTCTATCCGCCGGTCTGGGCCGTCGTCGTCATCACATGTGCGCTCGGTGCGCTGGTCGGTGCGGTCAACGGCGTGCTGATCGCCTATCTCAAGGTGCCGGCCTTCGTCGCCTCGCTCGGCGTGCTCTACGTCGCCCGCGGTATCGCGCTCTTGATGACCAACGGCCTGACCTACAACAATCTCGGTGGCCGTCCGGAACTCGGCAATACCGGTTTCGACTGGCTCGGCTTCAACCGGCTCGCAGGCATTCCGATCGGTGTCATCGTGCTTGCGGTTCTCGCCATCATTTGCGGCATCGTGCTGAGCCGCACCGCCTTCGGCCGCTGGCTCTATGCCTCAGGCGGTAACGAGCGGGCCGCCGACCTCTCCGGCGTCCCGGTCAAGCGCGTGAAGATCATCGTCTATGTGCTTTCGGGCGTCTGTGCTGCGATTGCCGGCCTGGTCCTCTCCTCGCAGCTGACCTCCGCCGGCCCGACGGCAGGCACAACCTATGAGCTGACGGCGATCGCAGCCGTGGTCATCGGCGGCGCGGCGCTGACCGGCGGCCGCGGTACGGTTCGCGGCACCATGCTCGGCGCCTTCGTCATCGGCTTCCTTTCGGACGGCCTCGTGATCATCGGCGTCTCGGCCTACTGGCAGACCGTGTTCACCGGCGCTGTGATCGTTCTCGCCGTCCTCATGAACAGCATCCAATACGGCCGCCGGGTCAAATCGTCCTGACGGCTGAGACCGAAACTTATCCACGACGGCAGGCTGGAGTCCAGGAACGCCGATTGGGGAAAGCAACGCCGGATCACCGGCAATAACTGAGCTCACGAATGGGAGAGAGACTATGTTTAAGAAAGGCATGCGCATACTTCTGGCCGCCGCGGCCGTAGCACCGCTTCTGGCAAGTTCGGCTTGGGCAGCGGGCATGATGACGATCATCGTCAACGATCCGTCGAATCCCTATTGGCTGACGGAAGGCAATGTCGCCAAGGCAACCGCCGAAAAGCTCGGCTACACGGCCTCGGTCAACGCCCACAAGGGTGACACCAATACCGAAAGCAACCTGATCGATACGGCGATCACCAACAAGTCGGTGGCGATTATCCTCGACCCGGCAAACGCCGACGGTTCCGTCGGAGCGGTCAAGAAGGCCGTTGCTGCCGGCATCCCGGTCATCCTCGTCAACGCCGAAATCAACCAGGAAGGCCTGGCCAAGGCGCAGCTCGTTTCCAACAACGCACAGGGCGCCGCACTTGGTGCGCAGCAATGGGTCGAAGCGATCGGCGACAAGGGCAACTATGCCGAACTCTTCGGCGCTCCGTCCGACAACAATGCTGCAACGCGGTCGAATGGCTACGAAACTGTCCTTTCGCAGTATCCGGATCTGAAGAAGGTCGCCAAGGAAGTTGCCAACTGGGACCGCACCCAGGGCCACAACAAGATGCAGTCGATGCTGCAGGCCAACCCGGATATCGTCGGCGTCATCTCGGGCAATGACGAAATGGCGCTCGGTGCGATCGCCGCGCTCAAAGAAGCCGGCAAGCTCGCCAATGTGAAGGTCGGCGGCTTCGACGGTTCACCGGATGCCGTTGCTGCCATCAAGGCAGGCGAACTCCAATACACCGTTCTCCAACCGGTTGCCGTCTTCTCCGAAGAAGCCGTCAAACAGGCCGACAATCTCATCAAGACGGGTAACACCGGTGCCAAGAGCGAGAAGCAGCTCTTCGATTGCCTGTTGATCACCAAGGACAACATTGACAAGTACACTGGCCCGTTCGTTCTGGCGCAGTAAACGGAAGAGGGCGCTCGCAAGAGCGCCCTCACTTTCATGCTGGAAGCGATGGTCGACGGTTCAATCGTCGGTTGCGTTTCGCCTTTTTGCCTTGGCGCGGCAATCACTGTACGAAGCTGGGATCCATAATTCAGCGACAGGGGTGACCCGTGACACAGAAGACCAGCCGGGACGACGATCTGTTGGACCAGCTCACCAGCGACAGCCGGCAGACGCGCCAGATCGCGCGCCGCCGCATGATTGCAGAGGCCGTGATGGGTGAAGGCTCGATGCGGATTGAAGACCTGACCGACCGCTTTGGGATCAGCCTGATGACGGCTCATCGCGACGTCGATGAACTCGTCAGCCGCGGCCTCTTCAGGAAGACGCGTGGTATCGTCACGGCGGCGGCGACCAATCTCATCGAATCCAGCGACGTCTACCGCTCGAACCGTCAGTCGGCCGAAAAGAAGCTGATCGCCGAGGCGGCAATGCAATTCGTCGAACCGGGGCAGGCGATCTTTTTCGACGACTCGACCACGGTTCTTCAGATGGCGGCACATCTGCCTTCGAAGGCGCCGGTCACCGCAATCACCAATTCCCTGACTCTGATGAATGCGCTGACGGGCCTGCATGACGTGACGCTGCTCGCCCTCGGCGGCCAGTATTACAATTGGTGCAATGCCTTCATGGGTCGCATGACCATCAACGAGATCAAGGCTCTCAGGGCAGATGTCGCGTTCATCTCGATGTCGGCGATCAGCGATGGCACGGTGCTGCACCAGTCTCCTGAGACAGTCGATACCAAGCGCGCTATGTTCGATTGTTCCGTAAAACGCATCCTGCTTGCCGATCATACCAAGTTCGAACGGCGTGCGCTCCACAGTTTCGCAGCACTGGATGAATTCGACGTCGTCATCGTCGACGACAAGACCCAGCCGGTGCACATCGACCGCATGCGGTCCAGAGATATCAACGTGGTCATCGCCAAGGGCGCCGGAGGGCGCTCCTGACGGCGCCGGCCCGTTGCTCCTCGTGAGGTAAATCTGAATGCCGACACTGCTCGGGATCGATAGTGGTTTGACCGTCACCAAGGCGGTCGTCTTCGATATCGACGGCACGCCTCTTGCAGCCGCCCGGCGCCGCGTCACGCAGTTCATTCCGAAGGCCCGCCATATCGAGCGCGACATGGATGAATTGTGGAACGCGACGGCCGATGCCATTCGCGAAGCGATTTCCCTCAGCGGACGACCGGCAAGCGACATAGAGGGCATTGCCGCTACCGCGCATGGAGACGGCATCTACCTGCTCGATCACGCCCGGAAGCCGCTTGGCCGGGCCATTCTCTCGCTGGACAGCCGGGCAGGGGCGATCGTCGACCGGTGGACGCAGAGCGATGTCGCCGACCTGGCGATCGAACTGACGGGGCAGATCCCGCATGTCTCCGCGCCATCGGCATTGCTTGCGTGGATCCGCGAAATGGAGCCTGAACGCTATAAGCGCATCGGCCATTTCTGCAGCTGCAAGGACTGGCTGCGGTTCTGCCTCACCGGGATCATCGGTACGGACCGCACCGAAGCCAGCACCTCCTTCACCAATGTCAAAACGCAGAACTACAGCGAGGACGCCCTGCAGCTGTTTGGATTGCAGGATCTCGTCCACGCCCTGCCGCCGGCCTCGCGCTCCGACCAGATCGTCGGACGCCTGACCCGTGAAGCCGCGCAGCTGACGGGCCTAGCCGAAGGGACGCCTGTCGTTGCCGGTCTGCACGACGTCACGGCCTCGGCGCTCGGGGCAGGGGGCTATGCCAAGGGCGTTGTCGCAGTCATTGCCGGGACCTATTCGATCAACGAGACGCTTTCGTCGGAACCGCGTGTCGATCGACGCTGGTTCTGCCGCAACGGGATTGCGCCCGGCATCTGGAACAGCATGTCGATCTCCCCGGCCTCGACAGCCAATTACGACTGGTTTCTGGATACGCTCTGCGCTGCCGAGCGAATGAATGGCGAGATGCAAGGCAACTCGATCCACGCCCTGCTGGCGCCCGAGATCGACGCCGCCTTCGAGCGCCCCTCGACGGCGCTCTTCCATCCCTATCTGTTCGGCTCGCCTTATGGCGCAGCAGCCAGCGCCGGCTTCTTCGGGCTCGGTGGATGGCACGACCGCGGCGATATGCTGCGCGCCGTGCTTGAGGGCATCGCTTTCAATCATCGCATCCATGTCGACGCGCTTCGCGACGGCTTTGCCTTCGATCAGGCGCGGCTCGCCGGTGGCGTCTCGCGCAATCCTGCCGTCGTGCAGATGTTTGCCGATGTGCTTGGCATGCCGGTCACGGTCACCGAGACCGATGAGGCGGCCGCCTGGGGTGCTGCGCTTTGTGCCGGCTCGGGCGCCGGTATCTTTGCCGATCCGCAGAGCGATCCGCGCGACACGGCCTCCATCGCGAAAACTTGCCGGCCGGATGCGGCGCGCAGCGCGGATTATGAAAAGCGTTACCGGGTATTCCGCGACATTGCCGACGCGATGATCCCCCTTTGGCCTAGGATTGCCGCGCTTGCGCCGGAGCAATCGGCAAACTGAAAAGACAAATGCCTGCAGCGGCGGGCGATTGAGGACGATGAGCATGACCCCCGATTTGCAGCAGCGCTTCTCGAATCTCGGCGAGAACGATATCGACGTTTTGATCATCGGGGCGGGCATCAACGGTGCCGGCCTGTTCCGCGACCTCTCGCTACAGGGTGTCAATTGCCTGATCGTCGACAAGGCCGACTTTGCCTCCGGCACGAGCGCCGCACCATCGCGGCTCATTCACGGCGGCCTGAAATATCTGGAAACGGGTGAGTTCGGACTGGTTGCGCAGTCGACGCTTGAGCGCAACCTCCTGCTGAAGAACGCGCCGCATTGCGTCGAGCCGCTGCCGACCTTCATTCCGGTCTTTTCCTGGACACGCGGCATCGGGGCAGCGATCCGGACGCTCTTCGGGTCGAAGACGGCGCCGCGCAGCCGTGGTGCGGTTCTCATCAAGATCGGGCTTCGGCTCTACGACTTCTTCGGTTCGCGCGACCAGGTCATGCCGCGCCACCGGCTGATCCTGAAGAAACAGGCGCGCAAGGAAATGCCGCATATTACCCCCGCCATCGTCGCCGGCGGCATCTATTACGATGCCAAGATCAGCAGGCCGGAGCGGCTCGTCTATGAGCTCGTCGGTGATGGTCTCGACGCGAATGCGGGGAGCCTCGCGGCGAATTTCGCGACACTGGCTGCTGTTTCACAAGGGCGTTTGACCTTCCGTCAGCCCGATGGTCGTGAGCTCACCGTCGCTCCCAAGCTGGTCGTCAATGCGGCAGGTCCTTGGATCGATCACGTCAACACGTTGCTCGGCGCTCCATCGCACCTGATCGGCGGCACGAAGGGCTCCCACATCCTGCTTGACCATCCCGAATTGGTGCGAAGCCTCAACGGCCAGATGATCTATTTCGAGGCCGACGACGGCCGCATCTGCCTGGTCTACGACTATCTCGGGCTGGCGCTGGTCGGCTCGACCGACATTCCCGCGGATGATCCGGACAACGTCTCCTGCGAAGAGCCCGAAACGGAGTATTTCCTCGAAAGCGTCCGCTCGCTGCTGCCGACGCTGCGCTTCGATCACAACCAGATCGTTTACAGCTATAGTGGCATCCGCCCGCTACCTGCATCGGATGCGACCGTACCGGGGCTGATCAGCCGCGATCACTCCGCGCCGGTGAAGGAGCCAGAGGACGGCAGACCTTTTCCGATCATTTCGCTGGTGGGAGGCAAGTGGACGACATTCCGCGGCTTTGCGGAAGAGGTCGCCGACACCATTCTCGCCCGGCTGCAGCGCAGCCGCAGCCAGTCGACGCGCTATCTCGCGATCGGCGGCGGCAAGGCCTTTCCGGCTGAGGCCAAGCAACGTAACGCCTGGATCAGGGATATGGCGTCACGCAGCGGCGTTGTTGCCGAGCGAGCTGACGAACTGCTCGGCCGCTACGGCACGACGGCTGTGGCCCTGCTTTCTTCCCCCTCAAGCTATTCCGACGAACAGCGCCTGACCGGTGCGTCGCGTTACAGTTTCCGGGAGATCGACTGGATCGCCCGGAACGAACTCGCCGTCCACCTGTCGGACATCGTGATGCGCCGCACGACGCTTGCGATCGAGGGCCGGTTGACGCTGGAAGGCCTGCGGGAAATCGCCGGCGTTGTCGGGGCGGCGCTCGATTGGAATGCCGAACGAACGGCAAGCGAAATCGAGGATGTTGTCAGCCAGCTGAGCCGCTTCCACGGCCAAGCACTGACGGGCGGACCTGTCGCCGCCGAGCCGGAAAAGGCACCCCGCCCGGCCTCGGGCTAGAACAGGATGATTTTAGGCCGGGTCGGCCCAAAATCTAAATCCTGTTCTACATTATATAGTGAGAGCATGATGTCGTCCGAAAACCGCTTCACACTTTTCGGCATCATGCTCTAGCCCAGTTTCAGGAGAAAGCCGGATCGAGTGAACCGGACTTGTAACGCTTCGCCATTTCCGCAACGGGAAGGGGCGTGATGCGGCCCGCCATACCGGCCGTGCCGAACTGTTCGAAGCGCTCCTTGCAGAGCTTGGTCAGCGCCGTCATTGCCGGCTTCAGATATTTGCGCGGGTCGAACTCGCTCGGGTCCTCCTGCAGCACGCGGCGGATCTGACCGGTCATCGCCATTCTGCCATCGGTATCGATGTTGACCTTGCGCACACCGTTCTTGATGCCGCGCTGAATTTCCTCGACCGGCACTCCCCATGTCGGCTTCATCTGACCGCCATATTTGTTGATGATCTCCTGCAGCTCGATCGGGACCGAGGACGAGCCATGCATGACGAGATGCGTGTTCGGGAGCTTGCGGTGAATTTCTTCGATGACGTTCATCGCCAGCACCGAACCGTCCGGCTTGCGGGTGAACTTGTAAGCGCCATGCGATGTGCCCATCGCTATAGCGAGCGCATCGACCTTGGTTTCGCGCACGAACTTCACGGCTTCGTCCGGATCGGTCAGCAGCTGGTCATGCGAAAGCTTGCCCTCGGCGCCGTGGCCGTCCTCGGCCTCGCCCATGCCGGTCTCCAGGGAACCGAGAACGCCGAGTTCGCCTTCCACCGAGATGCCGCCGAAATGCGCCATATCGGTCACCATCTTGGTGACGCCGACATTATAGGCCCAGTCGGCGGGCGTCTTGGCGTCCGCCTTCAGCGAACCATCCATCATCACCGAGGTGAAGCCCGCCTGGATCGCCGTCATGCAATTGGAGGGATCGTTGCCGTGATCGAGATGCACGCAGACAGGAATATGCGGATAGATTTCGACGACGGCATCCATCATGTGCTTCAACATGATGTCATGGGCATAGGCGCGGGCTCCGCGCGACGCCTGCATGATAACCGGCGCATGACACGCGTCGGCGGCTTCCATGATGGCGAGCGCCTGCTCCATATTGTTGATGTTGAAAGCGGGAACGCCGTAGCCTTCCTCCGCAGCATGGTCGAGCAGTTGCCTCAGCGTAATGCGTGCCATCCAAGATTCCCCCATATCGATGGTCGATCGAAACGCCGCCATCTCTTCGAAACTAGAGCCCAGGCGCGAGCCGTTCAAGCGTCTTATTTTAATAGGCAAAATGGCATAGGAGGAGGAATGTAACAAGCAATAATAACAATATCACAACGAGTATGATATTTCTCAGCAGTCATTTCGTACCCACAAGCCGAAAGAAATTCCAACATTTGCTGAAGAGATGGGGCGCATGGTCTTGCTGGCGGTGGCGAGAGCTCTTCAGCCAGGCACCCCTGTGGCCGCTGCGGTTGTGACTTATGGACGACCAGCATCAGCCTCGACTTAAGGCTGATGCAACCGAATGGGCGATATCCGGCAACTGGGGTCAGATCAGACCGTATTGTTCCGCCTTATTGCGTAGGAACGGCAGGCCTTTGCCCATGACCTCTTCCATATCGCGTGCAACGGGGCGCCAGACGGCCAGGCCATAGGCGACCTCAACCGGCATGTTGATGAAGCTTTCCATCGCAAGCCCGCCCTTGAATCCGATTGCGGCAAGCGCGGCATAGATCGCATCCCACGGGATGTTGCCGTAGCCCGGCGTGCCGCGGTCGCTTTCGGAAAGATGGATGTACTTTAGGTGATCGCGGGCGATCAGGATGCCGTTTGCCGCACCCTTTTCCTCGATATTCATGTGGTAGGTGTCGAGGTGAACGAAGATGTTGTCGGCGCCGACACGCTCCACCATGTCGACGGCCTGCTGCGCCGAATTGATCAGGTGGTTCTCATAGCGGTTCACGGCCTCGACACCGAGCTGGATGCCGTACTTCCTCGCATGTTTTGCCGCCGCGTCGAGCACTTTGGCGATGTTGTCGTATTCGCCTTGCGTCGGCGGCACGCCGGTACGCTCGCCGATGCCGCCGAAGATGACGCCGGACAGAGCTTCCGCGTTCATTTCCGCAGTCTTTTCGATCGCGACCTTCAGATGCTCGATCGCCGCATCCGGGCGAACGGATGCCCAGGCATGTTCCGGCAGGCCGAGCGAGCAGACGGCGCGCAGCTTGTGCTTTTCGAGCAGGTCGCGGGTGTGTTTGGTATCTACAGCCGGCGCATTGAGCAGCGCGATCTCGATGAAGTCCATTTTGTAATGCACGGCTCCGGCAATCGCCTTCTCGGCGCCTGCGCGATCCCAGTTCATGGTCCACATGCTGGTGTGAACGCCGAAACCTTCCATGGTCGTATCTCCTATTTCACGATTCTGATGAACTTGGCCGAGAGCCATCGCAGCACCATCACGACGATGAGCAGGATGCCCCAGACGGCAGTGGTGAGATGCTGGTTGGCGCCGAGCAGGTTGAGCCCCGAAGAGAGGAGCTGCAGCACGATGAGCGCCACGAAAACGGGCAGGACGCGGCCGAAGCCGCCGAAAGGATTGATGCCGCCGAGAAAGCAGGCGAGCACGGTGATCAGCAGATAGGATTCGCCGTGGCCGACGCGCACCGAATTGAAGCGCGCAAGCATGATGATGCCCGCAACCGCCGCCATCACGCCGGAAAGCATGTAGACCAGCACCAGGACCTTGCGGGTGTTGATGCCGGAATAGCGGGCAGCCTCGATATTGGAGCCGATCATGTAGGTAGAAAAGCCGAGCTTGGAGCGCGAGAGCAGGACGTGGCTGGCGATCACGCAGGCGATCAGGATCAACAAAGGTACCGGGATGCCGAGGATGCTGCCGTGGCCGATCGGAGCGACGAAGGTGGGGAAGCCCGAGATATCGCCGCCGCGTGTCAGGAACTCGCCGAGGCCGCGCAGGAAGATCATCATCGACAGCGAAACGAGGATCGGGTGGGCGCGGGTAAAGGCAATGACCAGCCCCATGACCAGGCCGCTTGCCGCGCCGACGGCAAGTGCCAGAGCCGAACCGAGCAGGAAGGCGCTAGGGCCGGCATCGATGCCGCCATTGGCCTGCAGCGTCCAGGCGAGCGTCAGGCCGGCGATGTTGGCCGTGAAGGTGATCGCAAGGTTGAGGCCGCCGGTGAGGATCGGCATCAGCATGGCAAGCGTCAGGATGCCAAGCTCGGGAAGCTGAAAGGCGACCGATCCGAAGGTCGCGCTCGTCAGGAAATGCGGCGAGGCGAAACCGAAGACGATCAGCACGGCCGCCAGTGCGGCGAGGGGACCGGCCATGTCGGCCCCGAAGATGGCGTTGAAGCGGGCGGCGAGCGCGTTCATCAGCTCTCTCCCCTGTCTGCAGGCCTGCCGCCGGTCAATTTGCGGGTCGCAAATACCGGCACCAGATTGCCGATGCGGGCGCTCGACAAGGTGATCGCAACGAGGATGATCGCGCCGACGATCATCTTGAAGGCGAAGGGCGAGACGCCCATCAGGTTGAGGCCGTTCTGGGTGATCGAGACGAGCAGCACGCCCAGCACGCAACCGAGCACCGAGCCCTTGCCGCCGCCCAGCCGCGCGCCGCCGAGCACCACCGCAGCCAGGACATCGAGCTCGCGGCCATAAAGTGCGTTCGGCACGACCTCCTGCGCATAATGCGCCTGCATGAGACCGGCGATGCCTGCCATCAATCCAAGCCAACCGAAGGCGATGAACTGCATGGCGCCGATATTGATGCCGAAGCGGCGCGCCCCTTCCGGATTGTCGCCGAAGGCATAGAGCTGCCGGCCGGTCGTCGTGCGGGTAATGAAGAGCCAGGTGGCGAGCGTGCAGACGGCCATAACGACAACCGGCAAGGTGATCTCAGCCCAGCTGCCATCGGCCATTTCGCGCTCATAGATGATGACGCGGGTCGTCAGCCAGTCGGGCAGATTGTAGATCGACACGCCCTTGGTGAAGAACATCAGCAGGCCGAAATAGACGTTGAAGGTCGCGATCGTCGCGACGATCGAGATAATCCGGAAGCGGTGGATCAGGAAGGCGTTGATCATCCCGAGCACCATGCCGATACCGGCCGCGATCAGCAGACCGGACACCCAGCCGCCCCCGCCGATCCGCTCAAGCGCCAGTGCAGTGACATATTGCACGATCGAGGCGGCGACGGCGAAGGAGATGTCGATGCCGCCTGATATCAGCACCACGAGCAGGCCGACGGCGAAGATGATATTGACCGCGCTGATGTTGAGCAGGTCGAACCCATTGCCGAGCGTGATGAAGCGGTCGGTCGTAAAAGCCAGGACAATGCTCATCGCGATGATGACGGCAAACAGCACGAATTCCGTCGTATAGGCCAGGAACAGCTTACGCATAAACCGTCGCCTCCAGGTCCTTCAGTGTGGTCGCGCGCGGATCGTACCAGCCGGCCATGTGGCCCTTTTCCATATGGATGATCCGATCGGCGTTGAAATAGACCTCCGGCACCTCGTCCGAGATGAGGATGATCGCAAGCCCCGCCTCGGCAAGGCGCGCTACGATTTCGAAGATGCCGGCGCGGGCGCCGACATCGACGCCCACCGTGGGCGCATCGAGGATCAGCACCTTTGGATCGGTGGCGAGCCATTTGGCAATGGCGACGCGCTGCTGGTTGCCGCCCGAAAGCGTCGAGATCGCATCGTCCTGCCTGCCGATCCTAACGCCGAGATCGGCGATCCAGCGCGCGACGAGCGAGCGCTTCTTTTCAGGCGAAATGAGCCGGCCGCTCAGGATGCGGTTGAGCGAGGCCATGACCAGATTGTCGGCGATGGATTGCGGCTGGTTGAGACCGAGCGAAAGGCGGTCTTCGGAGAGATAGGCGACACCTGATGTGATCGCCTCGCGGTTGGAGGCAAAGCGCACCGGCTTTCCCTCCAACACGATCGTTCCGGAGGCGGGCCGGCGCATGCCGAACAGCGTGAGGGCAAGTTCGGTGCGCCCGGAGCCAAGCAGGCCGGTGATCCCGAGCGTCTCGCCACGGCGCAGATCAAAGGAGATGTCCTCGAACTCGCCAGGCCGGGAAAGCTTGCTGACAGAAAGCACGACCGGGTTCTGCGATACGTCGCGGGCGACTACATTCTGGTCGAAGGTGCGCCCGGTCATCAGCTCGGTGATCTTAGACTGGGTCATGCCCTCCACCGGATAGACCCCGACCAGCGCGCCATCGCGCAGTACCGTGATGCGCGAGGAGATTTCCAGCACTTCCGCAAGACGATGACTGACGAAGACCACGGCAACGCCCGAAGCCGACAGTGTGCGCACGATCGCCAGCAGATGATCGGTCTCGGACTGGGTGAGCGAGGCGGTTGGCTCGTCCATGAACACGATCCGGGCCTCTCCGACCAGCGCGCGGGCAATGGCGACGATCTGGCGCTGAGCGATGGCGAAATCCTTAAGGGGTCTGTCGACGTCGAGGGTGACGCCGAGGCGGGCGAGTGCTTCCTCGGCTATTCCGCGGATCGCGGCATAATTGACGAAGCGCGGGCGCGAACCGGAAAGGGTCTGGAAGGCGATATTCTCAGCCACGCTCATTTCCGGAAAAAGCGCGAGGTCCTGCCAGATGATCTGGATGCCGCGGGACTGGGCCATGGCAGGCGTCATCTGGGATATCACCTCACCGTCGAAGACGATCTCGGCGCCGTCTGCAGGCCGATAAACGCCGGAGATCACCTTGATCAACGTGCTCTTGCCGGATCCATTCTCGCCGGCGAGGCAATGCACTTCGCCGGGCAAGACTTCGAAGGAGACGTCTTTGAGCGCCTTGACACCGCCGAATGTCATGTTGATGCCGCGAAGCGAAAGAAGCGGCGTGGCCTTCACACCATCATCCGTTGCTGTGTTCATGCCGGTTGCCCGTCCAGTCGAATGCCATAAAAGTCAAATGGTCCGGCCATGGCCGGATACCGCTCTCTTTCCCGAACGCCGGGCCGGTCGACATGGACCAGCCCGACACCCGGGGAGGGGGCCTCTTCAGAGGCCCATTGCGGCCAAGTCGTCAACCGTATCCTTGTTGATCGGCAGCAGCTGATCGACGATGATGTCGTTACCAACAGGCTTGATCACGCCGAGACCCGGAATGTCATCACCTTCCTTGACGCTCTCGCCCTTGATCAGGCGATCGGCGAGCGTGACGAAGACTTCGCCGGCCTGTTTCGGATTCCACATGAAGCCGCCCGATATCGCGTCGGCCTTGATCAGCTTCTGGCCCTGACCGGGCGAGAACGGGCCGAGCACGAAGATTTTGCCCGTCTTGCGGCGTTCCTCGATGGCGCGCCCAGCGCCGATCGGACCCTGGCTGCCGAAGGCGAGGAAGCCGGTCAGATCCGGATGCGCGGCAATGAGATCGAGCGCCGTCGAGCGGCTCTTGTCGACGTCTTCCGCCACGCCGTAGCGCTCGCCGACGAGCTTCATGTCCGGGTAATTCGCCTTGATATAGGCGATTGCGGCATCCGCCCAGGCGTTGTGCAGCGGCACGGTCAGCGAGCCGACGAAGACGGCATATTCGCCCTTGCCGCCCATTTTCTCGGCGAGCAGCTTGCCATGCGCTTCACCGAAGCCGGTGGCCGATGCGAGCTCGAAATTCCAGTCGGCGCCCTTCTGCGAGGGCGATTCATGCGTAATGACCTTGATGCCGGCGGCCTGCGCCTTGGTCAGCACGGGCTCAAGCACCTTGGCATCGTTCGGAACCACGCCGATGACCTTGACGCCTTGGGCAATCAGATCCTCGATGGCGCGCACCTGCAGCGCCGGGTCGGCGCTGGTCGGGCCAATCATGAAGGCATCGACCCCCAGTTTCTGGCCCTGTTCCTTGATCCCGGCTTCCATCGCGTTGAACCAGGGAATGCCGCCGATCTTGACGACAACGCCGACCTTCGGCGCGTCCTGCGCAAACGCGACCACCGCCCCGGCAAGCGACAGCGATGCGGCAAACGCCGCTACGATAAGGCTCCTCATCCTCACTCCTCCTCAAAGGTCGCTCATACGAACGACGACCACCGGCCGGTTTGCGGCAGGTTGTTCCTGATTGCTTCTTGGCGAGGGAATACCCTTGCCTCCCATCCCGCCTCCTCCGGCGAACCATCTTTGCACAATCGATCTTTCTTTTTTGCACAATCGATGGTGCAATGACTATCGATCAAGGCGGGGCTTTCGTCAAGAGGGGTTTGTTTCTAAGGGAAGCGACAAAGGAAGGCGCGATATGACCAACGTCAGCAGGAAGAAGGCGACCATCTACGATCTCTCGATCCTATCGGGTGCGTCGCCTTCCACCGTGAGCGCCGTGCTGAACGGAAGCTGGCGGAAACGGCGTATCAAAGAGGCGACGGCGCAGCTCATTCAGAATCTGGCAAACGAGCACGGCTATACGGCAAATCTGCAGGCCCGCGGCTTGCGTTCGTCCCGCTCCGGTCTCGTCGGTCTTCTGCTGCCGGTGCACGACAACCGCTATTTCTCCTCGATGGCGCAGTCTTTCGAGGCGCAGGTCAGAAGCCGCGGCCAGTGCCCTCTCGTCGTCAGCGCCTGTCGCGATCCGGAGGAGGAGCGCAAGGTTGTCGAGACGCTGATCTCCTATTCGATCGACGAGCTTTTCATCGCCGGCGCAACCGATCCGGATGGCGTGCACAAGGTTTGCGAAAAGGCTGGGCTGAAGCACGTCAACATCGATCTGCCGGGCACGCTGGCGCCGTCGATCATCAGCGACAATCATGAAGGTGCGCGCATGCTGACACAGGCGATCATCGAACGCGCGCAGGAGGATGGCCCACTTTCACCCGACGATCTGTACCTGTTCGGCGGCCGCAACGACCATGCCAGCCATGAGCGAATTCGCGGCTTTCGCGACGTAAAGCGCGCATTGCTGGGCGCGGATCCGGACGTCTGCATCCAGCCGACCGGCTATTCCCCCGCCATGACGGCGCGCGCCTTCGAAGCCTTCTACGAAGGCCATGGAAAGCTGCCGCGCGCATTCTTCGTCAATTCCTCGATCAACCTCGAAGGGCTGATGCGCTTCCTCGCCCTGCACCCGCATGAGACCTTCGCCGATATCATCGTCGGCTGCTACGACTACGATCCCTTCGGCTCCTTCCTGCCTTTCCCCGTCTTCATGATCCGGCAGGACAGCGAGGCGATGATCACCAAGGGGTTTGCGATCCTCGACGCAGACCGCGGCCCAGCAATTACGCATCTGGTGCAGCCGACCCTCGTGCCCCCACGCACGGCGCTGATCGGCCCGCTCGATGCGCTGAAAGATATCGAGTAATGCATCCTGCCTCGTTTCGCTACGATCAAGGATGGCGGAGGATGCTTGGCGTGCAGCTTGCACCACATAGGCGCGCCTGACGAACACGATGAGCACGCTAAAAAGAGCCCACTACCTCCAGTTCCATAAATAAGGGTTACACATCAGCGGCTTATCCTGAGTAAGGCGTCGCCGGTTCACATCCCTTCAAGAGCACTAAAACGGGCGGGGCCTCGGCTGAGTGGTACCGGTTTACAACGATTGCTTCGAGTCTTTCTCGCAACACCTGAGCGGGAACTGTAATCTTGGAAGGATTTGGCTGGATTAGAGCGATTCAGTTACGGTATCGGTAGGACTGCGAAGCGATTTGCGCGAGCGGGACAGCTAGAGACAGCACGTCCACATCTCCTAAAGCAGGATCTTGATGAACGCGGATATGATAGCCGCCTGGGCGGTGGAAAATGGATTCCATGCGATGGATTCCGGGAATTATCGTCGCCATGACAATGCAGGCGTGATCACGATCGAGATAAAGAGGATGTCATTCCTCCTCATCGATGAGAGGCAAGGATTGCAACCGCGCCTCATATCGCGGTTGTTCAAAGATATATCCCTCACAAGCGGGAGCGGCCGCTTGCAGGGTCTTCTTCGTGACCGCAATCCCAATCATTGAGCGCTCGCGCTATCCCCCAGCCCAGCCAATTCAGGTGGCGGATCATGGGCTGATGCCGATGAGCACCGTCGCAAACGTTCTACACTTTCAATATTTCTTCTTGCGAACGATCTTGTTGCCGCGTGGTCCGCTCACGACCGGTGTTCGGTCGCGGTTTTCTGCAAGCAGGTTCCGCCAGCGTTCCAGGCGATCGGCGACCAGAGCACCGCTTGCGACAGCTGCCTGGACCGCGCACCCAGGTTCATGGGCATGGGTGCAATCGCGAAAGCGGCAAAGCGGCGCCAGTTCGGTTATTTCAGCAAAGAGGGTGTCTATACCGTCGGCACCATCACTCACGTAAAGCGTTCTTATTCCCGGCGTATCGATGAGCCAGCCGCCGCCTGAAATTGCATGCAGGGATCGCGCCGTGGTTGTGTGGCGGCCCTGCGCGTCATATTCGCGGATGGTGCCCGTCTTTTGCTTTGCGTCGGATTCAGGCCCGGTCATGGTGTTCACCAGCGTTGATTTTCCGACACCAGAAGATCCCACCAACGCAACCGTCTGGCCAACGCCGCACCAGGGCCTCAACAGGGAAACGGCGTCCGCGGAGCGCCCATTCAAGGCGATGACAGGCAGGTCACGCTGCAACGCCTCGGCTTGCGCCTGGAATATGCCGACATCTTCCGCGGTGTCCACCTTCGTTAGCACAATCACCGGATTGCTCCCGGCCTGGTTGGCCATGATCAGGTAACGTTCCAGCCGAGCAAGATTAAAATCGGCATTGCACGAGGTCACGATCAACAGGGTGTCGATGTTGGCGGCAACAAGTTGCTGGCCACGTCCGCCTTCCGGGCGTCGCTGAAAGACGCTTTTTCGGTCGAGACGTCTGATAAGCATGTCAGTCAGTGCATCGGCAAGAACCCAGTCGCCCACCGCGTAGTCACCGGTACTGGTATTGGATGGGAATTCCAGTCCGACCGGCCCGGTGACATCGATTGCCTCGATGCGTGCCCGGTGAACTGAAGCGATGCGTCTGGGGATCAAGTCCGCTTCGCTGGGCTGGACCTGGTCAGCGAAGAATTCAGACCACCCAAGCAGTTCCAGCGATGAAGAAAGTTGGGAGCTGGTCAAATCTTGTTCCACTTTCAGTAAGGCTGCCATAAAGGGTTTTTGAATGATCTTCCGCGGCGTTTCGCCTAGCTGCGTGGATGATCCCGTTTTGGCAACGAGGTTGCGTAAGCAGCAGCTTCGCCGGGGTAGGGGAAATCGTCCCCGAGCTGACGGTCTCCATCGTAGACTTTGAAGGTAGGCCCTTCGACTTCAACGATCTTATAGCCATTCACGTATTCGATCTTCGGTGTTTTCCAGCCCATCAAAGCTCTCCAGTGCGGTCCGAGGGTGTGTCTCTGAGGATGTGCCAAGACCTCATACACAGCGATCTATGACCTATCAGGTGCTTCACGATTAGCCAACGCCGGTTCGATCCCGCTCAAGGCCGTCGTTCGTCTGTAATTTCGGCGAAGCGTCACCGCCAGGCTGGTTTACACGTGATCAATAGCGCACGATGGCGATCTTCCCCGACCAGAGCGGACTGACCTTCAATCTCGCAAGGCTTAGGGAAAGCACCATGCATGCCGCGACGACGTGCTCGTTTGGGCCTTGCGCGGAACCAATCGCGCGGCCAAAAACCGGCAGCACAATAAGTCACCCGTTGACGCTTCGAGCAATCGCAGCGCTACCGCCGCCGGCAGCCCGGGGCGTAGCAAGCGCCTTGGCCGAGAAGAGCGCGTAAATGATCAGCGGAAGACAGACGAGATAGGATGTCCGGATGCCAGCATGTTCGGCAATGAAGCCGAGCAGCGGCGGCGCCAGGAAGAAGACGACAAAGCTCATCTGGCCGAGGGCGGCGACGTTGAGATACGCCGCGCGATCTGTGCGTTGGGCCGCCGCCGAAACGGCGAGAGGATAGACCGCGCTGCAGCCGGCGCCCATCAAGGCAAAGCCCACCAGCGCGACATAGGGATGCGGCGCCGCCGACACGGCGCAGATGCCGATCGCCGAAAGAACAAGCAACATCGTGGCGACGGCCCGCGCGCCAAACCGATCGACCAGCGGATCGACGAATAGGCGCGCCAGCGCCATGCAGAAGGTAAAGAGCGTCAGTCCCAGTCCGCCGATGAAGGGCTCGAGCGAAAACACATCGCGCATATAGATCGCCGACCAGTCGATCCCGGCGCCTTCGACGAGAAAGGCCGCGATGCCGATCACGCAGAGCGGCATTAGGCCCCAGGTGGGAAGCGCTACCAGCGGCGCCTTGCCTTCATGCAACGCGATCCGCGCCGGTGCATTCCGCATGCCGGAAATCGCCCAGATGCCGATGATAAGAACCGTGACAAAGGTCGCGGCGAGATGGAGTTCCATCGAAATGCCGGCTTGGCGGACGACGGAGGAGACAAGTGCTGTGACGAAGAAGCCGAGGCTCCAGAAACCATGCGCCCTGTTCATCACGCCGCGTCCTAACTGCGCTTCGATGCGGTCGATCTCAACATTGAGATTGATCTCCAGCGCCCCGGCGAGCAGCCCCTCGACGAAGAGCACACAGAACACGAGCGGCGCCGCACCGATCCACGGCACCAGCGACAGCAGCGCAGATGTGCCGAGAACAGTAATGAATGCCGTCGTACGCGCGCCCAGCCGGGCGATCAAGGGCGAAGATAAAGTCAACGAAATCAAGGCGCCGATCGCAGCCCCTATCAGCGTCAACCCCAACTCGGACTTATTGACGCCCATCGCAACCTGCAAATCCGGCATCCTCGACAGCAGCGCGCCCAGCGACACAGCGAAGAGAAAGAAGCAGACATAGATCCGCTGCTGCGGCGCGATTTTCATGATGCAACTCCGGGGATTGACGCGTCGACGCAAAACACGCGCGTATGGACCTGGGATGTCTATCTCAGAGGGCCCAAGATCGAAACTAGTTTCTGAGGGAATGCGTCGGAGAAGGTGATCTTGGGGAGCGGCGCGATTTGCCGGGCCGCGGTAACGTGTGCGTGCCGCTTGATCAAGGTTTCAAGCTTGCCGCCGCGATTCCAAATGCGAGCTTCGTACCGCTTGAGAGCAAGAACCATGTGCTCGTGCCGGACGAGGCCTGCATGTAACGTGTTTCAAGCCGAATTTGCTGCCTTCCTCGGGTAGAAATCGGTCGAGGCAGCCGCGCGCGGTTCGTGGGGCTATCTCACATCAAGCCTCCCAACGATCTCCTTTGGTCCAGCAGGTGCGTCGCTTTTCGCCGATACAGATTGAGGAGCTAGTTTGACAACCTTTGCCAATTTCAGTTTAACTTGTGCGCAGTATGGAGGCCCAAATGGCCGACTGTGGCGACGGCCATCTACCCATCGCTCTCGTTTTTCGTACCCGACTCGGGTAACAACACAGCCAGGCGGCGGCGCAACTCATTTCTGAAAATTGCGCGTGCCTGCGCGATTTCATGGAAACCGATATGCGCAACGAAGCGCATGACCGTAGAGACGGAGACGCCGCAGTCGTCCGCGATTGAGGTCGCGCTACCAAAGGCCATGAGTTCCGGTTTGGCCAGGACCCTCTTCGCCACATTCTCGACGCGAAGAGGGAAGGTGACGTGGCGGCAGGCGATGGCCGACTTCAGCTCTTCGAAACTTGCCGGCGGGCTGCATAGATTGCGGATATGCTGCGACATTTCTTGGCACACTCCGTCTTTTGCGATCCGGCCTAGAGGCTGGACAGCTGAATTGTCCTGCGTTCGGTAATCGACGTGATACAGGCGAGCGCGATGGCAAGCGCATTGCGGGCATCTTCACCGGTCGGGCCGGTGACGGAGCCTGTCCTTATGGCGTCGACGAAGGAGGCGAGCTGGGCGGTGTAACCGTGGACAAAGTGATCCGTGTCACGCCGCCAGGTATCGTTCGAAACTCCGTTCTTGTCGTAGAGCGTCATCGAGGAACGGCGTACATCGCCCATCGTCACCATGCCTCCGGAGCCGAAGACCTCACCGCGGATGTCGTAGCCGTACATGGCGCAGAAATTCGCCTCCGCCACAGCGATCGAACCGTTGTCGAAGCGGATGGTGACGACGGCGGTGTCGTGAAAACCCTTTCTGGCAAAGTCCGGTACCACGAGGGCATCGGCAATCGCCGTCACCTCGATCGGGGTTGCTTTCGGGTTCAGCCACAGCAGCGTGTCGAAGTCGTGGATCAGCGTCTCATAGAAGATCGTCCATAGCGGCGTCTTTTCCGGGTTGCCGCCGTAGGGACCCGGGTCTCGCGTCAACGAGCGAAGAAGTTGGACGGAACCAACTTTGCCGGCGTCGATCGCCGCGCGGCCCTCGTAAAAAGCCTGGTCCCAGCGGCGATTGAAACCAACCTGGAGCGGTACCTTGGCAGACTTTGTCTCAGCGATCGCCTCGTCTGCTTCCCCGAGCGTCAGCGCCATCGGCTTTTCGCAGAAGACCGCTTTTCCGGCCCGGGCGGCTTCCACGACGACGCTCGTGTGGAAACGCGCCGGCGTGGCGATGATGACGCCATCGATCTCCGGATTGGCGAGGAGCTCCGATACGCTGGTATAGGCTTTGGGTGCATCGAGCGCTGCCGCCAGTTTTTCGGCAGCGCCCGGCGCCGGATCGGCGACGGCGAGCAAATTGGCATCAACCAGGCGCCTGGCGACGCTTTCGGCGTGGAACGAACCGATGCGGCCGGCACCGATGAGAGCGAGATTGACGGGACGGTGGGCGGGCATGGAAAGCTCCTGAAAATGCTGCTGTCGGATCAAAGGGAAAACGCGTCGCGAAAGCGGGAAAGCGCCAGCTCGTCATCGCCGGAAGGCCAGGCTTCCATGCCGATCGTGCCCCGGTAGCCCATCTCATTCAGGGCGCGTGCGATCGCCGGATAGTTGATTTCACCAGTGCCCGGCTCTTTACGGCCGGGAACGTCGGCGACCTGGATTTCACCGATATGTGGAAGAGCGGTGCGGCAAAGCTCGATCAAGTTCCCCTCGCCGATCTGTGCGTGGTAAAGATCGAGGTTGAGCTTCAGCGACGGCCGGTTGACGGCCGCCACCAATGCAAGAGTGTCGGCGGCCTTGGCAAACGGCGTCTTCGGATGGTCAACAGCCTCGTTCAGGTTTTCGAGCACGAAGGTGACGCCTTCCTCCTCGCCGAGATCGGCGATACGCTGTAGGGTGTCGTACGCCTTCAGCCACATGGCGCCAGTGACGATTTCCGATTTGACGACGGGCAGACCCTGCCCGTCGAGCCCGGTGCCGTGCAGGTTGAGGCGTGGGCAGTTGAGTTCCTTGGCGACGGGGATCGACAGGCGCGCTGTGCGCAGAAGCTCATTCGCACCTTCCTCGTCTGCCAAAGTGCCGGTCACGTATCCGGTCATCGACGAGAAAGTGGCGCCAGATTTTGCGATCGCCTTGATATCGTGTTTCGTCCAGTCCCAAATTTCCGCCTGGAAACCGAGTTCTGTGATCCGTTTCAGCCGATCAAGAACGGGCAGGGAGCGAAACACCATTTCAGCGCACACTGCGAGCATGAAAGGCGAGGATTTTAGGATCGTGGTCATTTCTGTTTCCCAATGCTTGTATTGCTCAGATCGTCCCGCCGAGCTCGTGAGAAATCACCTGCAGTTCCTTGCCGCCGGCCATGAGGTTCTGCAGTTCCTCGAGAGAAATCTCGCTTTTGTCGAAGGTGCCGAGCGTCTTTCCACGATTGAGAACCGTGAAGCGGTTCCCGACTGCAAAGGCGTGGCGGACATTGTGGGTAATAAAAATTACGCCGAGGCCTTTTTGTTGGACCTGGTGGATGTACTTCAGCACCATTGAGGTCTGGGCAACACCCAATGCCGACGTCGGCTCATCGAGGATGAGGACCTTGGCTCCGAAATAGACGGCCCGCGCGATCGCCACACATTGCCGCTCGCCGCCGGAAAGGGTGCCGACCGCCTGGTTGGGGTCGCGGATATCGATGCCGATCTTGTGCATCTCCTCGCGGGTCACCTCGCTGCAATACTTGAAGTCGACATGGCGAAACGGAGGAATGCCCTTTACGGGTTCCCGTCCCATGAAGAAGTTTCGCGTGATCGACATCAGCGGGATCATCGCCAGATCCTGATAGACGGTTGCGATCCCGGCATCGAGCGCATCGCGCGGACTGGTGAACGCGACTGGCTTTCCCTCGACCAGGAAATCGCCGCCCGAAGGACGGACCACACCCGACAGCGTCTTGATGAGCGTGGATTTCCCAGCTCCGTTGTCGCCAAGCAGGCAGAGCACTTCGCCCTGCGATACCTTCATCGAAACGCCCGAGAGAGCGATGACGGAGCCGTAGTGCTTGACGATATTTTTGACTTCGATGACGGGCGGAGCGGTTTCTGATTGGCTACCAGTCATGATCAGCGTTCCCCTGTCACTTTGCGGCGGATGAAATTGTTGAAGAGAACGGCCAGCAGCAGCATGGAGCCGAGGAACACCTGGAACCAGTCAGAGTCGAACTTCGTGTAGGTCAGGCCGATCGAGACGAGGCCGAAGATGATAGCGCCGAAAAAGGCGCCGATCGCCGAACCGTAACCGCCGGTCAGCAGACATCCGCCAATCACGGCAGCGATAATCGCCTCGAATTCCTTCTGGAAGCCGCGGCGCGCGTCCGTCGAGCCGGCGTCTAGAACCGTGATGATGGCCACAAGCGCCGCGGCGCAGGCCGTGAGCGCGAAGAGCCCCGTCTTCACGCGATCGACCGGTACGCCGGAGTTTCTAGCCGCATTGGGATCGCCGCCGGCGGCAAAGACCCAATTTCCGATCCGAGTGCGCAGAAGAACCCAGGTGGCAAGCCCGGCAATGGCGATGAACCAGACCACCGACACCGGCACGCCCGTGACTTTCGGAACGCCGTTGTCGAACTTCTCGACCAGGCCATGGGCTGCAAGCCAGCTGAAAAGATCCTGAAAGGCGACGCCTGAGAACAAGCGCTTCAAGAGACCGTCGCTGACGACCTCACCTATACCGCGAAGCTGCGTTGAGCCGCCTGTCGCCCATTTCAGGCCAACAAGGGTTAGACCCCGCAGAATGAAGAGGAAGGCAAGCGTGACGATGAACGACGGCAGCCGTGTCCTGATCACGATCTGTCCGTTCACCGCGCCCATGGCGGCTGCAAGCAGCATCGTGATGATAATGGAAATCCAGAGCGGTTGGCCGAAATTGGTCAGGGCCGCACCGAAGATCAGGCCCGCGAAGGCGACCATCGAGCCGATCGAAAGATCGAACTCGCCACCAATCATCAGCAGAGCTGCCGCAATGGCGAGAATTCCCAGCTGTGAGGCTGGGGCCAGGATCGTCATCACACCTGAAAGCGAAAACATCGAACGGTCTGCGGTAAGAAAGAAGAACGTCACCACCAGGATGAGGCCAGCAACCGCGCCGAGCTCGGGCCGACGCATCATATGTGTGAGAAAGCCCACCTGTTTGATGCGCTCGTCGGAGTTAGACGCATCTCCTATTTTTTGCTCAATCGGAGCCATGATACCTACCTCCCAATGGATGCAATTCGCCGAAGCGCCGAGGGCATTCCTCACGGCGCACGTCGCCTGTCGAACACCCTCTTCGAAAGCGGAGGGTGTTCGACAATCAAGCCTTTCGGCAGTCGTGGATTAGCGGATGCCCTTTGCAGATAATTCGACGACCTGGGCGGCCTTTTCCTTGGTGATCAGGTTCGGACCGGAAGGCACGTTGCCGCCGGGGATCAGGCCGTACTTGGCATAGTTTGCGAGGAAGACCACGGGCAGATAACCCTGGAGGAACTGCTGCTGATCGATGGCGAAAGCGGCATCGCCAGCTGCGACAGCCTTCAGGAAGTCTGCAGAAAGGTCGAAAGTGGCGACTTTGATCTTGCCAGTCATGCCTGCATCGGCGACGGCAGCCAGCGACGGTTCGCCGGCAGTGCTTGCGCCAAGCGCCATAACGGTGTCGATGTCGGGATTGGAACTGAGCGCCGCCTTCACCTTGGCCCGAACGTCGGCCGGATCGTTGGAGACGGGTAGGACCGTAACGGTACCCGCAAAACCATCGGAAAAGCCCTTGCAACGCTGATCGAGGGAGACGTTGCCGACTTCCTGGTTGACGCAGATGGCAACCTTGCCGCCCATTTCCTTGAGCTTTTCGCCCGCTGCCTTGCCGGCGCTGTATTCGTCCTGGCCGACATGGAGGAGCGCTCCGAGCGACTTCGAGACATCGGAACCGGAATTGATGGAAATGACCGGAATGCCGGCGGCGACAGCCTTTTGTATGGACGGGCCCAATGCGGACGAATCCGGGATCGAGACGATCAGACCGGCTGGCTTCTGGTTGACGGCTGCGTCGATCAACTGGCTCATGGCCACCATGTCGAAGGTTTCCGGTGCGCGATAATCGATGCTGACACCGGCATCCTTGGCACCGGCGCTCACTCCGTTCTTGACGACGGACCAGAAGGGGTCGTTGGCCTGGCCGTGCGTTACGGCGATGATGTTGATATCCTGTGCGATGGCAACGCCGGATGCAGCGCCAAGCGCTCCAACCACGGCAGCGCCCAGCACGATTTTACGAAGAAACGATTTCATAAAAACTCCTCCCAAAGGGTGTCCCGCACCTCCGAGCGCGAGAACCACCAAAAACGCCTCAGACGGCGCGTCCTCCAAAGTTGCTACCGGGTGCATATTTTTTGCTACCGGTAGCAAACGTGCATAGCTATAAGATTCTTGCTAAGAGAAATCAACCATTCATTTCGCATTCCGACAGAAATGGAATAAACGTTTCAAACGGGAGGTTCGACTATGAAGCGAGCGACGGCGCAGAACGTGGCGATGGAGGCCGGCGTTTCAAAGTGGACGGTCATCCGCGCATTTACGCCGGGTGCATCGATCACGAAAGCAAGCAAAGCCAAAGTGCTGGAGGCGGCAGAGCGGCTCAATTATCGGCCGAACCTCTTGGCCAGGAGCCTTGCCACCAATTCTACACATCAGGTCGCGGTTCTCGTGGATGACTTCGCAAACCCGCACAAGCTTCCGTTTCTTGAAAAGCTGACCGCCAGCCTGCAGGCGGAGGGGCTCGTGACCATGTTGATCAATATCAATCAACACTACAACCACGTGCACGCCATATTGAATGCCGACCAGCGGCAGGTTGATGCGATCGTGCTCTTTGGTACGGCGTTTCGGGACGAGATGTTGACAGATCATAAGCTGGGACGCGGTGGGCCTCCGATGTTTGTTCTTGCTCGAGATAGCCAGATCGAAGGTGTTCCCGCCATCTCCTGCGATGCGGTCGTGGCGATTGCCGAGATCGGCGAGCACCTATTAAAAAGGGGATATCGGAGACCGGGATTTATGGCCGGGGCGCGTACATTGTCTACAGCGCTTGGCAGGCGGAGAAACTTTAAGGAGTTCTGGCGAACCGCTCTCGGCGTCGAGCTCGTAGAGATGTCTGCCGAGCGTTACAGCGCAGAAGCCGGCGCGCAAGCCGCACGGGACTATCTGTCCAAAGTTGCGCCGGAAGACCGGATCGATGTCCTCATGTGCGAAAACGATGCTCTCGCGTTCGGAGCGATGGATGTTGCCCGAAGCGAGTTCGGCTTACGTGTGCCGGATGATCTCGCCATTGTGGGCTTCGACAACGCTGCTCCTGCGGCGTCACCAGCATACGGCCTTACAACCTACGAGCAACCCACCGACCAGATGGTCAAAGCGGCAATAGACATGATTCTGGAAAGAGCACCGAGGGAGACGGTTAACTTCAAAGGCGAGCTTGTGGTGAGAGATTCGGCCTGATTGATCGAGCAATATAGGCCAAAACGTATTTGGGCAAAATCCTCCAGGCGACATCTTGTCCGGGGCGCTGCGGTTGATTGGTGCAATCACTTAGTTCCATAAGCTATCTTATGCGATGTATGCT
>NZ_JAWDIV010000023.1:0-125712 GCF_032464655.1 Rhizobium sp. 25PS6
CCTTCTGGAACAAGGTGGAGGGCTTCGAGAAGCGGTCCGACGCGCAGCTCGCCAAGGACGTCACCATAGCCCTGCCAATTGAGCTGACCGCCGAGCAAAACATCGCTCTCATGCGCGACTTTGTGGAGCGGCACATCACGTCGAAGGGCATGGTCGCCGACTGGGTCTATCACGACGCCCCCGGCAATCCTCATGTCCACCTCATGACCACATTGCGCCCGTTGACCGAAGACGGTTTCGGTTCGAAGAAGGTCGCGGTGCTCGGCCCGGACGGCAAGCCAATCCGGAATGATGCCGGCAAAATCGTCTATCAGCTGTGGGCCGGAAGCACTGAGGATTTCAATGCGTTTCGCGACGGCTGGTTTGCCTGCCAGAACAAACATCTGGCGCTTGCTGGCTTGGATATCCGGGTCGATGGCCGTTCCTTCGAAAAGCAGGGTATCGAGCTCGAGCCAACCATTCACCTCGGCGTCGGCGCCAAAGCCATCGAGCGCAAGGCCGAGCAATCCGACCACAAGTCGGAGACCTCGACTCCCAAACTCGAACGCATCGAGCTTCAGGAGGAGCGCTGCAGCGAGAACGCCCGCCGGATCCAGCGCCGTCCGGAGATCGTGCTCGACCTGATCACGCGGGAGAAGAGCGTCTTCGACGAACGCGATGTTGCGAAGGTCTTGTATCGCTACATCGACGATGTCGCTCTGTTCCAAAGTCTGATGGTCCGCATTCTGCAAAGTCCGGAAGCGCTCCGACTCGAACGCGAGCGGATCAACTTTGCGACAGGTATTCGGACACCCGCGAAGTACACCACGCGCGAGATGATCCGCCTTGAAGCCGAGATGGCCAATCGCGCGATCTGGCTCTCCGGTCGCGCCTCCCATGGCGTCCGTGAGGCGGTGCTGCAGGCGACCTTTGCGCGTCATTCCCGTCTGTCGGATGAGCAGCGAACGGCAATCGAGCATGTAGCCGGGGCCGCGCGGATTGCCGCTGTCATCGGCCGCGCCGGCGCCGGCAAGACGACGATGATGAAGGCTGCGCGTGAGGCCTGGGAAACGGCCGGCTATCGTGTGGTCGGCGCAGCGTTGGCTGGCAAAGCCGCCGAAGGTTTGGAGAAGGAAGCTGGCATCCAATCACGCACGCTGTCGTCGTGGGAGCTTCGCTGGAACCAGGGTCGCAACCAGCTCGACGACAAGACTGTTTTCGTACTCGACGAGGCCGGCATGGTGTCGTCACGGCAGATGGGGCTCTTCGTCGAAGCCGTCACCAGGGCCGGCGCCAAACTCGTCCTTGTCGGCGATCCGGAGCAGCTTCAACCGATCGAAGCGGGCGCCGCCTTCCGTGCGATCGCCGATCGCATCGGCTATGCCGAACTCGAGACGATCTATCGTCAGCGCCAGCAATGGATGCGCGACGCCTCGCTCGATCTCGCGCGTGGCAACGTCCGCAAAGCTGTCGATGCCTACACCGCCCATGGTCGAATGATTGGTTCGAGACTGAAGGACAAGGCCGTCGAAAGCCTGATCGCAGCCTGGGACCGGGACTACGACCCTTCGAAGACCAGCCTGATCCTCGCACACCTTCGCCGCGACGTCCGAATGCTCAACGATATGGCCCGCGCCAAGCTGGTCGAGCGCGGCGTCGTCGCAGACGGATTTGCGTTCAAGACGGAGGACGGAACCCGCATGTTCGCGACCGGCGACCAAATCGTGTTCCTCAAGAACGAGGGCAGCCTTGGCGTCAAGAACGGCATGTTGGCGAAGGTCATCGAGGCTGCACCTGGGCGGCTCGTGGCGGAGCTTGGCGAAGGGGAACATCGCCGCCTGGTTACGATCGAGCAGCGCTTCTACACCAACCTCGATCATGGCTATGCGACGACAATTCACAAGAGCCAGGGCGCGACCGTCGACCGGGTGAAGGTGCTTGCTTCCCTCTCGTTGGACCGTCATCTCACCTATGTGGCCATGACGCGCCATCGCGAGGATCTCGCCGTCTATTACGGCCGACGCTCCTTCGCGAAATCCGGCGGCCTCATTCCGATCCTGTCGCGCCGGAACGCCAAGGAAACCAGCCTCGACTACCAGAAGAGCGCTCTCTATCGCCAGGCGTTGCGCTTTGCCGAGGCCCGCGGCCTGCACCTCATGAACGTCGCCCGTACGATCGCACACGATCGGCTCCAATGGGCCGTCCGGCAGAAACAGAAACTCGCCGACCTCGGCGCCCGACTTGCCGCCATCGGCGCGGCACTCGGGTTGGTCCGCGGCAGCAACAACCACTCCATCCCGGACACAATCAAGGAGGCCAAGCCCATGGTATCAGGCATCACCACCTTGGCGAAACCGCTCGACCAGGCTGTCGAGGATAAGCTCGCCGCCGATCCCGGGCTCAAGAAGCAATGGGAGGACGTCTCGACCCGCTTCCAGCTCGTCTACGCGAAGCCGGAAGCTGCCTTCAAGGCGATCAATGTCGATACCATGTTGAAGGACCAGTCGGTCGCGCAGTCCACCCTGGCAAGGATTGTCGGCGAGCCAGAGAGCTTTGGCGCGCTCAAGGGCAAGACCGGTCTTCTCGCGAGCCGTGGCGACAAGCAGGACCGGGAAAAAGCGCTCGCCAATGTGCCGGCGCTCGCCCGAAATCTTGAACGTTACCTTCGTGAGCGGGCCGAGGCCGAATTGAAACATGAGACGGAGGAGCGCGCGGTCCGGCTCAAGGTTTCGGTCGACATCCCGGCGCTCTCATCCGCCGCCAAGCAAACGCTCGAACGCGTGCGCGATGCGATCGATCGCAACGATCTTCCGGCTGGCCTCGAATACGCGCTCGCCGACAAAATGGTGAAAGCAGAACTCGAAGGTTTTGCCAAGGCGGTTTCCGAACGTTTCGGAGAACGGACCTTCCTGCCTTTGGCTGCGAAAGACACGAGTGGCAAGACTTTCGAGACCGTCACAGCAGGAATGACGGCCGGCCAGAAGGCCGAGGTCCAGTCAGCGTGGAATTCCATGCGTACGGTCCAGCAGCTTGCCGCCTATGAACGAACGACGGAAGCGCTCAAGCAGGCTGAGACGCTGCGTCAGACGAAGAGCCAAGGGCTCTCGCTGAAATGACGGCGGGAGCTGGAACGCGCCAGGCGATGACCGCGCAACAACGACGAGCGACTGGGATCATTTTGGTGGCCGCATTGGTCGCCATACTGGCGATCGGCACCGCCCTCGCCGGCGGTTACCGCGTCAATCTGACACCGAGCGAGCCACTCGGCCTGTGGCGCATTGTTCCGCTCGATCGTCCCGTTGCTGTCAATGACCTGGTGTTCATCTGCCCACCGGCAACCGCGGAAATGCGGGAGGCGCGAGCGCGCGGCTATCTCCGTTCCGGTTTCTGCCCGGGCGGTGTCGCGCCGCTGATCAAGACGGTGATCGCAGTCGCAGGGCAGCATACCGAAATCGGCGCCAGCGTGAGTGTGGATGAGCAGGTGATTTCCTCTTCCAGTTTCGCATCACGAGATGGAAAGGGCCGGCCGTTAGCGCCGTTTCCGAGTGGCATCGTGCCGCCGGGATATGTCTTCCTGCATTCGTCATTCCCCGGCTCCTACGACTCCCGATATTTTGGTCCGGTGCCCGCCTCCGGCATTCTCGGCGTGGCGCAGGAAGTGCTCACCTATGCGCCGTGATTATCTTCGACCAATGCTGCTGATATTCGCTTCGATCGCGATCGGCGTGGTGGGCTGGAGCGGCCATGTGTTGCTTTTGCCGGTCGCAATGGGGTTTCCGGTTCTTTGGTCGATGGCGCGAACGAGATCAGTGGCGGCACTTGTCTCCGCCGGATATTTCCTGGCCGCGTCCCGTGGTTTGCCGCAAGGCGTAGCGGCGTTCTATTCGTCGGACATCTGGCCGGGCCTTCTGCTCTGGCTGTGTGCGTCTTTGAGCTTCGTTGCCGTGCATACGGTCCTCTGGACCAAGAACGCCGGCACTCGTCCCTTCCGCTATTTCCTCGCGGTCGTCGTCATGGCCATCCCGCCGTTCGGCATCACAGGCTGGGCGCATCCCGTCACAGCCGCGGGTGTTCTGTTTCCGGGTTGGGGATGGTGGGGACTTGGACTTATGACAACTGGCCTTGCGGGCCTCGTAACCCGCATTTGGCCAGCTGTCGCCATCGCCTTGACTGGCTTTTGGCTGTGGTCCGCCGCTACCTGGACCGACCCGAAAATACCGGATGGCTGGCGCGGCGTCGATCTGGAGTTGGGCGTTTCGCTTGGTCGTGAAGCCGGTCTTCAACGGCAGCGTGACATGATTGCAACGGTACGTGGCGCGGCCACCGATAGCGCCCGTTTCGTAGCGCTGCCCGAAAGTGCGCTCGGTTTCTGGACGCCGACCGTCGAGAGGGTTTGGACAGGCGCCCTCCGCGACGGCGCTGCGACGGTCATCGCTGGCGCCGCGTTGCTCGACGCCGGGGGCTATGACAATGTCCTTGTCGCGATCGACAGGAAGGGCGGCCGCATCCTTTATCGCGAGCGCATGCCGGTTCCCGGTTCGATGTGGCAGCCATGGCGATCCTGGTTCGGAGAAAGTGGTGGCACCCGGGCGGATTTCTTCACGAACCCGGTCGTCGCTGTCGGTGCCAGCCGCGCAGCACCACTGATCTGCTACGAGCAACTGATCGTTTGGCCGGTGCTTCAGTCCATGCTGCACGATCCGGATTTTGTCGTCGCCGTCGGAAACGGGTGGTGGACCAGGGGCACGTCTATCGTCGCCATTCAGCGAGCCGCTACCACCGCATGGGCAAAGCTCTTCGCAAAGCCGCTTGTTATTGCCTTCAACACCTGAGTGCTCAGGAGACACCATGCTCGACGCCGCCCTGATGAAAGAATGCGCAGACCCTTCTCTCAAGCCCGCGATCGTCGAGCAGTTCGTGTCGGCAGCGGGCTCGGTTGATCCCCTCGCCGTTACCGTCAAATCGGGCGGCCGATTGGTACTCATTCCGAAAGCGGCGTCGACTGAAGAGGCGATGGCGATCGTACGGCAGTATGCTGGTCAGGCGGTCGTTCGCGTTGGGCTGACCCAGTTCCCCGCTGGCGTGGGAGTCAAGGATCAGGCGGATCTGAAACCCGACCTTGTCGATGCCTGCCAAAACCTCCGCAAAGGTACGGCGATGTTCGCCAAGGTCCTCAGGATCGTTGCGAAATGGTACGGCAACCCCACGAGCAAAGACGTCTTTCCGCAGATTTTTGAGGATGCGGTTTACGCGTGGAAGACCGGGGAGTTCGAGGGCGTGAGTGTGTTTCAGGCGGAGGATCCGGGCGGGGCACTAGCTAACCAAAAGGAAACGCGGGCCGATAATTCGGAGGCGGATACAATCGATGCCGGGGCTCCGCTGCCGACTGAGGCAGAACTTTCGGACGGAAAGAAAATCGGCACTGCGGGGATACGGGTCGATCTATCTCGCATTGATAGTCAGCAATAGAGGGCCGATGCCTCCAGCGCTACCTCCACCCCCTTTCATGTCTCGGCCTGGCACCGGCTCCACGGTTTGCGCTAAGGCGTCCATGGCAAGTTGCGTCAATAGCGGACGGTCGGATAGGAACGTGCTGGCGTCCTCGGCATACAGGTCGCGCAAGATACTACCGCCTGCCGCCACATAGGCTTCGATGCCGACGAACCGGGCCAGCCGGTCGGTGCTGCGCACATGCTCGCGGGTCAGCCGCAGATTCAGGGGCTCCGGGCTCCCGGTTCCAGTCAGGCAGCTCGAACCAGACCCGTTCCTGTTCGTCGGCAAGCGCGCGGGCCTGCTCGACAGTCATTTCATCATTGCGCATCACCTCTATAATTCTAGGGGCTAGATGGGCGCTAGCGCACGGTGATGACCGACTGCCCGAACCGCGACGCAGTCCGCTCAGGCGCGAGGCCGGCGATGGGCAAGGATTTCGTCGATGGTGTGCATTGCCTCACGTTGGGTGTTCTCGGCGAGCGAGATTTCCGCTTCGCTCACAGCGTCCAGCACCTTGCACGGAACTTTGACATGCTCGGCGAACCGCCCCTCCGTCACCAGCAGGCGCAGCGCAGCCAGACGGCGGGCACCGGCTACGAGTTCGTGTTTGTTGGCTTTTCTCGCCCTTCTGACAGTGAGGTTCTTAATGAGCCGTGCGCCTCGATGCCGTCGGCCAGCTGCGAAGTGCCGACGGCGCCTTCCATGCGGCGGACGTTGACCGTGCTCGGCACCTCCGAACCACCCCAGGCTGGCGGGTGAACACTTTAAGATCGGTGTTCAAGCCGAGGTGGAGAAGCTCGTTTAACGATACAATTGCAAATAATGATCATTCAGAAGTTGAATTGCGATGTCATCCCCGCTAGTCCAAATAGACATCAAATCCGATGCGCCGGAGAAAAATGATGGATGGACTACAAACTCGTCACGATGAAAGGCCTCCAGCTGACGGCGAGCATCTAAGCCGCCAAGAGAGGAGATGCCTCCAACTCTACTTGAATGGCCTCAAGGATGCCGACATCGCAAAACGGCTCGATCTTTCGATACATACGGTCCGCATGCATCTCACTCGAGCGCGCCACCGCTTGCACGCTCAGTCGAGAGTTGAGGCTGTCGCCAAAGCCCTCAGAAGCGGAATCATTCATACGAGCCTTATACTTCTACTGAATTTATCGTTTGTTGTTGGCATAGTCCTTGACGAAATAAGCCCCATAATTTGATGGACTAGAGAATGAAATGCCAAATTTCGGAAAATGCCAGTTTTGACGAAACACCGTTTTAGGGCATAAAATCATACTTTTAATCCCCAAAATACATGACTTGTCGTAGATTGCACGCGGCAAAAATTCATCCCAGGATTTAAATATACCCGCGTTGGGATGGGTATCGGGGACGTGCAGACATGCCAATTCACGATCGGGAAGCTCCTGGCGGAGCTCTCGGACTCTTTTCATGGCCTATTGCCGGCGCGGCGGTCTTTTCAGGAATGATCAACATTCTTGGCTTCACCGCTCCGCTTTTTATGCTGGAAGTGTACGACCGCGCCATTCCAAGCGGTAGCGTCCCTACCTTGGTCGCCTTGATGCTTCTTGCTGGCGGTCTGTATGCCTTTTCAGGTCTGCTCGACATCGTTCGGGGCCGGACAATGAATCGAATCGCTGGGACGCTGGACGCGAAGCTCACCCAGCGGGTGTTCACCGTCATTGCAGGATCGACGTTACGTCTGCGCAATGGCGGCGATGCCTTGAAACCCGTCCAGGAAGCCGATCAGATTCGGGCGTTTCTTGCCGGGCCCGGGCCGACCGCGCTTTTCGATCTCCCATGGATGCCCGTGTATCTCTGCGTCTGCTTCCTGTTGCATCCATTGATCGGATGGCTGGCGGCTGGAGCCATGATTGTGCTGACAGGCCTGACCATTCTGACAGACTGGCAAACCCGCTCGTTGACGCGACAGGCCGCTGCGGCCGTCGCGCGACGCAACCGTTATGGCGAAGCCTCACACGCCAATGCGGAGGCCATGGCAGCAATGGGAATGATGAGCCGGGCAGCGGCCCGATGGGATGAGGCGCATTGGCGCTTCACAACGATCCAGCGTCAGATTGGCGATATTGCCGGCCTTTACTCCGGGATGTCGAAAACTGTCCGCTACATGGTCCAATCGGGGTCATTGGCGCTTGGCGCTTTCCTCGTGATCCAGGGCGACATGTCGGCGGGCTCAATCGTAGCCGCCTCGATTATTGTCTCCCGCGCGTTGTCGCCAATCGAGCAAGTCATCGGCAACTGGAAGACTCTTTTGGCCGCACGGCAGGCATGGCATCGGCTGAAGGAGGCGTTCGTCCTGTTTCCGGAGGAACAGCCACGGACGACGCTGCCTCCCCCCTCATCATCACTCACGGTCGAAGCTGTTTTCACATCACCGCCGGGGGAGCGCCTCATGACCGTTCAAAACGTATCGTTTCGCGCCGATCGTGGAACGGTTATCGGCGTCATCGGTCCAAGCGCATCCGGCAAATCGACCTTGGCACGCGCAATTACAGGCGTTTGGCCATTGGCCAGGGGGGCCGTTCGTCTTGACAACGCAAGCCTTGATCAGTGGTCGGATGATGAACGTGGCCGACATATCGGCTACATGCCTCAAAGCTCCAATCTCCTTCCCGGCACCATTGCCGACAATATCGCTCGCCTGGAACCGGTACCGGACCATGCCGCGATCATCGCAGCAGCACAGGCAGCGGGCGTACATGAGATGATTGTCGGGCTTCCCAACGGCTACGAAACTGAAGTGGGCGATGGTGGTCTCAACTTGTCTGGCGGCCAACGCCAGAGAATCGCCCTCGCCCGGGCTCTCTACCGCAACCCCTTCCTGATCGTGCTCGACGAGCCGAATTCCAATCTTGATGGGGAAGGCGATCTTGCTCTCGCCAAGGTCATAGCAGGCGCCCGCGCCCGCGGTGCAATCGTGCTTGTCGTCGCCCATCGAAGCAATATCCTTGCCCTCGTCGACTTCCTGCTCGTCATGGAGAAGGGCGTAGCAAAAGGCTTCGGGCCCCGCGACGCCATTCTCAAGTCTATCCAGCAACGTCAGCTAAAGCCTGCGCGTACAGCGCCCGGCCCAGCCTTGACGGTCATTGATGGCGATGGGGCATAGAGATGAGCGAAGCTACGCGGCTTAATTCCCTCCCCCATCGCTCGAAACCAGACAATGCGCATACCCTCACGCGATCGCTGCGCAGGCATTTGGTCGCCGGCGTCGTTGCGATCGGCCTTCTTTTCGGCGGGGTGGGTGGTTGGGCTGCCACGACTGAGCTTTCCGGCGCAGTGATCGCCTCGGGGCGTCTCGTTGTCGAAGGCAGCGTAAAGAAAGTCCAGCATCAGATTGGCGGCATTGTAGCCGAACTGCTGGTGCGAGAAGGACAGGTCGTTGAGGCCGGCGAAGTCGTTGTTCGCCTCGATGCCACGGTCACGCGCTCGAATCTTGCGGCGGTCGCCACCAGCCTAAATCAGCTTCATGCGCGTAAGGCCCGTCTCAAGACCGAACTTGACGGGCTCGAGCAGGTCGAAACACCGCTGGCGTTGCACCAACGGCTCTCCCCCGAACAGGCGGAAGCCGCAATGGCGACGGAACGGAGACTGTTTCGGGATCGCACCGCCGCGCGTGACGGACAAAAGGCGCGATTGCGCGAACAGACCTCGCAACTGCGGGAACAGATCTCCGGGTTGGATGTGCAACAGCAGGCGAAGACACGAGAGATCGCGCTCATCGGCAAGGAGCTGGAGGGCCAGCATCGCCTGTTTGACATGGGGCTCACATCGATGAACCGCGTCAACAGCCTCGACCGCGACGCGACCCGGCTGGAGGGCGAGCGCGGTCAGCTGGTCGCTTCAATTGCGGCGACGAAAGGCCGTATCGCTGAAATTGAATTGCAGTTGCTTCAGGTTGATCAAACCATGCGGGCGGACGTGGCAACTGAGTTGCGGGATGTCGAAACAAAAGAATCCGAACTTGTCGAGGAAGAGGTGGCTGCCCTCGACCAGCTCAAGCATATCGAGGTCAAGGCGCCGATTGCAGGCACCGTCCATCAATTGTCGGTGCATACCATCGGCGGTGTGGTCACTCCTGCCGAAACGTTGATGGATATCGTCCCGCGCGAAAGCCTGCTCACCGTAGAGGCTAGAATCCCGCCACAGGACATCGACCAGGTCGCACCCGGCCAAGCTGCAACCCTCAAGTTCACGGCGTTCAACAGGAATACGACGCCGGACCTGAAAGGCTCCGTTCTGCGGGTCGCGGCTGATCTGGAGACCGACGACAGGACGGGGATCAGCTTCTACCGGGCGTCTATTTCCATGCCGGCTTCGGAACTGGATCTTATCCAAGACCTCAAGCTCCTTCCGGGCATGCCGGTGGAGGCTTTTGTCCGAACCGATGACCGGACAGTGGTGTCGTATCTGATCAAGCCAATCCGCGATCACGCCGCGCGCGTCTTCCGCCACGATTAGCCGATCGGCTGTCCCGGCAGATGGGACAGCCCCAAAATATCTGAGCGAGGAAGTACCCCTTCGCGACGATGACCAGGGCCATCGAGCCTACCCCAAACTCCAAGGAGTCAAATGCAATGGCGACTATCACTGGCGACAACAGTGCAAATTCTCTTCCGGGAACGAGCAGCCCGGACCTGATCTACGCCTACGACGGCAACGACACCGTCCTCGGCGGCGACGGCGGCGATTATATCAATGGCGGGCGCGGAAACGACAACCTCTATGGTGAGCTCGGCGATGATATCTTCGAGATCGGCGGTTTCGGCAGCGACATGGGCCTTAACCCTGCAGGCGGCCTCAACAACGGTTGGGACAATTTTTTCGGAGGTGAAAATTACGACACGATCCGTATCCTGCCGACCGCCGGCTACGAGTGGACGGCGATCATGGTTAATTCGCTTAACAGCATCGAGGCGCTTGATAATACCAGCGGCGGACCCGGCTATGTCTTCTTCCAGGGCACGGTTGATTTTTCTTCGGTCGTTTCGATGACCAACATCACCCAGATCCAGGGTACGACCGGCAATGAAACCTTCATCGGCGGCGCACTCGCTGAAACGGTATTCGGTGACGCCGGCAGCGATACGTTGAGAGGCAATGGAGGCAATGATTACCTCTCTGGCGACAATGGGACCGACAACCTTTACGGCGGCCTCAACAACGACGAACTCTATGGTGGAAATGACGCAGACAAGCTCTACGGCGGCAGCGGGGATGATGCGTTGTACGGCGAGGCCGGCGCTGACCAGTTCTGGTTCCAGATTGGCGAAGGCACTGATATCGTCTACGACTATGTGGACGGAACCGACAAAATCGGTGTTGGAGCCTCAATAGCGGGGATCAATCTGTACAACTACAACGGATCGGCACTGCTTGAATTCGTAGCGACCGGTGCAGCATCCACCTATGCATTACTGAACGGGGTCGCTCCAACTGCTATCGACGGCACGGATTTCCTGTGGGCCTGATGTAATCGACAGGCCGCCGCTAACAAAGACTTTGGCGGCGGCTTTTATTCGCGCAATGATTGCACATATGCAATACTCTATTAATGTTCCCGTTGCACTCTAGCGATATCCAATGAATCACGTTCGTCATGATGACGATCTGCAATGCCGCCGCATGAGGGGGCGCTCAACAGAGAGGACATCATGGTTTCCGTTTCATCTTCCGCGGCTTCCGGCAATTCGACGGCATTGACCCTTCTCAAGGGATCCGCCCAGTCGGCCGCGGCCGCTACAAAACAGTCGGCCGCCAGCCAGATTCTGTCATCGATTTCCGGCTTCAACGCCGATCCACTGAAGCAGGCGGAGGGCCAGATCACCAGCATCTTGCTTGAAAGTGGTGGACAGTTCATCATCGGCGGCGCGTTTTCGAACATCACCGGCACAGACAAAGACGACGTCATCATTGCGGGGCCAAACAGCTCGGTGAATGGCGGCGCTGGTGATGACATTATCAGCGGCAGCTTCCTCATGGATATTAGCGGCGGCGCGGGAAATGATAGGATATCCGTCGGCTCAGGCAGCACGATTGAGGGTGGCGACGGCAATGACACGATCTCCGCTGCATTCGAAAATACGGTGATTGGCGGTGTCGGCAACGACGCCATCGTCGCCTCAAGGAATAATACCGTCGATGCCGGTGCAGGCGACGATACGATCTCTGCCGGGATTGGAAACACTATCACAGGCGGAGCCGGAAACGACAAAATCACGATTGGCGGTAATCAAGCAGAACTTGGTTCCACCGTTAAATTCGCAGTTGGCGACGGCCAAGACTCCATCACTCTTCTGCGATCGTCGTCCACGCTTGAACTGGGTGAAGGCTTCACCGCTGCAAATACCAAAGTGACGATTAGCGACAACAAGGCAACGATCTCGTTCGACGGAAACGACACCGATGGAATCTCGGTCAATTTCTTCCTCGGCAGTGCGCTGACGCTTTCCTTTGCCGATGGTAGTACTTTGGAGGTCAAGCCCGCCGACACGATGCCCAGCCTGGTGTCATCATACGGGCAACCCTGACCAAAGGCCCCGCCGACAAGGCGAGGCGTTGCAGATCGTGAGATGCAACGTTGCACCGTCATTGCTTTCCTAGTTCCAGCGATATGGCTGGAACTAGACGGCCTTGTCCTTACCGAGAACCAGGACCCGAATCGATCTGTCCAGGTCGGCGGGGATTGACCTTCACTCTGGCAGTGCATAGCGCGTCAGCAGTGCCTCGCCCTTTTCGATGGCGATCTCGATCACCTCGTTAACCAAATCCGGAGAACCGGTGAGTTCCTGCAGAACGAGCGCGAACAATTCCCGTTGTTGCACCGGCAGAACCTGCGGCACGATTATCACCAGGCCAGCGTGCAGATCCTCCCGCGCATGGAGTTTCCTGAAGTCACGGGCATTGTTTGTCACGAAGGTAAAATCTTCCGCGACGATCCGAGGCATCAAATCCCAATCGGTCTCGCCGCTCAAGCCCAGCCAATTGACGTGAAAGCAATCGTGGCCGTGATGTTGAGCCACGGCCACGAGCGATGTGTGCAGGCATTCATCGACGAGAAACTTCACGAAGCCGTGCCCGATGGCTTTTCGGTCCCGGCCTTTTCGAGAGACAAGCGCTTCACCGACTTCACTTTCAGTCCCTGCTCCGACAACTTTCGTGGCCGCCCACGGGCAGGATGAGCCGCTACCCAGATTTCGGCGAGGTCCACCATGCGCGCAGTGAGAGCGGGGTAGCCCTCGACGATCTCGTCCGTGGCAGCGCCTTGCAATCTCATCGCAGCGATTGTTCGGACTGGAACGCGCGTGCCTTTGAAGACCGGCTCGCCGCCAACCAAGCCTTTCACACTGTGGATGATCTTATCCGCTTCCCTGAGCGCTTCGCCGCGCGCGGCCAAGTGCTCCCTTGCTCTCGCGACGTCGACGATCAGATAGTCGTCGGCTCTGACCGTGTCGGCTTCAGGATTTTCGTCGATGGCGGCAAAGAGGCGTTTCCGGCGCTCGGCGGAAAGGATCGAACCGACGCCGAACCAGAGCTTCAGGCGCAGCAGATCGTCGTCAGTGATCGCGCGGCTTCGTTGGCTGGAAGAGGGTCTTCCAATGATTCGTTTGTCGATCGCGTTGTGTACCGACTTAATGCCGATCTCACTCACGGCAGCCGCCTCGGTGGGCGTGTATTCACGAAGAGCGTTACTCATAATCATTCTCCTCCGAAAGAATATATATGATGCACGGGCAATTCGCAATGTGGCTGGTAGAAATGAATTCTCGTCATTGCCGGCTAGGCATGAGCTCGGAAGTCCGCATGACAACTTCTTTTAATCGTCAAGCTCGGCGGTCGACATCTGTGGTTCTTCCGGTGGCCGCTTTAGCAACTCACAGGCTTCGATGCCCAAGACTGTTGCCAAACGGTCAACGACATCGATGCTTGCATTGTAGACGCTACGCTCGAGGGAACTGATATAGGTGCGATCGATGTCCGCGCGATGGGCAAGTTCCTCCTGGGACAAGCCTTTAGCCTGCCGTGCAGCTCGCAAATTTCGCGCAAATACCTCTCGAATCTCCATGGTCGAGAGAACAGCGGCTTGATGAGTATCCTACCACGGAGTATTCTCTACAACTAAAGCGAGGGTGGAATCCTTTTTGAACAAATGGGCAAGGCAGCCTCGTTCAAATCCGTGCACTTCTTCTACGTCAGTATGGGGAGACGCGAGATGAAGTCGCACAGGATCCAGTTGCCCGTAATCCAGAAATCTTGGATGGATGACGGTCAGTGGATATTGTGGTGGCGCCCACCCGATATAATAAGGCCGCAGACTTAGGTCCGGGCGGCGGAGAATGAAGTTAGGGAGAAGCGGATGAACGATCTGGGCTCATCTCGCTACCGTTCGCTGCAAGAGGCAGAACTAGAGGTGCTAGCGGTTGCTGCAATCCGTGAGCACCGCCATCTTATTGCCGCCGATGAGGCTGTCTATGAGGAATGGACTCGCGCGACCGCCGATCTGTCGGTTTCCGCCGCCGTACTCAAGAGCCTGCAGGATGAGTATGTCGCGCGTCAGAATAAATTCGAAGCCCAGCAGGCGGAGCTTTCGGAAATCATCGATGCGCTTGGCTATGTTCCTCAGGTTCCGCTGGACGGCGGTGAATGAGCCTCAAACCAAACCGTGATCTTTCGCGATCGCGACGAGCTGTGGGACGGTCGCCGCCTCAAGCTTTTCGCGCGCTTTATCGAGGTAGTGCTGCACCGTCCTCGGGTTGATTCCCGTCAACATGGCGGTTTCCGGAGCGCTTTTGCCCCTTGCCGCCCACATGAGGCACGTTGCTTCTCTTGGTGAAAGCAACCGTTTCGGAGCGACAATCGTCGTCGCAGCGATGATCTTCAGCCGGTAATGGATCGCCAGAACCGCCTGAATCGCTTTTTGCGCATCATGCAATTCTGAAAGATCAGCCGTCTGCGTTGAGGATGCAAACGTCAGCATCATCGTAGAGCCGAAACTTCCTTCGACGGGTATTGTCAGTCCGCTGCGAATGCCGTGTTCGATCGCCTGGTCCCGAAAGCGCCTGAGTTCGGAGGTTCCACGAGCTGGCCAATCGTCGGCCGTCCAGGAAAACACCTCCATACGACGCTTTGCTTCCGTGACAACCGGATCGATGCGAGAATATCGGTTGCCGAGGTAAATGTCCTGCCATTCCTCGGGATAGGAGTTGAATGCACGGACTTCAGCGCCTTCGGTTTGCAGGTACGCAAATCGCTCGAAGCCATAAGTGTTCGCGAAGCTTTTCAGGGCACTCTTGATCATCCGCTCATTGTGCGCAGCCTCAATCATATCAATCAAATTTCTTAGTGCGTCATTCAATGCTGCTCTCCAACTGTCCAGCGCGCAAGGCAGCCGGAGGCTCCCTGTCGCGCCGTTGGAACATGCAGCGGGATTGCGAGGAGATAAATCCCCCAAACCGATACCCTAGTTTGGGTTACTCATGTGGGGAGTGATGAGGTTCAAATGTACTGCATGCGCTATTGCGGCTGATAGCGTAGGGCAACCCAACTTATACCGCGCTGATTTCAGATATCCACGAGCCGTGTGCTCGGACAGTCCTAGGATTTCAGCAATGTCCTTGCTGTCTTTGCCGCGCGAGGCCCAGTGAAGGCACTCGACTTCCCTGGTTCCGAGCGCCGGCACGGGATCGTTTTCCCCGTGAAGTTCGAAAACCGCTTTGCGGTGCAGAAGAAAACCTAGCTCGGTCCACTCAGGTAGGAACTGCCGTTCTATCGCTGTCCATTCTTCATCGCTCATCTGCGAATTGATCGAAAGAAGCGACCGGCGGGATTTATCAACGATCGGTATCGAGACGCCATTGCCTCCGATACCGTGCATCTCTGCATCCACCATGAATTGATGCGCACTGTCAGGGATGTCGATCTCACGCCAATCGAATGGCAGCTGACGAGAGAAGCCTTCTCGGATGATCGGATCAACATTGATGTAGTCGTTCAGAAGGTATCGCGAAACCCAGCTGTCGGGGTAGGTGGTCCTTACGAACGGGGCATCGACGCTATCGACTATGGTCCTTGCGAGATGAAACGTGACAAAATCCACGGGGTAGTGCTGCTGGAATTCGTCCAATGCGACGGCTACCGTCGTCGCACTTTTCATTGCTTCATAGGCGTTAGGATAGCTAGGCGAATGCTGATTTTCCTGCATGCTTCTTTCTCTGAACAATGACTTTTCTGGAAGGGTGCTCACATAAATTCGTCAAGCCCGCCCTGAAATGCAACCCCAGAGGGCCGATTTGTCAGGCTTATGATGATTTCGGCTATCTTTGGATGCGCTTTCCTGCTCGTGTCGGTTCTTTAGCCAACCGCACAAAATGACCAGCAAAGGCCGTCACCGCGGGTAGGTCGAAGGAAAGATGATGTCCTGGTCAACCAGGACATTGAACTTGTAACCCGGACGGATGTGAATTGTCGGCTGCACGTTCAGATTCTTCGAAATCGTCTGTTCCGCGACGCGACCAAAGCTTTCGGCAAAATTCCGCCGTGCCGCATCCGAGGCCGTATCCTGAGTCGCCAGCGTCGAACTTTCGGGCATCGACATATCGATCCCGGTCCCGATGATGGCGACCAGCGCTGCGGAACCGAATGTCCTCCAGAGATGGCGGTCGACCTTGTCCTGGAAGCCCCCATATCCTTCGGCATCCGTGCCCGCCATGCCGCCGATCTGGAGAGTAGACCCATTCGGGAAAATGAGGTCCGTCCAGACGACGAGAACCCGTTCCTGGCCGAAGGACACCTTGGAATCGTAGCGACCGAACAGCTTTGCGCCCTGCGGAACAAGGAGGCGGTAGCCGGTCGCGCTGTCGTAGACATTCTGGCTGACCTGAGCGGTAATGCGGCCTGGCAAATCGGAACTCAGGCCGGTGATCAATGTCGCCGGGATGACCGAACCGCGCTTCAACTCATAAGGCGACATTTGGGGCACCACCTGGTTTGGCAGGTAGCCGAGATCCTTGATGTCCTGATTGAAGAAGTCCTCCTTGGACGTCTGCCCGTTCTGATCGACGTTCTGTCCCATCAGGCCGGATTTCATGGCGGCAGCGTAAAGGTCTGACGCGCTGTTTGCCGCGACATTTGTCGGCTGACGGCCGGTGTCGTTACTGGAGTTTGCGGTCTTCTCAACATCGGAGACGTCAACCTTCAGCGGCGAATCGAGCGCCGTGGCACGGGCCTGAAGACGCGCCATCCGTTGGCGCTGGGCCTCGCGCATATATTGTTCATCCTGCTCTCGCTTCAGGCGAGCCTTCCACTCCCCTTCCGATTCGAGCCTTTGTTGACGGTCTTGCCGTTCAATTGGTTGGCGCTCGACGACCGGTTCTTGCTTCTCCGTTTTCTCCACCACGACGGGTGTCGGCTGAAACACCTCCTGCTTTTCTGGGTCACCGATAATGCCATCCGTGACACCCCGCTTAAGCTGGTCGCCGAAACTGGTCGCAGGACTGTTGGAAGCGCTCTCGATGTCGCCACGACTGAAGGAAAGCCCGCGCAGCGACAGACCAATCACAACGACGCCGACGAACAGCACGATGACAATGATGGCGACGATGATCGGCAGGCGGTTGAGCCGGCGCATGCCATTCTGATCGTCTGCCTGGCCGGACGTACCAAGCTGGAGCGACTGGACCATGTTAATCTCCGTCAGTTGCGCTGCATGATCGAAAGCGGACTGGCCGGCGTGGCACCGGCAGCCGTCGGCGTATAGGCGCGGCCAAGAGCGATGGACGGTGTTGAAAGCCGGGCCAGCACCTGTCCGTCGAAGCCCTCGATTGCATAAGCAAGCTCGACCGGCTTGACGTCTTTGGCGACTTTGCCGTCCGTGATGACCGTGTAGCCCCACCCCTTCAGGGCCGCCTCGAGGGCGGTCGCGAACTCCGACGTGTCCGTCTCCATTTTGATCGCCGTCGTGGCACCGGCCGGGCCGATCTGTTCAGCCAGGCGACTTACCATGTCGCCGGCGATGGCGCTTGCAGCCGGTCCGGTGACGGCCACAGGGGTCGAGCTGGTGGTGAGTGCGTAGTCGGCCGTTTGGCAGCTGGAGAGCAGCACGACCGCGATGAAGAATGCGAATAGCTTCCGCATGGTTCAGCCTCCCCGCCGGATAGTGATCTTCTGCTGCCGCCAACCGACTCCGGAAACGAGGATCGCCTTGTCGATCGCATAGTCGACGGTCATCATGTCGTTCTTCATCCGATAATTGACGATACGATTTTGACCGCCGGAGACGACGAAAAGCACAGGCGCATCCTGGCCGGAGATCGACTTCGGGAACTGGATGTAGGTCTTCACCCCGTCCGAATAGACCCGCTTCGGTTTCCACGAAGCACCGCCGCTGAGTGAATAGGAAAAGTTCAGTTTGTCCGGCGCGGTGCCCGGAATGCCGCCAGTTTCGAGACGGGCGTTGATGTCGGCGAGCTTTGTCGACACGTCTTCCGGATATTCGAACCCGACGCGCGCCATGTACTGGCTCGGATGGGACTTGAGCTGAATATGATAGGTTCGCCGTGACGTGGTGACGACCATCGAGGTGAGAAGGCCTGGCTCCGATGGTTTGACGATGAGATGAATCGCCTGTCCGCCTGTCGCCCCCGAGGTGGCCGGCTCCACCTTCCAACGCACCGTGTCGCCGACCATAACATCGCGAACGATCTCGCCACCCTGAAGTTCGATGTCGCAGACCTGTAAAGGCGAGCAGACGACGGAAGGTTGCGTTTCGCCGAACAGGAAGATCACCTTTCCGTCCGGTCCCGTCGTGACCAGTCCCGGCGTGCCGCGCCACTTCCTGGAAAGATTTGTTCCTTTCACCTCGTTGCTCGTCATGCTTTGCGCTTGCGCGCCCGCCGCAAGCAAGAGTCCGGCTATGCAGCCGGCGGCTGCGATCAATCCCGTGTTTTTCATTGAAAGAATCCCTGCCCTTAAAGCTGTGCCGTCCAGTCGAAATCCTGGACGTAGAGGCCGATCGGATTGAGGCGGATCGTCGCCTCATCCTGTGGCGCGGTAAGCGTCACCGTTGCGATCCCGCGGAACCGCCGCGTGCCGATCTCCTTGCCCTTGCGGTCTCGCTCGTATTCCGTCCAGTCGATCTGATAAGTCTGGTTCGAAAGCGCCACGATGTTGTTGACTTCGATGGCAACTGTCGAAGACTTCGCCTTCTCGAATGGAGAATTGCCTCGAAACCAGGCGTTGACCTTCTCAGTCGACGGATCGGACGTGCGAAGAAGGGCGTAGGTGCGGTCGATATATTGCTTCTGCACCACCGCATCCGGCGTGATAGAGCGAAAGCTCGTGACGAAGTTACCGAGTGTGGCGCGCACCACGCGGACATCGGCATACTCGATCTGCTCGGGGAAGCCTGCCGTGACTGCGGTTCCGAGCTTGTCGACCTCGACGATGTAGGGCACAAGCCTCACCTGCGTACTCAGATACATCGCGTAGCTGAAGCCGATGACGGCCATGACCAGGCCGAGGACACCAACAATGCGCCATGCGGCTGCGGCCTTCAAATAGGAGCCGTAGCGTTCGCTCCATTCCTGGCGGGCGGCAAGATACGGGTTTTCCGGGGCGCGGTTCGCTGCCATTTATTCTTCCCTTGTCTCGATTACGGTTTGTCGTTGCGTTCGGGAGGAGGCTTCGGTGCGCTATTACCGCCGCGCTGTTGATCGAGCTTGGCATTGGCCAGTCCGAGAATGGACCCGGCATAAGCGCCCGGAGAGCCGATTGCCTTTTCCTTCGCGGCGGATCCGGCTGCTTGCGCGCCGGAACTGAAGCTCGCACCCATGCCGCGAAGTGCGGCTCCTGCGACCGATGAGCCTGCGGCGCGGGCCGCCTGCGCAGCCGCGAAGCCCGCACCGGCAGCGCCGGCGGCGAGGAAACCAGCACCGGCGGCGAAGGACGCCGCTTGCCCGCCGTGCCGGATTGCCTCCATGCCACCGGAGACCGATGCGCCCTGGACAACGCCCTGGATGATGTTCGGGACATACATGGCGATGATGAAGACGACGACGGAGATACCGGCGATGGCCAAGGTCGTGACGAACTGATCCGATGAGGCCGTCGGAGCTTGGGCCAGGCCAAGCAGGACGTTCGATCCGATCTTGGCGATCATCACCAAGGCCATGAGTTTCATGCCGACGCCGAAGGCATAGACGAGGTATCGGATGGCAAAGTCCTTGGTGAAGGACGAACCACCCAGCCCCAGCATGATCATGCCGGCGAGCAGGCCGACATACATTTCGACCATGACCGACACGAAAATCGCTGCGACCAGCGAGAAGGCGATGACAACGATGCCCATGGCAAGAACGGCGGCAATCGCCAGCGCATTGTCTTCGAACACCCCGAATTGCGCTTGTTGCGACATTTGCGAGGCGACCCGAATGCCGGCATCGAACACCTCAGCGGGCGACGCTGAACCGCCGCCGGCGCCAATCTGGAAAAGGCTGTCGACCACCGCTCGCGCAAAGGTCGGACCCTGGGTCAGAACGAATGCGAAGAACCCGATGAACATGATCCGCCGCACCAGTTCGGCGAACCAGCTGTCCAGCGAGGCTGACTGGATCGCCAGCCAGACGGCGGCGATGCCGATCTCGATCGTTGCGAGAATCCAGAATAGGGATTTCGCCGCCTCCATGATGGTGGTCTCCCACCCCTTCGCAGCGGACGAGACCTGGTTTTCCAGCTCTGTGAGGACCTGTCCCTCCTGCGCGAATGCGGGAACAGCATAGGCGAGGCAAAAAAGACCGGTATTCAGGAATGAACGCGCGACAGCAACCTTCACCATCTCGAGCGCATCTCCTGACCTTCTTTGATCGGCGGAAGCTCCTTGCTAGAACCGAAGAATTTCTCCCGGACGGCGCGCTGCTCCTCGGTCAGAGCAGGTATTCCTATGTTTCGGGAATTGACGATCAGCACTGTCGCTGCAGACGATGCGGCAGTGACAGCCAACAGCAAGGCAATCAGGACGGGGCGGCTCACCATCGCGGTTCCATTTTCTGGCCGTCCGGAACGCTTTTGACCTCGGCGTTGAAGAACTTTTCCCGCCGCGCCTGCGCCAGGTCCTTGTCGGTCTGTTCCGTCTGAAGCCAGGTTCCCATCATTGTCATCTGTTGGGAGACGAGACCGCGAAGCTTCTGCATTTGCGCGACTTGCTGAGCGGCGATCTCGTGCCCGACCTGCAAGGCCTTCATCTGCCCGTCAGCCGTTTCCGACATCGACCGCAGCGAGGACATCGCATCTTCCTCGCTATCGAACTGGTCGGCCGTGAGGCTCGCCGCTTTTAGCGAGCTGGCGATCGTGTCGCGGTTGGTGTCCGACCAGGACTGGTAGGTCGAGGAGAACGTTGCGTTATCAGGCAAATCCGTCTTGAGATCGGCGTAGCTTTGGAAGCGCTGCTGAAGAACGTCGTCGGCGTTGCCCATCGAAAATGAGATGCTCTGACCCTGTTCGACGATGCTGCGCAACTGGTTGAGATCGCCTTCGACCTGCCCCCACACATGGCTAGGAAGTTGCGCAGTGTTTTGCAGCATGTTCTCGTAGATTTTCAGCTGGTTCTGGATCTGCTCTGCAAGCTGGCTGATCTGGGTCAACTGATTGTCGACCTGGATGCCGGAGCTTTTCATGAGGTCCACGAGCTGCGCATTATTGGCGAGCTGCGTCCATTCGGTCGCTGCGCCGGTCGCCGTGCCGGCTTGCACTGAGCCTGCGCCTCCAATCGTGAGAGCGACGGCCGCCAAGCAGGCGAGCCATCTATTTGAATAGCGATGCGGCATCGTGAACTCCTCTCGTTTCAAGCCAGCGGATCGGCCAGTCGCGGCCATGTTCGGATTTCAGTGTGCGGATGCGTTTGAGGTCCTCTTTGCCCGACGCGCCGACAAAGCTCAGCGCGACTGGCCCAAGCGACATGTCGAAGAGCCGCCGGCCTTCCGGCGTGGCGACGTAGTATTCGCGCTTCGGAATGGCGGTAGCGACGATTTCGAGCTGGCGCTCATTGAACCCTATTCGCTCGTAGAATTCCCGCGTTCCCGGCTCTCGAGCGGCGCCATTCGGAAGGCAAATCTTGGTCGGGCAGGATTCCTTCAGCACGTCGATAATCCCGGACCGCTCAGCGTCCGAGATCGATTGGGTCGCAAGGACGACAGCGCAGTTGGCCTTACGCAGCACCTTCAGCCATTCGCGAATCTTGTCGCGGAATACCGGGTGGCCGAGCATCAGCCAGGCCTCGTCGAGCAGGATCAGACTTGGGGACCCATCCAGGCGTTTCTCAATCCTGCGGAACAGGTAGGTCAGGACCGGTACGAGATTGCGCTCGCCCATATTCATTAACTGCTCGATCTCGAAGGTCTGGAAGGCACTGAGCGTGAGACCGTCCTCTTCCGCATCGAGGAGCTGTCCCATAGGCCCGTCGACGGTGTAGTGGTGCAACGCGTCCTTGATCTCGCGCAGCTGCACGCCGCTGACGAAATCCGAGAGCGAGCGACCTGATGCACTCGCCATCAGTCCGACTTGCCGAGAGATTGCGTTACGATGATCGGGGGTGATGGCGACGCCCTGCAGACCGACCAGCATCTCGATCCATTCCGTCGCCCAAGCCCGGTCGACATCACTTTTGAGTTCGGAGAGTGGGCAGAAGGCCAATGCCCTCCTCTCTTCCGCATTGTCGCCGCCGATCTCATAGTGATCGCCGCCGGCTGCGAGCGTCAGGGGCAGAAGTGAACTTCCTTTGTCAAAGGCGAAGATCTGCGCATGTTCGTACCGGCGAAACTGGGCGGCGATCAGGGCGAGCAACGTCGACTTGCCTGAACCGGTTGGACCGAAGATCAGCGTGTGGCCGACATCATCGACATGCAGGTTCAGACGAAACGCTGTCGAGCCGCTCGCAACCTGCATCAAGGGCGGGGAATTCGGTGGATAAAATGGGCATGGGGAGACTGGGTTTCCGGACCAGACCGAGTTCAGCGGAATCAAGTCGGCGAGATTGCTGGTGTTGATCAGCGGCTCACGGATGTTGCAATACCAGTTGCCCGGCAGGCTACCGAGATAGGCGTCGGTCGCGTTGAGCGTTTCGATCCGCGCCCCGAAACCTTCCGCCTGGATCAGCCGACGCACCGCTTCAGCCTTCTCCTGCAGTGCCTCGCGATCGCTGTCGAACAACACGACGACCGGTGTGTAATAGCCATAGGCAACCAGCTGCGACGAGGCTTGCGCGATCGCATCCTCAGTCTCGACCACCATGCTCATGGCGTCCTGGTCGACGGATCGACTTTGTGTCTGGAATATCTGGTCGAAGAACGGCCGGACTTTCTGCTGCCATTTCTTGCGTGTGCGTTCGAGCTTCTGTCGAGCTTCCTCGGCATCGAGAAAGATGAAACGTGACGACCACCGATAGGTCAGAGGCATCAGGTCAAGGCTGTTCAGAATGCCGGGCCAGCTTTCGGCCGGCAGACCGTCGATCGCAACGACGCCGAGGAAACTGTTTTCGACCTTTGGCGTCAGTCCGTGCTCAAGCTCCGCGGTGGCGATCCAGTCGAGATACATGGGCACGTCGGGAAGCCGGATTGGATGGCTTTCTCCGGTGGTGCAGAACCGGGCGAATTGGAGCAGTTCGTCATATCGGGCAATTCGCTCCCCTCCCCTTTCGAACGCTTCGCGGGTTTCCATTCGCCGGATCGAAAGTGTGTTGGCAAAATACTGCTCAAGCTCGCGCACCGCGTTCTTGAACACGAAGAGCACCGTGTCCGCGTAGGACTTCTTCCGGCTTTCCTCATCCGAATAGATGTATTTGCTGAGAGCAGTCTTCTTGGACTCGAGGGGCCGGTAGGTCAGGATCAGCGCATGCTTACTCTCGAAATGCCCCTGCGCGCGCGCGAAATGCGCCCGACGCTCGGCATCGATCGCGCGGGTCACCGGGTCGGGGAAATGGCAACGGTCTTCCGACGGATAGTCGACCGTTGGAATGCGGATGGCCTCGACCTGGATCATCCATCCGCTTCCGAGCCGCGACAGAACGGCATTGATCTGCCTCGACAGCTCGTTGCGCTCGAGGTCGGTCGCGCTTTCCGAGTCCGGTCCTGCGAAGTACCAGCCGGCCATCAGACTTCCGTCCTTCAAGAGGAGGACACCATTGTCGACGAGGCCGGCATAAGGAACAAGATCCGCGAAGGACGGGCCGGTCACCCGGAAGCGTTTGAGAGCTACCATGGCAGCCTCCTCAATACCGGCGCCAGGGCGAAGTGGTCGCCTTGTAATAGGGCTTGTAGGAAATGTGCCTGATATAGACCTGCCGCATGTGCGGGTCGGCCTTCGCCATCATCCTGAGCGCCCCGACGATGACGATCCAGACGGCGACGCCGAAGAGCGCAGAATAGACCGTGAGAACCACGAAGATGAGAATGACAGCCGCAAGACCGGTGATCAGCACCAATTCACGGTCCGCGCCCATCAGCAGGTTCGGGCGGGAGAGGGCACGATGGATGCGATTGCGTCGCAGGCCGGACAGGGACTCAGCCATGATCTCCCTCCCCTCCTCCGTTTGAACCAATTGAAGTGATGTGCTCCTCGACTAGCCCGATCGAAGCGCCGGTCGCACCGAACAGGCCGACGATGTTGGTGGCGCCGAGCAGGATGCCGGCGACGAGAACGACGTACACAAGTCGCCGCGCGAAATCGTTCAGCTCGCCCCCGAAGATCAGCATTCCACCCGCGATAGCCACGGCGGCAAGAGCAATTGCACCCGCGACCGGTCCGGTGATCGACTCCTGGATCTGTTGCAGCGGCCCTTCCCATGGAAGGCTGCCGCCGGAACTGGCGAGCGCTGGCGCGACAGAGGCAAGAACGATTGGCGCCGCCAAGAGTGCTACGGCGATGAGGGCATGTTTACGCGACATGGCGCGCCTCCCGTTCTTCGGTGAGCTGATCGGATTCGGTCTCGTACTGTCCGTTGATGAACCGCTCGACTTGGATGATGTCGCGAACAATCCGCCCGCGCGGCGTCCGCTCGATTGAGATGACCAGGTCGACCGCCTCTCCGATCACCTCGTGCATCGGCTGCTGGCTTGCCTCGGCCGTCAGCTGTTCAAGACGACGCAGCGCCGACATAGCGGTGTTCGAGTGAATGGTCGCCACGCCGCCCGGGTGACCGGTGTTCCAGGCCTTGAGCAATGTCAGGGCCGCGCCGTCGCGGACCTCGCCAACGACGATCCTGTCGGGACGTAAGCGCATGGTGCTTTTGAGGAGCCGCGCCATGTCGATGGAATCGCTGGTATGGAGGAGAACGGCGTTCTCGGCCGCGCACTGGATTTCCGCGGTATCCTCAAGGATAACGAGGCGATCCTCTGGCGCCGCCTTGATGATCTCGTGGATCACTGCGTTCGCAAGCGTCGTTTTGCCCGAGCCCGTTCCCCCGGAAATGATGATGTTCAGCTTCGCGGAAATGGCACTGCGGATCGTGGCGGCTTGGTATTCTGTCATCACGCCGGTGCGAATATAGTCTTCGAGCGGAATGAGGCGTGATGCCCTGCGCCGAATGGTGAAGGCGGGCCTGGCGACGACGGGGGGCAACAGACCCTCGAAGCGGTGGCCACCGATTGGCAGCTCGCCGGAGATAATCGGTTGTTCCGTGTCGACCTCTGACTGAAGCGCATGTGCCACGGTTCCAATCACCATTTCTGCAGCCGCAGACGACATCTCGCCGGCCGGCGCAACGCCGTGGCCGAGTCTTTCGATGAACAGCTTTCCGTCTGGATTGAGCATGATCTCGACGACAGTCGCGTCGTCCAGGGCGACGCAGAGCTGATCGCCGAGCGCTTCCTGAAGTTTGCGGACAAGCCGGGGATGAGAGCGAAGCTGGTTCACGGATGTCTCCTTAAGCTACCTGGCTGAGAGGGGTGAGTTCAGAGCGGTAATTGGAGGGACGGAGCCTGAGGAACGTGTCCGGATTGGCTGGCAGTGTGCCCGCCACGGCCATTGTCACGCCGATCTTCTTCGGCTCGCCCAAACGCTGCAGCGGCCATCCGACGCGGGCAAGGATGCGCTCGAATCGGAGATCGGTCACCGTGACAATCTCGGTGTAGCCATTCGCCATGCACCATTCGTTGATGCCCGCGAACATGGTGAGCGTCGCTTCATGGACCGAGCCGTCGCCCCTCCCCTCCGCAAGAGCCGTGTCGATGCAGAAGCGAGAACTCTCGATCATCGCGGCATGAGCGTTGAGTTGACCGTTGGGGAGAAGCGATGGGAAAACGTCGGCCACCATTGTGGGGCCTGTGACAGGAAGAAGTCGGGCGCAACCCGCGACGACGCCTTTGGCGGTCGTCGTCACAATGTAGGTGGGATGGAGTGTATCGAATTCATCTGTTTCGTCACCGTCTCGTACAGTGACGTCCCAGCCAAGCCGTTCCCCGAAAACACGGGCTCGAAGCTTATGTTGAGCGTCGATGAGCTGTTTATCGTTTTCGGATTTGGGGATTGCAACAACCGATGCCAGCATATTGTCATTCTCCGACGTTAAATACCGCCGGGTAATGAGCACAGATAGGAATCAGCGGGCAGTTGTAGGATTCGACATACTCGTCACGAGGTGAGTCGCGGTTCGCGAGGAGCTCCGAAGACCCCTAAATTTGTCGGCGGTAGACTGTTCAGATTTGTAGGATTCACAAGAGAACAATCCGCGATCAAAGAATCGGAGATCTGAGGCTAACTGACGGAGCGGAAAAGCAAAAATCCGAATAGCTTCGTGCAGATTGTCCTCAGTCGTTAACCTTTTGTTAACCCTAAACTTCTGGACCGGTTCGGAGAATCATGTTCTACCTTTAGCGGGCGGTGACCGGTAAACCGGTAGAAAGCCGCCAAGAGGGACAGATGGCGATAGCGAACCGAGTAGAAGCAGTTGTTGGCTCGAAGGAAGATGCCGGCACCAAAATTATGCGCCATGCCGGGCTTCTGTCCGGGCAATTGCAGCAACTTCGAACTCGTATGTATCCGCCAAAGTCGGAAAAGACGCTCCGTCCGTTCCTGACCAACGAAGTGTCGAAGCTGACATCGATACCTGATTCCACGCTAAAGCTCATGTCGACCGAAGGACGCGGACCCGTTCCCAGCAGGCTGGAGAACAATCACCGCGTCTATACGCTGGGCCAGATCAATGAGTTGCGCGAGTTGTTCGCCAAGCAGAAGCCAGTAGACGCCTTGCGCTTCCTCCCACGCCGTCGTGCCGGCGAACACCTCCAGGTTCTTGCTATAGCTAACTTCAAGGGTGGTAGCGCGAAGACGACAACCTGCGTCCACCTCGCCCACTATCTCGCCCTTCATGGTTATCGTGTCCTCGCACTCGACCTGGACCCGCAAGCATCCTTGTCCGCTTTGTTCGGTGCTCAGCCAGAAGTTGACGTCGGCTCGAATGAAACGATCTACGCCGCTTTGCGTTACGACGACGCCGAACGTCGTCCAATCCGCGATATAATTCGCAAGACATATTTCGATGGCATCGACCTCATTCCTGGCAATCTTGAAGTCATGGAGTATGAGCACGAAACGCCACGGATCTTGGCGAACAAGTCCAGCTCCGGCGCAATCTTCTTTGAGCGACTGAAACTCGCCCTTTCGGAAGTCGAGGCGGACTACGACATCGTGATTCTTGACACTCCGCCGTCGCTCGGCTTCCTGACGTTGAGCGCGATATACGCTGCGACCAGCATGATCATTACGGTCCACCCGGCCATGCTGGACGTCGCGTCAATGAGCCAGTTCCTTCTCATGATGGGCGATCTGATTAGTGTTCTGAACGAGAGCGGCGCTCAGTTGGACCAGGACTTCATTCGGTATCTGGTTACACGACACGACCCCAATGACGCGCCACAGTCGCAAGTCGTCGCGATGCTTCGGCACCTGTTCGGCTCTGATGTATTATTGCCCACGGCCATTGAAAGCACCGCCGTTGAGGCCGCCGGCTTGGCAAAACGTTCGGTATACGAGCTCGAATTGGGGCAGATCGGACGCGATACTCACAAGCGTGCCCGCGAGGCGGTAGATGCTGTGAATGAGGCGATTGTTCGCCTCGTCAATGAGAGCTGGGGGCGGACATGAGCAAATCCCCTCGCAAGTCGATTGTCGCCAGCTTCGGGTTGCTTTCCGCAGAGCTGGAGAGTGATCAGGCTGTGGATCAAGAGCAGCCGTCGCAGCCCCCTGCCCCGGTTCCCGGAAATCGTGTCGGCGCAGGTGTGATCGGTGCTGCTCACCGAGCGATCGACGATATCCGAACAGAGCGAGATCGCTTGAAGGCTATCGTTGAGTCGGGTGGTGGTGCGGTTCGCGAGTTGGATCCGTCGCTCATCGACCCCTCCCCTTACCCGGATAGACTGCCGGACGATGACACAACGAGCTTTGAGGCGTTCAAGCGGTCGATCGAGACTGAGGGGCAAAAAGTTCCCGTTCAAGTCCGCAAACACCCTTCGTCGCCAGGCCGCTACCAGATAGTCTATGGTCATCGGCGCTGGCTCGCTGCCATGCTGCTCGAGAGGCCTGTTCGCGCTCTCGAAGTCGAGATTTCTGACCTCGACCTAGTTCTTGCACAAGGCATCGAAAACGCGGGCCGGCAAGACCTGACTTGGATTGAGCGCGCGTTATTTGCGTCGCGCATGGATGATGCGGGGATCAAGCCTCGGCACATTTACGCGGCGCTGTCGATCGAAGACGCGGAACTGGCACGGATGAGGAATGTCTACAGGATCATTCCCACGGATATCATCGAAGCCATTGGAAGGGCTCCAAAGATCGGGCGGCCACGCTGGCTCGATCTTGCCAAGACAATTGCGGGCAATGCGGGAACGCTTGATGCCCTACGAGCGGCGCTGGATAGAAAAGGCGATGCTGAGACATCCGATCAAAGGTTTCAGCGTGCCTTGAGCGCCATCAAGCCAGCATCGACGGGTCGTCGGGCGCCAAGTCCGCTCACAGACAAGAGCGGAACGAAGCTCGGCGCTTTGTTGATGTCTTCGAAAGAGGTTCGAATTTCGGCCGAGGGCTCACTCGGGATCGAATTTTTGAAGTTTGTTGAGGCGGAGCTTCCAGCGCTTACGGAGCGCTTTGCCCGTCTGCGGGAAAACGAGAAACCCTGACAGCTGTCAGGGTTTGGAGGTGAAGAAAGGAAGAACTGCAAAAGAAAAAGGCCCCCTAAACGTTGCCGTCGTGGAAGCCTCTCTCAATGTGTGACAACTAGAGAATCGCATTTCCCCGAATCCCAGTCAAGAGTCTTTGGCACCGTAATTTTGGTGAGCGGGTTTCTTTTGCCTTTTTGAAGGTGAAGAAAATGCAGATTGGAAGTGTGACGACGCCCTTTGGGCGGCGGCCGGTAACGCTTGCCTTGGTGAGGCGGCAAATCGAGACGAGTGAAATCAAACCAGGTAAGGCGACGGACAAATGGAAGGTGTTTCGGGATGCTTCCGAAGCAAGGGAACTGCTCGGGCTGCAAGATCGCAGCCTGGCTGTCCTGGACGCGCTCCTGAGCTTCTATCCGGACAACGAATTGCGCCAAGATGCGCAACTGATCGTTTTCCCCTCGAACACGCAGTTGACGCTTCGGGCGCACGGTATCGCCGGCGCGACGCTTCGCAGGCATCTGGCGCTTCTCGTTGATGCCGGCTTGATCGTGCGGAAGGACAGCGCGAACGGAAAGCGTTATGCCCGGAAGGACAAGGCGGGGGCGATCGATCGCGCATTCGGCTTTGACCTGTCACCGTTGCTCGTTCGAGTGGATGAACTCGCCATGATGGCGCAACAGGTCGTTGCCGATCGTTTTGCACTCCGGCGGGCGAAGGAAAATTTGACGATATGCAGGCGAGACGTTCGAAAGCTCATTTCTGCGGCGATCGAGGAAGGTGCATCGGGCGACTGGGAAAGCATCGAAGCGATGTACATCAGTCTCGTAGGCAGGATTCCGCGATCTCCGACGCTTAGTGACGTGAATTCAATCCTGGACGAGATGGAGCTCCTGCAGCAGGAGATTATCAACATCCTGGAAATGCAGGAAAAAGACGAAAATATTAGCACCAATGCTGCTCACAATGAGCATCACATACAGAATTCAAAAACCGAATCTATCCATGAATTTGAACCTAGCTCAAGAAAAGAGCAGGGCGCGAGGGCGGTGGGGAATGATCAGGCGAAGCGGGGGCCGATCCGGAGTTTTCCGCTTGGTATGGTCCTACGAGCGTGCCCGGAGATCGCGATGTATGGGCCGGGCGGTACGGTCGGGAGTTGGCGCGAAATGATGGGTGCAGCGGTGGTCGTCCGGTCGATGCTGGGCGTCAGCCCGTCGGCCTATCAAGAGGCCTGCGAGGTGATGGGGCCGGAAAGTGCGGCCACGGCGATCGCCTGCATCCTTGAGCGGGCCGGGCATATCAATTCGCCGGGCGGCTACCTGCGTGACCTTACGCGTAAGGCGGAGCGGGGAGAATTTTCTTTGGGGCCGGTTCTTATGGCGCTGTTGAGAGCGCATGGGCAAGGCGATCGAGCCGTCGGCTAGGAGCGGGCGATACGAAAAACCCTGACAGCTGTCAGGGTTTTGGTTCAAGGATACCTGACGGCTCACCCCTAGCTCAATCCGCAAAGCCTGACCGCGGATTGGGTACTGCGGAAGTTATTGGCAAAGTCGCCGGTTCCGACGGCGGTGGCCATGTGATCAATTCCGCTAGTGGATATCTGCGTGACGTGACGAAGCGCTCGAAGCGCGGTGAGTTTTCGCTCGGCCCGATGTTGATGGCGCTTCTGAAGGGGAATGATCGGCAGGACGTTCGTGTGAGTTAGCCAATGAAACCCTTGCGAGGCTAAGATGGCGCTATACGGCTGACAAGATATGAAAAACAAGCAATTAGCGGATTTGACGTGTAATCAAAGGATCTCGCGTGATCTAATTAGCCGCCGACGCCCGGCCGTGTGAAGTGGAGAATATTGGTATTTGCGCTTGCACTGCTTGTCGGATGGTCGCAAAGGCATCCTGTAGAGCGCCGCAGTGGCCTCGAAACGATTTTGGCCAGCTTTAATCGGAAATCGAAAGTCTTATCATGATGCCCCAGCTCTCCCTTTCGCGCGACCGAATCTCCGTGCTGCTGCTCGAAGGCATCAGCCAGAGCGCCGTGGACCATTTTACTGCGTGTGGATACACAAATCTCTCTCATCTGCCGAAGGCCCTCGATGACAAGGATCTTAAAAGCCATATCGCCGATGCGCATATCATCGGCATTCGCTCCCGAACGCAGCTAACGGAGGAGATTTTCGAATCCGCCAAGAAGCTGATTGCCGTCGGCTGTTTCTCAGTCGGCACAAACCAGGTTGATCTGGAGGCGGCGCGGCGCCGCGGCATACCTGTTTTCAACGCACCTTATTCGAACACGCGCTCGGTGGCCGAACTTGTGATCGGTGAGATCATCATGCTGACCCGGCAGATCTTCCCGCGTTCGGCGTCGGCGCATGAGGGTGGATGGGAGAAATCCGCTGTCGGCAGTCGCGAAGTCCGCGGAAAAACGCTCGGCATCGTCGGCTATGGCAATATCGGCTCGCAGCTAAGTGCTCTTGCGGAAAGTATGGGCATGGTGGTGCGCTACTTCGATCTTTCCGATCGACTGCGCCGCGGCAATTCAGAATCGATGGCTTCGCTCGGTGAGCTTCTCGATATTTCCGATTACGTGACGATGCACGTTCCGGAAACGGCATCGACTCAAAATATGATCGCCGAAACGGAACTGCGCCGTATGAAAAAAGGCGCCATCTTCATCAACAATTCCCGCGGAACTGTGGTTGATCTCGATGCGCTCGCGAAAGTGCTGAAAGAAGGACATCTGGCCGGTGCTGCCATCGACGTCTTCCCGAAGGAGCCACCATCAAACAAGGAACGTTTCGAAACGCCGTTGCAGGGCTTGAGCAACGTCATTTTGACACCACATATCGGCGGGTCCACTGAGGAGGCCCAAGAGCGCATCGGTGGAGAAGTCTCAAGAAAGCTGGTCGAGTATTCCGACATCGGCTCGACGATGGGTGCAGTCAACTTCCCACAGGTTCAACTACCCGAGCGCCCGAACGGCACGCGTTTCATTCATGTTCATGGAAACCGTCCCGGGATGCTCATTCAGCTGAACGAGATCTTCTCTTCACGCGGGCTGAACATTGTTGCCGAATTCCTGCAGACCCATGGCGATACGGGCTATGTGGTCATCGAAGTCGAGGACCTGTCCGGTACAGCCGACGAGATTCTTCAGTCGCTTCGCGAGATACCGGGAACGATTAGGACGCGATTGCTCTACTGACGCATCAAGTCAGTGCTGCATCGCCATCGACAGACAGGTGATGGGCAGGGAAAGCTCGCCTTCCCGAAACCATGATGCAGCTTTGTCAAAGCATCCGCGTCGTGCGCCCGCTTCGACGCGCAGCGTTGTTATAGTAGCTCGACGCCTGCTGAAGCGACCGATGGCGCGATTGCTCCATTGCCTCGGGCAGCGGAATTCCACGATAGGCAGCCTGCGTTAGGTATCCCGACCGCAGTCCATGCGCGGAAAACTCCGCGGGGTCCAACCCCGCCATCATGACGCGCTGTTTGATGATGGCGTTGACCGATTGTGGGTCGAGCGCTCGCCGCGAAACCGTCCCCCAGCGCCCGATTGCCCGAAACAGGCTGCCCTTGTCGATCTTCGACGCCGTCATCCAGGCGTCGTAGCGCATCCACCCGGCCGGCCCGTGAGATATACGACATCGTCCTCTTCGCCGCTGCTTGTCTTGGTGCGACCGAGATGGATGGCGAGCGAGGGGAGGGGCTCCGTTCTGTACAGGAATGGAGGGTTCGATCGTTAGCTGGTCGGTGCGCAGCCCGGCGATCTCGCTGCGTCGGCGACCGCCGGAAACAAAGGCGACCATCAGGATGGCTCGGTCTCTGGTATCGCGCAGGCTGTCCGTCGCGCAGGTCGCCAACAGCTTGAACTACACGTCGGATGTGACGGCCTTGGCGCTCTTGTAGCGACGGGGTCGGCCGCCGGCCCGGACCGCGAGACGGATGGCCGACTTCAGGGCAGGGGAGGCGAAGGCGCCCTCGAGGCCGCGCCACCGGGTCAGCGTCGACCAGGTCGCCGCCGCCGGCAGACCGTCGACGGTGCGTCGGGCCGATCGATCTTGAAACTTCGTCCTGAATCCGAATACCGGAAGCTCGCATGTGACATCTCCAGAGCCAAGGCTGGAAATCTCTGCCGCCAAAAACAGGGCGCGCAAGAAACCGCGCAATCGGCAAGTTGATGCTCCGTGCCCTCAATGACGGATGAGACCGAACCGATGCGCCTCATCCAGCAGGTTGCGAACGGATGATGGCTGCCACTTGCGTCCTCCGCGCGCCGGCCGTTCTCCCATCTGATCAAGCTGGCTGGCAATGTCGCGTAGCGACAGGCCGGGATCGGCGATGGCAATCGCTGCGACGAGCTTCATCAGGTGATCTTCTGGCGCACGGCGTGGAGAGCGAACCAATAGTTCTGGGTCCGCGAGCTTTTCGCGGACCATGCGATGCACGGCACGACGTAGCCTTTCCACCGTCCAATCATGGCCCCGACGATTGAGGACCCGCACGACATTATCCCAGCTGTGCTTCGGGCGAAGTTGCCGGACGGTCGGGAGCCAGGTTTGGGCAGAGGAGATCAACTCGTCGAGATAGAGTTTTTCTCGTGCCTTCGACACCGCCTTGATGGCTTCCGGTCGCCTCTCTCGAAGGCCTGGATTGCCTGGCAGCTTGCCACGGGCTTTTGCCGCCTTGATGCCGGCTTTGGTTCGCTCAGCGATCAGCGCTCGTTCGAGCTGAGCGACGGCACCAAGGACCTGGAGAGAAAACATGCCTTGTGGCGTGGACGTGTCGATCGGATCGCGGATTGATCGGAAATGGACGCCGCGCTCTTCGAGATCTTCGATCACCTGCAACAGATGGCTAACCGACCGGGCGAGACGATCCAGCCGGACGACGACAAGCACATCGCCGGCGGTAAGATCCCCGAGTAGCCTTGTCAGAACCGGCCGGGCCCGTGATGCGCCCGATCCATGCTCCTGAAAAATCCGCTCGCAGCCGGCGGCACGCAGCTCGTCCATCTGCGCGTCATGAACCTGATCGTCGGTCGAGACACGTGCATAGCCTATAAGACGTTTTGGGGCCGGCGAGGGATTGGCGACTTGCCGTTTTGCCATGGTTTTCTCGTGCGCTTTTCAGGTGCTTTGTACATATAAGGAACGCGTGAGTAAATGACCAGTTGCAAGCGTGGTTTATGGTCCAAATGCAGCCCCGTCAGACTCGAAAAGCGGCCTTAAACGGGCATCGGGTCGTAACTATCGTCAAACGCGCTCTGGTGGCCAGCTGCGGCGGAAATGCGGGAAAAGAAGGAGAACGGAGGAGGGGAGGGCCATGAAGGCCGCTTCGCGCGTAAAGACGATGGAGAATTTTGGGCTCATCGGTAGGGAGGCTGCTCTAAGTGGCCTGCAGAGCAGAGACGTTTCCGCTGAACCTAGCCGAAATAATGCCCAAAAGGGCGGAAACTTAGGCGTTTCCGCTTATCCAGGACGACCGACAACGGTCATTTTCGCTCCAGGTCAATTACCATCGCTACACGCTTGTTATCGATGGTTAGACCGCCAACTATCAATCATACCATGTGAGGAACCGTAATATTCAAATAGCGTTCCTATAAGAAATCATTTACCATGATTTCAATGACTTACGATCTCGCGAAAATCAGCATGAGTACCTTGATGCGGCCGGCTTTCGACGCCGGCATCGCACTGACGCGTCTGGACGAGCGCATCGCCCGTTCACCGGTCGGCGCGGGCTGGATCGAACGATCCCATTTCGCCGACGCCTGCGCTTCGCTGTGGATCGACGGCGAACTTGTGCATCTCGAAGACCTCGTCCTCCACGACGCCACGAAGGATATTCGCACACCGACCCATGAGCTGACCATTGCCCGCGACGTGCTGCGCACCCGTCGGCGCATTGCCGCCCAACTCCCCGGCTGGGCACTGTCGGCCGACGGCCTGCGAACTCTCCGGCAGACCGCTCCCGACGCGGCGGATGAAATCGGGTCCGCTGAAATGGACGGTGGCGCCGGCCGTGCCATCATGGCCGAGCCGGTAGGGGAGGGGGAGGATGATGACGAAGGCGTCGAAAATCTTCCGGGCATCGACTATGCCGCCATCGACGCAGTGCTCGCCCGCTCCGACGCCGCCATCGCGCAAGCAAGGAAGCCCGGCCGGGCTCCGGCCGATCCGCTGGTCTATGATCTCGACTGGGACGAGAACGAACGACTGGACGAATGGCGCGCCGTGCTGCGGCAGGCGGAAACCCTGCCGGCGGTGCCGCAGGCGATCGTCGCCCTTGATGCCTGGAATGAGTTGTCAGTGTTGCAGCATGCGCCATGGCTCGGCCGACTGTTGGTCGCGTCACTTCTGCGTCACGTGGGTGTCACGACTGCCGCGCATTTGGCCGCCATCAACCTCGGCCTCAAGACCATTCCCGTCGATCGGCGCCGGCATCGCGATCGGGAAACCCGACTGCTCGCCATTGCTCATGGGCTTCTGGCGGCGGCCGAGATCGGGCTGAAGGAGCACGACCGGCTGGCATTGGCTCGGCAGATGATGGAGCGCAAATTTGCGGGAAGACGAACGTCTTCAAAGCTGCCAGAACTGGTCGAGCTGGTGATGGCAAGACCGTTGGTGTCCGCGAAAATGGTGGCGAAGACGCTGGAGGTCACGCCGCAGGCGGCGCGGCGGATCGTTTTGGAACTCGGACTCAGGGAGATGACCGGGAGGGGGAGGTTTCGGGCGTGGGGAGCGCTTTAGCGCTGAAGCAGCCGTTCTTCATCCTCAATCGCGGGTGTCAAGTCAACACCACTGTTTAGCTAGGCCTAAGCGCGGTGGGAAACACCTGTCAGCAAGCTGTCGAGAAGTTTCTGTATTGGCGCAGACTCGCAGCTTTAAAATTGATAGAGATTTAAGTATCTGCAACCTATGATCACCTACAAATTGGAAGTTGCTCCGCCGCCTAGATTGGTTTTGAAATGACGTTTACGGTTGCTGCCAGGACATTGCTACATCTTGGCGCGGAACTTATCAGCTCTGACGGCATCGCATTCTACGAGCTGATTAAGAATGGGCTTGATGCGCTGCGCGATGTCGATCCGCCATCTGAGGCCAAAGTCCGGCTCATAGTAGTCTCGCGACTGGAATTTGACGCGTACGAGACTGTGCTCCGTGAACTGGGCGTTTGGTCATCGGCAGTTGTAGATGACGAAGCCTTCGACTTCGAAGATGACGAGGATGACGAAGACGACGAACCCCCATTCGTTCCGCGGTCGTGGCAAGTGTTGCTGCAGCTCGTGCGAAACAGTGTCATTCCGGGCTCAGTTGGCTTGGATGACTTTGTCCACTCTCTGAATGGCGTGGCCTCTGAGGATGACTTAGCTGAAGCCATCCTTGCCGCCAATTATGTGGAGATTGTTGACGAAGGTGTTGGTATGTCTCACAGCGATCTCAGTGAGATTTTCTTGAGGATCGGAACGACTAACAGGGTAAAACAAAGGATCTCGGAGCGGCGCGCCGGCACGGTGAGGTCCAGGCCGCTGCTTGGCGAAAAAGGACTCGGTCGCCTGTCCGCGATGCGCCTGGGTGACAAGCTGAATATAAGAACGGCTCGGAAGGCCGATGTCCGCTGGAACATCCTTGACGTTGACTGGATGGAGTTCGCCGCCGCCGGAGACGCGGACCTTACAACTGTTGTTATCGCTCCAGTAATTGGCGGGCTAAAACTACCTCCCGACCACAGCGGGACAACTGTCCGCATCAGTGGGCTGAAATCGGAATGGACTTACGAGAAGCTTGAGCAGCTCGCAACGTCTGAGTTCGCAAAGCTTACCGACCCATTCTCCGCAAGTGAATTTCCGGTACAGGTTACATTCAATGGTCGCGCTGTTCCGATACCGAAGTTTGCTGATTTTATTTTCAGTCACGCGCACGGGGTGCTCAGCGCAAAGTTGTTTAAAAGCCCCAAAGGCAATCCCGTGCTGAAAGGCACAGCGGAGTATAAACTTAGAGACCGCAAGCGTAGCTTTCGCCTGCGTGGAGTGGACCTGTCGTCGATCGCGGGCGCTGCCAGCAAATCAACATTGAAACGGGTCGGGCCATTCGACCTGAAGGTTTACTGGTTCAACCGACGTCTGCTCACAAAAATCGAAGGAATCGGTGATCTGAAGCAAGTCAGAGCTCTCATTGAGCGTTGGGGCGGCGGAGTGATGGTTTTCCGGGATGGCTTCCGGGTACACCCCTACGGCGGGCCGGATGACGATTGGTTAGACCTAGACCGCGAAGCGTTCAGCACTAGTGGCTTCAAAGTTAACCGCGGTCAGCTGGTGGGGAAGGTAGACATTTCCCACGGGGGGAACCCATACTTGGTCGACCAGACCAACAGAGAAGGTCTACGCGACTCTCCTGAGAAAGCTGCGTTCGTTGCCATCATTGCCAATCTTATGGACAAGCACTTTCGTCAGTTCCTCAACTCGGTCGATGACGACATTAAGCGCGCCGATAAGTTGACCCTTGCTCAGGTAACGGCCCGAGTAGATGCGGAAGATGAAAAGATATCGGAAGCATTGGACAAGCTCACGGCTGTGCTTCCAAAAACCGTGGTCGCAAGAGAATTGACGCTGGAGTTTAAGTCGGCGTTGAGTTCAATAAAGCATCTGAACCATCAAGTTAGAGCGACGGCCGAGACGTACGATAGAGAGCGGCTGCGTGTGATCCATCTTGCCAGCGTCGGTTTGATGGTTGAAGTTCTCGCACACGAACTATGGCGAGCAACCGCCAGTGGGCTTCGAACCATTGCGGAAGCCCGCAATGCCAAAGACGCCGTGACGATGACCCGGTCACTGGCAGTGCTCGATGCGCAGATGCGAACTCTGCAAAAAAGACTGAAAACCTTAGATCCACTCAGCACCAATTCCCGGCAAGTTCGGGAAAAATTTGACGTCGTGGATTGGGTTCGTTCCATAGTCGCGACGTTTTCCAGCCAGGCGCGCCGTGAGCGTATCCAGTATAGCGTTCGCTGCGTGCCCCGCGATGGATCGCTAACAATAGAGGCGGTAAAGGGCATGTTCGTTCAGGTGATCGAGAACCTGTTGGTCAACTCGGTTTACTGGATAGAGCAGCAGCGACGATATACGGGTGATTTCGAAGGGAGCGTCGAGATCCTCATCGATTGTGATCGAAAAGAAATCTCAGTGACCGACAACGGCCCGGGGATACCACGGGATCGGCGTGAAATCGTCTTTGAACCCTTTTTTAGCACAAAACCAAAGAAGGAGGGACGAGGGTTAGGCCTGTACATCAGTCGAGAAATTGCTGAGTACCATGGCGGGAAACTCTATCTGTCCGATCGTCCTGACAAAGATGGTCAGCTACGCACTTTTATTTTCGAAATCAAGGCGTTGAAAGGCCATAGCGACGATGAATAGCATTGGTTCAATTGCTTTGAAGGACGTAGCGATGTTTGGCGAGATCGCGGTAGTCGACGATGCATTCATCGAGATTACGAGTAAGAGCCTTACCGAGGACGAAGTCGAACTAGTTACTCTGGCGCTGGGTGCCGAGGGGGTGAGGGAGGAACTTGAAACACAGGGTTTGGTGAAGGGCGGCGAAGAAGTTGACCTTGATGTGGTTTTGGCTTCATTGACCGATGTCGAACTAAACTTAGGGATTTTACACGCCGCTTTGCACGAGAGCGACCTCCCCTTGATTACGCGCTTAGAAGAGCGACGCGCTATGCTTGCTATTGTGAAAGCGATGCGAGCGGTCTCCCAATGTGTGGTGCACGAAATCAAACCTCAGGGCGCGGTACCTGATCTAAGAAACTGTGACATTATCTTTCTCGACTATTATCTTGAAGGAACAAAAAGCGCGCAAGGTGGTGATCTCGCGGAGCGATGGGCTGCTGAAATAAGCGCAAATAAGCCGCGAGACAGAAATCAGCTTTTGGTCCTTATGTCATCCCTCGACAGCGTCGGACAATTCAAACGGTCGTTTCGAGAGAAAGCGAATGTAGCAGGCGGAGCTTTTATGTTCGTCGGAAAATCCGACATGGACGAGACTTGGAAGGTCGGCGCCCATCTGAAATCTTTGGCCGGCGCGTTGCCTCATTCCTCCGCACTCAACGACTACATAGCTGCAATAAGCTCGGAAATTGATGCAGCTAAGTCCAAATTCGATGACATGCTCAAGCGCCTAGATATGACGGATTTCGCCTATATCCAGAACTTGTCGCTACAAGCTGATGGGCATCCCCTTGGCGATTACCTTTCCTGGTTGTTGAGCACTCACCTAGCTTCGTTGGTTTTCGAGGGCGCGCTTCGCGACAAGCAAAAGCTTGTCGATGAAGTTGTGTTCGATCACCTGTTGATGACTCCCATAGCACCAACGACAGAGGTTGCTCACCTCTATCATAGTGCACAGTTCTCGAGGCGAGTTGGCGCCTTGGGTAAACATCCGCGCGACAAAGGCGACACTTGGATCCCGCTGCTTCAGTTGGGAGACGTGTTCCTCACCAAGAAGCGCGAGAAAGCGGTGGTAATTCTCAGCGCCGACTGCGACCTGGCTTTTACACCTGATGCAGGTGGTAGGGCGCCTGATCCCGATCGCTCGGTCATTCTGGTGCAGGGGGCTCCTGTGCGCATGAACGTAGCGAAGAAGACAGCGGAGGGGAGCGCAGCTATAAGTTTCACCGATGGCGACGACGTCTATCAAATTGATTGGGATTTCAGAGGGTATAAGGCTATTCCCCTTGACATGGTAAGACAGTACTTACGGAAAGAGAAGTATGAAACTGGCGATCATGATCGACTTCGTCCGCTTTATGCTTTGAAGCTTCAGCAGGAATTCGCCGCCCATGCTTTCCGAATCGGTGCGCCCGTTGTTCCTCCTGTTATGCGGGGCGTGAGAGCTGAAGTTTGGTCCATTCTTCCAACGGGTGCGACTAAGCTTCGCGATCTCGAGCGGGAGGATCTAGTCGAGATCTCACACGAATCGCAGCAATCCTTGGTGATCACACTGAGCTTGGCCAGCGAGCTGCGGATCGATCTACAGGCCTTAGCGGCGGAAGTTTACGCCATCCGAGCAAGCCATGATGACACGAGCGATCCGAAGGGTCGGCAGAGGACACGATTGGGCGGCGCCGAACAGGAATTGCGAGACCTGCTGAAAGAAGATGCATATTGGCAGAAGCTTGTCTCACGGCCAGTACCTCTTCCGGAGGCCGGAAAAACAACTAAAGGCCGGGGTCTATCGTTTTTTAGAGCCGCTGAAATCTCGAAATTCTCGCTCGATGAACCCAAATTAGTTGTCAATCTAATTGAAGAGATAGGCTGAACTATAGCTTACCAAGCGATCACCACATGCATTTACGAGGTGTTTGACAGCGCAGACACCACATCAAGAATAAACGACTCGCTTGCGAACGGAACCTGGGCATAAATTAGTCCCGACTCTCCTTCTGCTCGGATTAGAAGATGTCCTTTGCCTAGGAGCCGCTCAGCACCGCGTTCTCCGAGAGCGATTTCTGACGTGCCTTCAGAATCAACCCGCAAAATGAGGCGGTTCCCCAGCTGCGATCGCAGCTGCATCGGCATAACGTTCGCGTCCGGCCGCTGTGCTGCAAAAATCAAGTGAATACCGGCCGCTCGCGCTTTTACACCTAGTCTGCCAACAGTCGAGGTAACGGCGGACCGATAATCATCGGTGAGCATCCACTCCGCAAACTCATCATGGATAATCCAATAGGTGGGCAAAACGTCCTCGGGCTTCGCCTTGGCGTTATAAGCGGTGATATTAGGGACCCGAGCTTCCTTGAACAGCCGGTAACGCCGATCCATCTCGAGCACCATATGTTCCAGCTGATCCACAGCTGTCTCTTGCCGATCTATAATTCCACCTTCCAAGTGGGGGAGGGCGTCAAAGGCGAAATAATCCACGCCTTGCTTCGGATCGATCAGTACGATCTTCGCATGTTTCGGGTCGTTCGTGGCCGCGATACCGAGGATGATCGACTGCATGAGCACTGATTTACCCGACCCGGTGCTGCCGGCGATCAAGGTGTGAGGCGCATGACGCTGGCTAGGCGACAAGAGAAAAAGTTCGTTGTCGTCTTCGCGGACACCGATCACGATGTTTTGGTTTCCTGTCGGGGAAACGGTCGGGTTCCACCGCTTCCAGAGGCTCTGAATATCGACAATTTGCCGCTGAGCTCTCGCGACATAGACCGCAATTGAACCTGGCTCTGGCCGTACCGAGATTATTTCCAACCGATGTGTCGTCAAAAGCTCCGAGCGCTTTTTCAGTACCTGCTCAACGGTAAGATTGGCGCTGCCAGTAAACCGAAGGATCGCGGCGTTCGGTGTCAATTTCTGGTCAATGAGCTTCGCCTGCATTCCAAGTTGCTGCAAAGCGCTTCGCGCCTGCAAAGCGGTGTTGGATAGCCATTGCTGCTCTTCTGCGGTCTCCGTTGGTTCGACATCTGTGTATCGCGCGATCACAGCTGCCACCGTTTGTGTCTCCAAGGCTGGTTCTGTGACGTCAATGGGTTCGGCAACATCGGGAGGGAAAACTGTCATCAGTTCGGGCGTTGGACGACCAAAGGCGCTGTCAGGCTTCGTGGGCGGCCTGGCTTCGTGTCGGAGGTCAGCGAATGGAGCCTTTGCGATTCCGTTCGGAGAATGTGCGACCGGTGGCTTGCCGTAAATGGGATCGATTGAGGTCAAGAGTTCATCGACGTTCGAACCTTGCGAATACGCAGCTATTACGGCCTTGAGTTCAGCGCGACCAAAAATCATCTGTCGGCAGGCCGGAACACCGCTGACATCGCTGAAGTCGGTAATGGAGGCGTTATCTAAAGCCGTCGGAACGAACACGTGGCTGAACCCCACTACCTCTATTTTAGCTAAGCCATCGCGAACCCGTCGGCGCCACTCGATTAACGGGACTGTGCTTGCAGCGGGTATTTGAATCCCATCCAAGAGCAGGTCGCCCAGACGAGAAAGCCACGACTCTCGATCTAGACGGTTTGGCTCTGACACTGCATCCACGATGCGGCGTACGGTGTCACGAAGCTGTTTTTCAGATTCTTTGCGCTTTGGCGGGAATGAAACGGCGTCGACATACTTAGCTTCCGTGACCAGAATGCGCAGTGTGAGCGCATCATTCTCGTCCACCGCGGGAGAAAGGGCCAAGATGTCTGCCTGCGTTTCCTCGCGGGCTCCGAGCCAGCTCGCGTAGTCGTCCAAAAAATACCAACCCACCAGCCGTTCAGTTTCAAGCGTCTGTCGAGCAAGGAATCTGCTTAGAACGACGCCGATGAGTTCGCCAGCTGCCTCGCCGCGTTTTGCAGCGCGGAGGACGATGTCCCCTGAAATATCGTTTGCGTCGCCAATGAAGCGGTCTGCAAGTCCATCGACTTCATCGGCCGAGAGATCGAGTTGCAACTCCTCGAGCCGACGCCTTACCATGGCGCGAAGCAGCGTGAGAGGAGCCCGCGACGAAATCACGACATTGCGGCCCTGCGTCGCGGACTGCTTGTAGCGGATTACCCGAACGCTTTGGTTTTGGAGTTGGCGGCGATCAAGAAGTTCATCGTAATTGACGACCCACGCACCCAAATCATGGGTTTCTTCAAAGATCCTTGCTGTGCGATCGTCCCGGAAATCGAGTTGGCGGACCGGAAGCAGGCGCTTTCCGTCCTGCAGATCTTCCGCATCCTTCAGGAATGCGGTCGTCGCGGCCAGGTACGCCCAGCCTTCTCGGCTTTGTACTGGAGAGCAAAGATAGACGCTCGATTTTAGGTCGTCCATCGCGCCTGGCCGCCGGCGCGACCACCGTGCTGGAAGGAGGCTCGCAATGTCTGCCGGATCGGCTGACTCTCGATACCATTCGACGGATGCATGCCGGGAAATGACATCCTGACTGAAAACGATATCGTATGGCCGTCCGTCACGGGGATCTGGCGGCGGCGCCTGGTCTGCGATTACGCTAATCCGGAGCCTTGCCATGAAGTCTTGGGTAATTTCCGAAGCTGCAAGCACTTCGGCCGATCCGCTGGTGCTCGTCAAAATGGATCGGTAAATATCACGAAGTCGAGTTCCATCTGTGTGACGCAACATCACCTGGCATCGCATGTCCTCGTCGTCATTCAGTTCGCCCAAGCCTTCGACCAACTGCTGGGGGAGACGCGCTGAATCGCAGTTATAGAGCACGAGCGACATGTTCGCGCGTTCGTGCGGATGCAAATTGAGGTAGCGCTGAGTCAGATCCAGCAAGGTGTTCGTACCAGCCTTTGCATCGTCATTCGTTTCACCTCCGCCGACCCCATCGAGAACAGGTCGTTCATGAAGCGAGTAGTCGCCTTGATGATCAGCCAACGACAGGAGGTCGGGCTTTCGGCCGCTCCAGGAAACGACGACCTCCGGGTAGAATACGTGCCGCATATCTTCGGCGAGATCTCTGAAGAAAAGCTTCGTGTCGCCTTCCAGGCCACCGGGCACGTCAATAATTTTGCGTACAACCTGTCGAACAAGGTGCGCTTTGCGCCAAACTGCCGCCAAACGCAGCGGGTGCCACGGGGCAACGATGGCGGCTGCCGCCCCATCTCCGACTGGCGCTTGTCCCAACTCCAAGAGAGGGCGCAACAGCAACTCTTTGTTGCGATCCCCAGGCGCCAAGGTTCGGACGAGATCAAGAAGCTCTGCATAGCTCGTCGCCTGGTCGCGACACACCGGGTTAGAAGCGCCTTCGTTCCGGAACGCCCTAATTGCGTTTTGATACTGCTCGCAAAAGATTTCGAAGGCGGCAGACAGGTTTTTTGCCCCGTCCGCGTCGATGAGCTCCTGGTCGACCGCTGCTTTGAGATTGGTTTTCCAATTTAGACGCAGGTCACGCTCACGCCTGTAGGTCGGGACGAGTGACCCTCGATCCCGGTCGTAGGCGGGGACGAGCGTTTTCACATCCGAGAGGTCGATCGAACCTGGCCGCCGACCGGCCATACCGGGTTCTCGGCCAGATCGAAGGGCCACAAACGCGTGCTCCGATAGACGATCCCAATCGTCCGTCAACTGTGAGGAGATGACATCAGGTCGATACTTCCAAATCAACTGCGCAGATGCGGTTGACGTCCCTCCTTCAAAATCGGTGGTTTCAAGTTCCAGCTGAAACTTTAGCTGCAGCGCTGCTTTCGCAAAGGATCGGTTAACCGCCGATTTGTCTTTAGCATCCTGCCAACCGCGTAATACCGAGGGATAGTCCATCAACGAACCAAATTCGATGATCACGTCCGGGCCCAGCAACCGCTGCAAGCCAGCATAGCGCAGCGAGAAAAACAGGCCGGCTTCGGAGTTTAAGCTGCGAAGGTCTCGTTTCGTTAGCGAGTCGCATCGGATGGTGAGAATGCGCGCAACGCCAACCATTGCACGCGCGTTGAGCGTGTCCATCATCATCGCCAGGCCTGCCAGGAAGTCCTCGGTTTCCAGCGGGCGCCCATAGATAAATTTGTCCCAGGAAGATTTGAGTTTGCGGTCTTCCCTAATCTCGTCGCGGTGGCTTTCGTAGAATTCGATATCTTCAGGCTCCGGGCTGCCGGTGGTTTTCCTCCGTGCGAGAAGCTCTAAATACTCATCATCTTCCTTGGAAAGAAGGTCCTGCGGACCTTCGGCGTAGAATCGCTGAGTGTCTTGTCCAAGGTTGGTTTTTTCTCTCGCCAGGCCCTCGAATAGCGGCTTCACGTGTTCCCAGAGGCAGTTCGCCAAGGCCTCAGAACTTGAGTTCCAAGCGGGCCGGCTTTCGATGAAAAGCTCGACTACCGGGTGGATGATCTCGGGAATTACATCTCGTGCCTTCTCGAAAGCATCCCGCAGCTCGGACTCCGAGATGACGATCTGGTTCGGGTTCTGTTTGAGCAGATAGGGATGTCGTTTACGGCGCAGCCCAACATACTCACGCTTCCATACCGATGCATGGCGGCGAGACCTGTCTTTTATGCCGGCGAAGGCCGCCGGATCGCGAGGTAGCTGAAGCGCTGGAAGGGCATATCCCAGGGCTTCGATGATCGGGTACCCTTCATCAATCACTGCCTCCCGGGTCGCTACGATGTATCTGGCAAAGCGTTCAAGGGCGACCGAGCCCACTTGGCTAAGACCTGCGAGAGACCGCTCCCACCAAGCTTTCGCATCATCCGTTAATGCTAAACCGGCGCTCGCTGACGAAACCCAAGCGGGCAAACGCTCAATTAGTTGAGCCGCTCCAATAGGTGTGACTTCGTGGAGGGACATATCTTCAGCCTGTCCCTCATCCGCACTTGCGTTTGTTATGAGGAACGCCGCCTTGTCGCAATCGGCGCTTCGATAAAAAGTCGCATTGCGGTCAGTCAAGACTTCGTCAGGTAGAGCGTATCCTTCGAAAAGGGCCCGAGGCAATTTGATGTCGACACGTTCGCTCAAGAAAACATCGGCCAGGACAGCGCGTGTGACGGCAAGTGTCTGGGGAATACTCAGGCCATCCAACAGGAATCTTGCAGTCCCTGCCTCTCCGCCGGCATCGCCTAATTCCTCCTTGAGGATCGAGACTGCAACTTTCCCAATCAGTTCGTGGATATCCATTTCTGATTACATCCTGACTGAAAGTGGGTTTTCGACGTAAGCGCAAGCGTCAGAAAGGCGCCTCAACATACCGAGGGTTCGCAGTCGTCGCTCAAGGCGTGCTGAGTTCATCTGGAAGGATTTTCGATCAAATTCATCGTCAGACAGTACCTGCACCGCCTCGCGTTCGCCGATAACGAGACCGTATCTTCGATAGAGGAGATCCAAAAACTCGCTATAATCCATGCGGGTTTCGACGTTCGCCAGTATCAACGACTTCAGCAACGCGTCTGTCGGTGCGTAACGGAGCTGACTTGTTCCCCGCCGAGATACCAGTCCGGCCCCTGCGCCGTACGAGCGGTGAACTGCTGCGACATGCTTACGATGTCGCGCCTGGGCAGCACGTTTCAAGTCGGCTAACAGCTCGACCTCATCCGGTTGTCCGCTGTAATCGTCTTCTTCCGGCCAGCGGACCATGTCGACAAGCAAACGTCGGCAGTCCGGGAATGGCGTCTCTCCAAGGCGTCGGCGCTCCCACTCCTCGCTTCTGCCAATGGCATCGATATAGGCATCGACTGCCCTCGACGGCAGCGTGTCATTGGACTGGAAATTAGAAATGGACAATTCGCGAACCGGGGTCCGTTTAGGAGCAATGATCTCACAAATGAAGTGCGGCTTTGCTGAGAAGCAATGCGCGGCTGCGACGAGCAGCTGGTAGCGCAGCAGGTGCAACGCGGTGAGCGAAGCAAGGTGGGGATAAGTATCGAAGCGTGGAAGGGGGCCGCGCAAAAGCGAAAGCCAATCTTGGCCTAGATCGTCAAAGGTCTCGTGTCGCGCGTAGGGAAGATAGCTATTGCCGCGCGTCGACCGGTCTTCGTCATAGTCCGGCTCCATCAATTGCAGAAGGCGATCGCAAGGATCTCCGTCCAGCATCTTGGCAATTTCGGGTGCGAGCTCGGTCGCATACGCCGAACGGCACAGCATCTGGTAAACCAGCTCACCGGGCAGGCCAAAGTTGATATATTCGCGCGATGCCGTCAGGCTCAAATCTTCGTAAAGCGCATGGCGTCCAAACGGAAATACGAAGCGTGAAGACCATCGTTTGTTTGGCCCATTCTCGATCGTTGTCCCGCGTAGCATGGATACCAGCGCCACGAAGTCCGAGAACGAGTTGAACCGTTTGCGCAGGTACGAGAAATCTCTAAGAGGTACTCCTTGCGCACGATTGGCAATCGCCGACAACCATTTGTCCCACGAAGCGCTGTCAGCGAGTTTCTCGTCGGCAATCCGCAACATCGGCTCGTTATTGTAGAGAATGTTTCGGACATACATCCGCTGCGCCGGTTTAAAGCGGAGAGGATACGTCTTTCCCTGGCCATCAAGGAGCGATTGGTCTCTGTCCTTTGCTTCGGCAACGCCGAGAAATTCCAGGAAAATCAGCCAGGGGGTCGTCGCATCCCAAAGACGATGACCCCAAATTTGCTCGTCGATCCACATATCGTTTTGCGGGTGATCATTTCGCGGAGGTGGGGGAAGGGTCTCAAGCAAAGTTCACCTCGATCACATCATCCACGGGCTCACCCTCGCCGTTGAGGCTAAGGATTCTGAAGCTCAGGTCTTTGGTTTCTTCCATGGGGCGAGACCGCGAGAATGCCGCCAGAATGGCACTTTTGAACGCGAGAATGTCCTCATGACACTCTTTGGAAAAGCTGCCCGGCAGTGCACCGCCGGCAACCCGCATTAAAAATTCATAGCGGACAAGGTTTAGTTTCAGTCCGATTTCGACACCACTATCGATCTGCACGATCAGGGTTGGTAGGCTTCCATCCCGAAGCTCGATCCGCTCATGCCGCCGGGGCGCGACGCTTATCCGCTCAACCAGGATTTGACTAAGACCTGCGGCTGAACCTGATAGTCCCGCGGCTATCAAGAGCTCTCTGTCGGTCGTCACCAGCATACCGGTGAAGATCCTGTTGAGGCCATTCACCAGACGCGCGGTGATGGACCGGTTTGCCTTTCCAACATCTCGAAGCGGTTTGACAACGTCCCGCAGGAACTCGCCAGCGTGACGAAACACGGTGAGATCCCACAGCCTCAAATCGTCAGATTGATCGTCGCCAATCTGAAAGAAAATAGCGCGGCGTTGAGCCTGCAGGCTATTCAAAAAGGGATGTTCGCCTTCCTGTGTCGCGTCCGGTCGTTCAAGATAATCATTCCGTAGCGCCGATAGGTCATCCAATGCTTGAGTAGAGAAGGCTCCGACCACAAGGCTTTCGTAGTAGGGCCGCAATGTTTCATCGGATGGGCCGAAGACCAGGATATTGTCGATCCGGTTTGTGGTTTCATCGCCTATGCCGAACCGATTGAGGAACTCGAAAATTTCCAGGCTTTCTCGCCGGGCGGATGTCAGATTGGCGCCGAACAGGTTTTGATGGATGTCTGCGATATGAGCCTTGCCTGCGCGCACGAACGGCCTGATATCTGAGGGCGACATCAAACGATCTTTCGCAGACGGGTGGCCAAGCAACATGTTTGCGATCAGCAAAAGGACCCGCCGAATTGGCGTATGGAGTTCGTTTAGGTCCATCAATTCGAACAGCTGCCGCAACCGCGATTTGAACTGCGGAGATGATAGAATCTCGAAATTGCGCCGGATTGGACAAATCTCCGAGAAGAAGCCCTCGGCTTCCTGTTCTGCATAAGCCGCCGCCCAACCAGGATGGGCGATAATGGCTTTGAGCGTCAGGTCGATGATCCTTGCGCATGAAACTGCACTCAGATTGAAAAATGCCACGTCACCCTGACTGGCGGGCTGTCCTTCGACCAAGCAGGCCTCAAGCAGCTCGTAGCTCTCTTGCGATAGCGGCACTTCTGCAGACCTGCGCCACGTGTCGAGAAGTTGCCCGTCATTAGCTGCAACAACGAAGATCCAGTCCGGGTCCGCTGAAAAGAAGCTTCTATTCACCTCCTCTAGCAAGGCATTCTTGCCCTCCCAGATCCCATAAGTCCCTTGCGAAGGGAGGGCCGTCAGATCACGGATGATCCCGACGGTTCGAACGCGGCCGGCTATCTCGGCGGTGATTTCCTGATAAATTTCGTTGGCAGTCCAATCATCGGAGCTTCCACCCAATTCAGTCCACAGCCGGCCGCAAAGCCGGCTTTTTCCATCGCCCGCGGTCCCGGTCAAGATGATGGAACGGGCGCGTTCAGCAGCCTTGGAAACCGCAGAAAAAAGATCCGTCTCAAGCGGATGCACGAAATCCAAGGCGTCGACGTCGTATCGACGTGCAGACCGACGAATTTGCTCGTCGTACATGTTGTCATTTCTTGAGATTGGTCCGTACTGCCGCAAGAAGCGAACCCATCGGCCCCCCAGCCCATTCATGCTATTCGCTCCCCTAAAGCATTATCTCAATCTTCGGCTAAAACGTCTACCATCCATTCATGCTATAAAACGATGGACCTCAAATAGAGCAAACAAGACAACCGTCTCGCAGATGACTGTCGTCTTCCACTTCAAGACCGCCCAACGTCTCAACAAGAGACAGCGATTTGCGATTGGCTCTTTTCTTGGCTTGGGATTTCTCCCAGTCGGACTTGATCCTTGCAACACGCTCCGGCATTGCGAGCTGACGCAATGACTCGCTCTGGCACCAGAAGAACTGCTCACCAAACTGGACAGCGCGTTCTTCGTATTCCATCGCCAATTCGAAGTAAGTCGGATGCGTCTCCAGCAACCGGACCCATTCAATTTTCTGTTGGTAGAAGCAGAAGTAGCATCCTGACCGCGACCTGCCCCAATCCATATAGGGCGGAAGACCAAGGCCCGAATCTTCCAGTATGGAGATGATGTCAGCTCGCACCAACCCATCGTCCTGAAATGGATAGACGGCGAGGATGTTGGGCTTTGTGCTGATGTAGCCGGTGCGATTTTCATCTGCCCGAAGGCCGACGTAGTTTATGACAGGTCCGTCGCCCACATATGTCTCGAAAGGCTTTAACTTGAGCATCTTGGTGCACCACCGACGGTGGTTCGACGGCAGCATGCCACGATAAACGGTCAGCCAATGATCGAAGCTGTCGGTTGGAGTTGTGCGGACAATCGGCTTTCCCAAGATTGCTTCTAGGCGACCGATATAGTCGTAAGTCTCCGGAAGTTCTTTATCTGTGTCATGGAAAATGTACTCAATGTCCGGCACGCGATCGCGCAGATAAATGGCAAGTGCCGCGCTATCTTTGCCACCAGACAGGCTTAAAATATGTCGTGGTTGCTCGTTGCCAAACGACGAAAAAATTTGTGAAGCGTAATCAGTTATCATTCTGTGTTCTCACGCTTGCCAGATTACTGGAGCTTTTGTCGTCCGCTGAAGTTTCTCTGATACGGGACAACTCTTGCCAGAGCAGACTTGCCAGGATCTGAATGCGTTGTGCATCCCCCTGGGGCAGCCAGTCGGTGAATGTTGCCATTTTCTTTTGATCGGCAGCATCAAGATCGACGGGATGGAGGACACGGACCAAGTCCCGTCCGTCGCCGCGAGTGAGGTTTAATCGTATAGCTTCGTTATCCGGGCGATCCTCCGAGGTCGAAAACGCCGTACTTTCGACCTTTGCGAAAAGCTCGGCCAGTGCAGCAATCTCCTCGGTGAACCTAGCCTCGTCTCCCGGCAGCCAACGGGCAGGTGGCTTCGAGACCACGAAGCTTGCCAGGGATTCGGCCCATGCATCGTCATGCAAGGCGGGGTCCCTCAAACGAAGTGCGAAGGCGCGAAGCCGCGGCTCTCGTGCTGCGAGCGAGACGCGAGCGCCGCGAGACGCGAGCGCGACTCGGTCGAATTTGTCCGGGTCTTGACCGGCTGCCTCGCTCGTTCTTTGGACAATGCGCGCAAGCAAGTTGGAATAGGTGTTCTGAAGCTCCTGAACCGCATCGCTAAAACGGTTGATGAATTCATCAACCGCGCTGTCATCGGCCTCATCGACCTGGAAAACCGGAAGACCGCAGGCATTCGGCAGATCGGCGAAAAGGAGTGTCGCGGGCTCGCGTGCCGAGAGGAGCGCGTCTCGCACGGCGATCGTTGTCGGCGGCAACCCTTTTGCCTTGCGCGTATATTCGGGAAGCTTGGCAGCAAACTGGCAAAGCTCGGTTACGACGTCCAAGAGAACAGGCTGACGACCCTCGATACCCGATGCGAAGAGGTGAGCCAGACGGGCAAATACGTTCGAACGCACCCCCTCGACGCTGCAAAGCTGGACTTCGAACGCCTGTGGCGCCTTGATCAAACGCAGGAATTCCATTGCGCCGAACTTCGGGAGAAAGGTCCCGTTTTCATAGAGCGCCAATTCATGTCCATGCACTCGCACCACAACCGCTAGCAAAATCGGTGAGAGCCCATCTCGAACGCCATATGGGCGGCCCGACATCCGAGCTAGAATGTCCGTGATCGCAATCCTGCAACCCTTTCCAGCCTTGATCATCCTGACGATCTCGGACAAGGCAGGTTGCAGATGGAGGGGATCGTTCGACGGCTGGGGTATCTGTAGCGCAAAGCCTTCGCCGTCCGGAATATGCAGCGCGCCCTTTTGAAGGACAGAAAGATACATCGATTTTTCGGGTGGAGCCTTGCGCTCGTCCATTCCCAGGAGCGGCATTCCGGGAGCCTTGAACAGACCTTCGATCAAACGCATACGAGCAGAAGCCGCGGCACTGCTAAGGACGTTGCGATTGATCAGTTCATTGGTAACCTTGGGGCTCGACGGGTAAAGGTCGGTGCAAAGTTGAGAAACGATTTTTGGAAGGTTTCCTGTCGCGTCAAAGGTCTTGCCGCCGTATAGCCATTCCAGGCCTGACTTGGCATTTATCTTCGTCAGTTCGGCGAACTGCGCAAGCAGGGCTTGGCGCGTGCGCGAGATCTGCCGTTTCACCTCCGCAGACGCGAAGTCATCGCTTGACAGGTCAGGCGTATTGGCCTCCACCCAGCGCCACACCATGACGTCGCGGAGATATGAGGCGAGCTGCCAGACAGGTGCAGGCACCGCCACCAGCGTCGATGGGTTCTCGGACATGAGTGGGGTGGCCGCAAGATCCCGCGCGATCTGCTGCTGGTCTTTATGGTCGGCGAGGGCAACGATAATAAGACCGTCCGCATTGGTAGGCTTGCTGGCACATTTGCCAACATCTTCCGCAGCCGTATACCGCAATTCGAAATACCGCATCGTGCCGGTTTCCAGATAGTGGCGGCGCGCAAGTACCATCTCGCCGTCCAGGATCCCAGAGAGCGCCGGGGCAACGGCCTCGACTTCACCAACCGCCCGCTTAGCGGCATTGAAGGAAGCCGACAGGTTAATGCTCGAGCTTGGCCAGAGGCGGTATACCCCAGATCCGCCACGCTCGAACAGGAGACCTTCGCGAACCAGAAGGTCGATCGCAGCAGTGACATCGCCGGTCCCTGACAAGCACGATGACACTGTCCGGTCGGTCGGCAAAAGATCGTCGGAATCGAGCAGGTTGAGCAGTCCGACCGTCTTCAGGACATTCAGTCCATCCATGTCGATCCCCACACAGCCATCAATCGTCGCGACGATACGCAGCCATTGGCTCTGGTAGTTTCCAGCCGATACGCGATGACCGAAGGAAGCGCGGACATAGTCGTAGAACCTGGCGGTATCGAACCAGCCTTCGCCCACCTTTGTCGAGGAAGCGAAAGCCTGCAATCCCATCGGTTCGCTTGACAGTAGGAAGCCGAACAAGGATCGTTCACTCTGACCGAAGCGCGAGAAAAACCGCACCATGACAGGAAGAAGCGCTGGGTGCAGCGGATAAAAGCGGGCGGGATCAATAGCAAAACCGCGGCCACCAAGCCAACCAACTTGTCCCGCCATCTCAAGAGCCGTGGTGGCCTGGTTCCTGACGAATGCAGGAAGCGCGCTCTCGTCAACACCCAGGGCGCCAGCAACCAGAGAAGCGGAATGAACCAGCGGCTGGTCGAACACAATTTCTTCGAAACGGCCCGCGACCTTATCCCACTCGTGGCGCAATGCGAGCGGAAGGCGCTCTGCATAGGCTTGAAAGCCCTGATGCAAGATTCCGATAAGCAGGAATGGCGTGGCATTACTGCGAGCAGCCATCTCGGCAAGCCGCTGCAGTGCAAATACATCTTCTTGGTCGGGGTTCAATGCCGCATGCTCAAGCAGCTTTCCCAGTTCGTCGATGATGAGCAGCAATCCCAGGTCACGCTCTGCTGCACGCTTCGTCAGCATCGAGACCAGTTGTTCCAATGCGCGAACCGAGCCGGTGGTTTCACAGGTAGCCAAAGCCACTTCAATCCGAGGGGTCAGCAAGTCCTCAAAATCAGGATGAAGCGTGCTCTCTCGAATGGCACGAGCAACAGCAGTTGCTATGCTTTCACGACTTCCTGTCACAAGAACGGGAAGAAAACGTCGAGCGGCGTCGCCAGAGCGCCAACCAATAGTCTTCGCTACCCGCTTTGCGTCCTTCGCCGAGGGGTTAGACAGAAGTCGAGCCAAGACCAGAGCCATCGAAGACTTGCCGACGCCATAGTCCCCGGTAATGCGCCATGCCCGTCGCTTTGACCCATCGCGGACGCTCGCAAGTATTTGGAGCAGCGCGTCTGCCATTGGAGGCGTGACGATATAGTTTTCGAGCGCGGACGCGTCCAGGAAGTCCTTTTCAAGTTGGACCGACCGAAGAAAGCGACCGGGGATCGAGAAAAACTCGGCGATTGTTGCAGCGTTCGTCTCAGCCATTGATATTCGCCTCGTTTGTATAAATCGTCCGAGCCTCAGCACTGATGGGAGCGTCGCGCGTCAAGAGGCCTTGGATTGCTGACGGCCGATACGCAAATCCATATCGTCCATCGAGAGAAAGGCTCTCTAGTCGCGCACGAACGTCTTCTTCCGGAAGCTTGAACGACTGCCCAGGTGCCCCTGCTGCCGAAAGAATATGCCGAATAGGGATTGTCTTTTCGCCGGGCGCGTTTCGCTCCCAGTAGTCCAGGATAGTGTAAGCGAAAAGATCGTTGGTGATGTCAGCTTTTGGTTCTTTCCGGAAAGCGTAGACCGCCTCCCAACGTCCGCCCTCCCCACGCCGCTCACCGGTCTGCTGCAGGAGGCGCAATTCCACGAGTGGCCCGTCCAGGGAATCTTCGATCCCCGACCTTGCACCCCGTGCTGAGAGATAGGTATGCAGAAAGACGTCCAGGTGTTGGCTCAGCGTGATTTCTGAGTGAGAATGCCCCAAGCGCTGGGATTGTCTTGCGAATGCTGCAAGGGCCTCAGTCCGAGAAAATTCCGCGTAAGGCCATGCCCCAAGCAAATAGTGCCATGCGAAAGGGGCAGGCGTCGCCGATGAGGAAAGGTTCCAGTGAAGAAGCCAGAGCGTCCTGGTGTCTTCCAGATAGGGATCGCAGCCTCCGGCTCCGAAGACAGTATGGGCAAGCTTGGTAAGCTGGTGTTTGCGTTCAGAGGTCGGGTGAGCAATGCCCATCGCGTCGATCCAGAAACGCAGCGAACGAACCATGTTCTTGCCGATGCCGAGCTCGACCATCGCAGCATCCTCGTCGTAGAAGATACTGGCATCTGCGGCAATGGCTCGGTATGCCTTCGGCAACCACGCATACCGGCATGCAAAGGTCTCGTGACCCGAAAATCGATAGCTTGGCTGACCTTCGGCCGTGGATATGTCAAACATCGAGAACTCCAGAAAAAGAACTGCGGACATCCTTGATAGCCTCAGCTATCTCGACGGCAGCACGCTCAACGTCGGCGGCTGTGGTTGTGCGGCCCAAACCAATCCGCAGGCAGCTGTCGATATAAGGGTCTGGCAATCGCATAGCCCTCAGCACGTGTGAGGGCTCCTGTGCGCCCGTGTTACACGCTGATCCTGTTGAAATCGAAACCTTGCCTCGAAGACGGTTCAAGACGACATCGTTGGGGGCCCCTGGCGCGGAGACGTGCAGGTTATGGGGCAGGCGTTCAGTTTGAGGGCCATTTACGATCAGCCCGGGAACCAAGGATTTTAGGCGCTCCTGCAACTGGTCTCGCAACTGCGCAAGCCGATGGCTTTCCGTCTCGCCTTCCCGCGCCATCAACTCGCAGGCGAAACCGAAAGCTGCGATGCCGCTGACATTGGGGGTTGGATGATGGGCGCCTTGAAGACCGAATATCGACGCATACTCAAAAACGCGAGAGATGAGTGCCCCGACGCCCTTCGGCCCGTAAACCTTGTGTCCGCTCAAGATGACATAGGCGGCACCAAGCTCCTCAAGATCCAGCGGCATCCGACCGATTGCCTGTGTGGCATCGATCAGAACATCCGCGCCGTATTCGCTTGCCTTTCGGACAATCTCGGCGATTGGATAGATCGTGCCGACTTCGTTGTTCGCAGCCATCACACAAACCAGATCGATGCCGCCGTCCAACACGCGTCGAAGGCTCGACAGGTCGATTTGCGCTTTATCGTCGACGTCGATCCACGATATCGACGCCATGCCCAGACGTTCAGCATGTAATGCGGTGTCGATGACGGCCTTGTGTTCGACACGGCTTATTGCGATCCGCAGCTGATCACGGTGAATTCCAATTGAATGGGAAATTGCAAGCTGGATTGCCTCTGTCGAGCCAGAGGTAAAATACACATCACGGGGTTCTGCCCCCAACAGCTGCGCAAGCCTATCTTTCGCCTGCGCGACGGCAGACGCCGCTCGTTCCCCGTGGGTATTTTCAACGCCGTTCGCGTTCCCGAATTCCTCCACCATCATGCGAACTGCAACGTCAGCGACCCTCGGATCAACTGGGGTGGTGGCATGATGATCGAGGTAAAGCGCCGTCCGCTGCGGTGCGGGGGCCTGCAGGCTGACCGAGATATGTTCATTCATCGAATGACGCCCTAATGGAACCCGGGTGTCCCTTGCGCGAATTGCGAACCGTAAGGTCGACATCGCAGCCAAGTTGAACGAGCCAGCGGAGGAGTTGATCTGTGCTCACGCTGTCGCTACGCCCAGACAAAATCTTTGAAAGCGTGGGCTGGTCCGTTGAGCAAAGCTTTGCGGCTCGCGTTTGGCTTAGTCCTTTGTCGGATACGACACGAGCAAGGACAGCCCGCAGGTCGGCGCGAACGACTTGGGATGCCTCCGCAGGTTGCAGTTCAGACGCGGAATCTATTGCAGAGGTCGTCATCACCGCTTATCCCAGATTGATTCGGCTGGCATTATGGGAAATTTTCCATAGGGACGGCAAGTGGAGATTGGTAGTGTAAGGGTAGATTCACAACTATTCGTCAGCCTTTATTGGGTCGGATATGCACGCTGACGTTGACAGCAGGGAGGGGAGATGGCTGAAGATCGGTTTAAATCATACCGGGGACTTGCGGCCGTTTACGACCGCGGCAACGATTTCGATATTACAACGAGAGTGGGTTCAACCCACCCTAGCGTTCTGATCATGGCGCCACACGGGGGAAAGATCGAGGCTCGCACCGGCGAAATTGCGGAGGCCACGGCGGGGCAGGACTATTCTTATTACTTGTTTGCAGCCAAACTGTCCGCGAACAATAAAGTGGAGATGCACATCGCGTCCGAGAACTACGATGTACCCGAGGCTTTGACTGCGGTTAAAACGGCGGAGCTCGTGATTGCGCTGCATGGCCGTTACGACGACGATGACCCTGAAAAGATTTGGATGGGTGGGCTGGATACAAGATTGTCGGAACATATTGGTGATGTGCTTCAGCGATCAGAGTTTCCAGTCCTTTTCGATCCACCGAAGTTCAAAGGGATACATCCCGAGAACATATGCAACCAGGGAATCAACAAAGCCGGGGTCCAGCTGGAGATACCCTTGTCGCTTCGAGACAATTTCAGAGGCGCACCGGCGCGCGAGGCTGCATTTGTCAGCAGTTTGAGAACCGCGATCGTCTCATATCTTCAAAAACTGGATCAGGAACGGGCTCGATCAAAACGATAGCCGTCGAGAAGCTGCAAAATGATAGATCTATTTGAGCCAAGGCTGCCTGAAGACAAACTCCATCCAAGCTTTTGCGAAATTAAGTCCAATCCGGACTATGCAAAGGTCATGCCTGTAATCCAGGGCTGGTCGGCTGGTCTACTTGGTCGAAAAGGAGAGGCGGAGAAATTCGTGAACGAATTTCAAACGACTTTCAATTCGTCAATGTGGGAGATCTACCTGAACAAGGCGTTGAGTGAATTAGGCTGTACCGTAGACTATACCAAGTCTTCGCCGGACTTTTTCGTCACCTCTGGCGGGACCTATGAATTCAACATCGAAGCTGTGATATCGGACCAACCTCTAGGCCAGGCCGGGGAGGGAGAGAGTGCACTGAACTTCAAAAACCGCTGCGCGCTTAAGCTTGCGGGAAAAATCAGAGACAAGTTGAGGCTCTACCGAGGCAGTGACGGCAAGAAGCATCCATACAACTCCCTGAGCCACGTTCGGGGAAGGCCGTTTGTGATCGCAATTGCGCCCTTCGATAGCAAACACTCTCTTTTGCAGAACAACGAGCTGATCAATCTCGTCCTGTTCGGGATTGGTTCGCCCGTAGTTGAGGGAGGCGTAATCAAACAAAACAAGGTGGCTTCTATCATAACAGCTTCCGGAGCGCCGGTCGAAATGGGGATCTTCACAAATGACTCCTTCAAGGAGATCAGTGCAGTAATTTTCTCGACTGTCGCGACATTTGGGAAAGCAGTCGTAGAGAGCAAGATCGAGAGACTCGTGAGGGCAACTCGCTATAGAACGATCGAGAAGGAAAGACTTCCCATCTCCTCACCCCTATGGCAGCTCGGAATCCACCGATTTCAGCTCGATAACTTTCACTACCTCCTGACCCAACGATGGGATTTCGGCCGCATTGTCACGGGGTCGGACATGTACATCCGGCATTCTAGTTTTCATCGGGAAAGCCACCTGGATGGGTTGCATCTTTACTTCAATCCATACGCGGAGGTGCCATTTGAACCGAGCTTCATGTGGCCAAATGAAGTCTCTCTGAACTATTATGATCCGGCGACTGACCAGTCGGACCAGATACATTCCGATCAGGCGCTCGTTTCCCGACAGGTTTTCGAGCCGAGCTTTTTCTGGATGCAACATCTCCTCAATAGCTATGGCTTTCTTTGATTTAACCTACTGCCTCACGTGAGGTCGTACGGACGACGTCGATGCTTCGTTGTCAGTGGAGCCGACCGGCGACCGGACTGCGCTGTCCCACCTCGACAAACCGCTCAGAGATCACGTCGCAAGAACCATGCGGGAAGAGTGATATTTCAAATACTTAGCGAAAACAGAGGATGGAGCGAAGGTTCGACCCCTTCCAAGGCGAAAATCTAGCAGTCGGTTAGATCGCGTTCGCTCGAATAGGGTTTATGATTTCGATCCCGTGAAAATCTCGCTCATTATCGGTGACAACAATGCAACCATTGGATTGAGCGACGGCAGCCACGATCGTGTCCAACGCACTTCGCGGGCGACCCGCCGCCTTTCCCTGCGCCATCAGTTCTCCCCAGATGAGAGCGGCTTTTTCGTCGAACGGAAGGACACGACCTGCGAAGAGTGATTGTGGCCCTTCAGTGCCCGCAAACCACTTTTCGAGAGTGGCTCGCTTTTTACCGAGCGGTTTTTCCAATATCCCTCGATGTATCTCGGCGACGGTAAGCGATGCGATGAATAAATCAGTGTCAGCTTGCTCGGCCATCCATGTCAAAAGTGACACTGACGGTTCTGGTTTCGTGATGTTGCTGAGAATGTTTGTGTCGAGCAAGTAGCGCATTACAGATCGATCTCACGACCTTCTTCGCGTGAGCGAGCTAAATCAAGATCTGCTCCAACAAGTGGCGAACGGCGGAGCGCCGCCAAAATCCCACCCTTCTTTGGCGGCTCACCGGCGAGCGTCTCGCTTACAACAGCGCGCAGGTTAGCTGCCTCGGGGCCATCTTCTGCCAAACGGCGCGCGAGTGATCTAATTAAGCTGCGATCACTATCACGTCCAAGTACCTCGAAACGAGCGAGACCGCGGTCGCCCAGGCGGCTTCTATAGTTCTGAATTGCACGTGTCTGTGAGCTGGCCACTGGACCCTCCATATGTTTCCAGTAATATAGCCAGACGCGCTACCTTCTGCAAGCAATATGACAATCTGACGTCTGACGCAAATAGCAAGGTCGGTTGGAAATGATAGCAGGACCACAGGTTCGGATCTTTTCAAGGCGGCAGACATGACCATTGCTAAATCACCTTAGTTCCTGGGCCGCTATGCAGGATCATTGCGGCCGCGCCGAAAGCGACGGCGTCGCTCGCCGAGATATCCGGAATGAGTATTTCAGGTTGAATGACCCGTGCCCCCTCAAACGGATTTGACGTCGAGAACTCAAGCCATGTTGCGAGCTTCTCCCGAACCATCCGGGGCAGCGTTCCACCAAGGTAGATCGCCGATGGTGCAAGAACGGCTGTCACCATGAAGGCGAGCCTGGCGAGTTCCAGCCCGGCTCTTTTCAGCCATTCTTCAAGCACAGTCGGGTTTGCTTGCAGATAGGCAGTCCATTGGTCCGAGGATCTGCCTTGCGGTATGCTACCTTGTTGCTCTTTGCACCAGGCTGCCAGATCCTCAAATGACGGGCGTGACAATCCGCGCGCACGAAGAGCGCCGATTTCGCCAGCATTTCCCAGATTGCCGCGATAGAGTTCCCTGCCGATGATAATGCCGGTGCCAATGCCCTCGGACAAATAAAGATACGCAAAATTGTCGTGTTCGGCGGCGTTGCCCAAGGCGAGCTCGCCCATGGCTGCGGCATTGGCATCGTTTTCGATCGTCACCGGGCAGCCCAGTGTCTCTTGCAAAGTGGAGGCAAGATCCGAGCCCGCCCAAGACACGACTTCCTCTGCAAGGTCGAGGATCGCCTCCCCCCGGCGGAACCGAGTCGGCATGGCGACACCGGCACCGATCAGCAGGCGTTCATCGATGCCGTTCGATGCCAGGAGCTCGGTCTTGAGACCCGCCAGGGTGGTTTGGATGTCGGAAAAAGTATCGTAAGGCCCGTCGAGCTGTTGCTCACCAATTTGTTTGCCGCAAAAATCGAGCAGCGTCAGTGTCAATGAGTAGCGATTTGCGTGCACCCCAAGTGCATATCCAATGTTTCCGTTGAGCATCAGGTCGATGTGAGGCGCGCCACGCCGACTGAGGCGCTTAGCACCTTCGATGACGATGCCGCGCTCGATCAGGTCGCGTGTCATCGTGCTGATGGCAGCTGGCGTAACGCCGCAAAGTTCGGCGATTTCTGCGCGCGACGCAATGCCTTTGCGACGTAGGTGCTTGAGCACCGCCGCTTGTGTGTTGCCGATACCGTCCAGGGGCCTTCGTTTGTTCAGCACCGGATTCGGTCCCTCCAAATTAATAATCTGGCGATGTCATAAATCAGTTACTTAAGCAACTTAATTAAACATCCATCTCCAACTGGATCGACAGCCATGACTAAACACATCACCTTTCTCGCCACCGTGGCGATCTCTGCCCTTGCCAGCGGATTTGCGCATGCCGAAGACATCACGATCAAGCTTTCGACGCTTGCTGAAAAGACGGCCCCGGCACGTATCACCAACATCGAAGCCGCCGCAGAGATCATGAACAAGCAGTTCAAGGCCGCCGGCGTCGACAGGCATATCGTAATCGAAGCCAACAACAGTTCCGTGAAGGGCTGGGACGATCTGGCGTTGGAAACCCTGAAGGCATTTTCGGTCGGTCAGGGCCCGGATATCTATGTCCTGCCGCACGAGTGGATTGGCCAGTTTGCAGAAGATGGCTACGCATTGCCGATGGATGAGCGGATCGCAGCTGCTCCTTGGGTTTATGGCGATATCCTGCCTGTGCTGTGGAATGCCGCAAAGGGCACCGATGGCAAGATCTACGGCGTGCCGCAGGATGCCGAGATTCGCATGTTCTTCTACAACAAGGACATGCTGCGCAAGATCGGTAAGGATGAGGCCTTCATTGAAGGTTTGCCCGCCAAGGTCGAGGCAGGCGAGTTCACGCTCGACGATTTGACCGCACTCTCCAAGGAAGTGGTGGACGGCAAGGCTGCGCAATACGGCATGCTGCATCGCCCCAATGTCGGTATCGACTACCTCATGGTCTTCCAGTCCTATGGCGTGAAGTTCATGGATGAGAAGACCGGCAAGCTGATTTTCCCGAAAGCCGAAATGACCAAGGCGCTCGGCTGGTACGAGCGCAACGCCAAGGAAGGTGTTACCCCGGTCGATAACACCGCCATGAGCTGGGAGGCCATTCAGGGTGCCTTCAAGCAGGAAAAAGCCTTCGTCTTCCATCAGGGCGTCTGGGCGGTTGCCTGGCAGGTTGGTGAGAAGAATGGTGCGACGTGGCCGACCGACAGGCAAGGCTATTTTCACAAGATTGGCTGGATCCCTGCACCGGCAGCGGAAAAGGGCGGCAAGCCCGCCAACCTCTCACACCCGCTGCTCTATACGGTCAACGCCAAGAGCCAGAATGCGGATATCGCTGCCGACCTCGTCGCGCTCGCCACCCTGCCGTATTTCAACAACGAGCATGCCGTGACGTCCTATCACACGGCGATCAGCAATGCGCAGACAGCTATGCCGAAATACAAGGACAATTGGGTCCTGTCGGCCGCGTCGCCGATGATGGCGCATGCCCAGTTCGTGCCGAACCACACCCAGTTCAGCAGTTACAATAAGGTCTTGTTCAGCGGCTTGCAGGCTGTAGAGACAGGCAAGATGACAGCAGCTGAGGCTGTCGAATTCATCGCTGACGAACTGGAACTTCAGTTCGGTGCCGATGTCGAAATCCGGGGCGCAGCTAGCAACTGAGTTGTAGCGCTCTTCGTGCCGCCCGGCCTGCTTGCCGGGCGGCACCTCTGTTTTCACAGGTCCTCAACAATGTCCCAATTCCAGCTTCGAGCGCACCGTCCGGCACGGCCGATGCTCTATCTTACGCCAGCCATCGCGCTGCTCGCGGTGTTTTTTCTCGCGCCCATCGTCGTCAATACGGTCATCGCCTTCACCGATATGGGTGCGAACCTGCGCGTCGGGCATTTTACGCTGCAGAATTTTGAGCGCATCGTCCAGCGCGATGCGCGAATGCCGATGGTACTGCTGACAACGCTGATCTACGTGACCGCGACCCTTTTCATCTTCAATATCGGACTTGGGGCACTTCTGGCGATAACATCGACCGCGATACCCGACAGGCTCGGCAATTTCTTTCGTGGGTTGTGGCTTTTGCCGCGTATGAGCCCGGCCGTGCTCTATGGCATTTTGTGGATATGGATTGCTGATCCGACACCGACCGGTTTGCTCAATCAGGTCACCGGCACGTTCGGTCTGCTGCCAATAAACCTGCGTAACGACTTTCCGCTCTTCCTCATCATTCTTGCCAATGGTGTCGTCGGTGCGTCCTTCGCCATGGTCATCTTGACCTCATCGATCCGCTCCATTCCCTCGCACGTTGCCAATGCGGCGCGTGTCGATGGTGCCAGCGAATGGGGTGTGTTGCGCCATATCGTGGCGCCAGCGCTTTCGCAGCCCATCCGCTTCATTACCATCTATCAGGCGCTTTCGCTGATGACGACCTACGAATACATCCTGCTCATCACAGGCGGCGGTCCCGTCTACGATTCCACGCCCTATGCCCTCTACATCTATCGCCGCGCATTCGAAAACGGTGCCTATGCCTATGGTGCAGCGCTAGCGCTGGGTTTGATGGTCATCGGCGTTGCTGTCACCCTCGTGCAATGGCGCGTCACCAACATGCGCTCCACTTTCACTGCCCCCAAGATCGAGGTGCTGTGATGACTCTTGTCCAGACCGACACCGCTTCTTCCGCCGATTGGCGACGCCTTGAACGCCGGGGTACCGTCAACAGAGCCGGCTTTCTGTCGGCAATCATTCTCTTCCTGACAATTATGTCCGTTCCGGTTCTGCTGCCTTACCTCTGGCTGCTGGTGAAGTCGCTGACCTTGTCGGATGATGCCGTCAGCCGGCTTGTCCTTTGGCGGACGTCGGCCATCGCGGGCGTTGCCTATCTCGGCGCGATTGCTCTTGCCCTTCTGGCGGACCGGTTGCTCAAACCTGCCCTTTCCTGGGCCGTGCTCGGCATCGTGATCGTCATTCTGGTGGCGATCTTCCTTGCTCCTCACATGACGATCGACAACTACCGCTTCCTGTGGGAGCGCGACATTGCCGGAACCGCCACCACCCGGATGGACCTGATGCCATCGATATGGGCGGCACTCGGAAGCTCGGTTGTCTTCGCAGTCAGCCAGACGGTGATCGTCACGCTTGTCGCAACGCCTGCAGCCTATGCGCTGTCGCGCTTCGCCTTTGCGGTGCGCGAGAGTTTTCTGCGTGGCCTGCTGATGCTCCACGCCTTTCCGGCCTTGGCGCTGACCGTCGCGATTTTCATCCAGCTTCACTATATGGGCCTGCTCAACAATCTGACCGGCGTGGTGCTGGTCATGAGCGCACTGGAACTGCCCTTCGCTATCTTCGTGCTCAAGAGCTTTTTCGACAATGTCCCGTGGGACATTGAGATGAGCGCGGTGACCGATGGGGCCACCCGCTCACAAGCATTTCGCATGATCGTGCTGCCGCAGATCCGCGGCGGATTGATCGCGGTTGCCACCTTCACATTCTTAAGAGGGTGGGAAGAGTACGTCTTCGTTCAGACGCTGCTCATCGACAAGAGCCAGATGACGATGAGCCTTTACCTCTTCTTCGTGGCACAGGACAATATGGGTGCGGACTACGGCATGATCGCCGCTGTCGGCATCATCTATCTGCTGCCTGTGCTGCTCCTCTACACCTTCACGCAGAAGTACATCACCCAGACGAGCTTCGGCGGGATAAAGGGATAATTGCCATGGCCAAGATCACTCTCGATAATGTCACCAAGAGCTGGGGCGAGACCCAGGTTCTGAAACCGATGAACCTGACCATCGAAGACGGCGAGTTCGTTGCTATCCTCGGGCCGTCCGGCTGCGGAAAGTCGACGACGCTGTTTCTTCTGGCGGGCCTCTATGCGCCTACGGGTGGACAGATCGCCTTTGACGGTCACAACGTCAACCGCATCGATGCGCGCGACCGCAATGTGGGCGTCGTTTTCCAGTCCTATGCGCTCTATCCGAACCTGACGGTGCGCGAAAACATCGCCTTCCCACTACGTTTCAAGAGCATGGAAAAGGAAGAGATCGCCAGCCGTGTGGTGGAGGCGGCAAACCTCGTGCAGATCAGCGCGCTGCTCGATCGTCGGCCCTCGCAGCTTTCCGGCGGCCAGCAGCAGCGCGTGGCTCTGGCCCGCGCGCTGGTGAAGGAACCTAACATTCTTCTGCTCGACGAGCCGCTTTCCAATCTCGACGCCACGCTGCGCATCACCATGCGTGCGGAGCTCAAAAGCATTCAGAAACGCCTCGGTTTCACCACACTGATCGTTACCCATGATCAGATCGAAGCGATCACTATGGCAGACCGGATTATCTGCATGAATGATGGCGAGATCGCGCAGATCGGCACGCCTGACGATCTCTATCGCCGCCCCAACAATTTGTTCGTCGCGGGTTTTATCGGGACACCGCCAATGAATCGCATGAAGGGCCATGCCAAAGGCCGTCAGTTGGAGATCGGCGGGGTGTCTTTCGATTTAACATCCGACCACACCGGCGACGTAACCTTCGGTTTGCGGCCTGAAGATATTACCCTCGTTTCTCGAGAGCGTGCGGTCCTCATAGGTGAGGTCATCGGTGTCGAGCCAATGGGTCGTGAAGTGTTTTACACGATCGCCACACCGGCCGGTCCGGTTCATGCACTCGAATATGGCGAAGCCGTGCGATATGCGCCGGGAGTGCAAATCGGCATCGCCTGCAAGCCGGATCTCACGTTGGTCTTTGACAGGGCCGGCAATCGCATCATTGGCCTTTATGCCGATCTCTCACATGACGTCGAAGCTCGTGCCAAGACGCTCGAACCGGCAAACTGACAGGAGTTTTCAGTGACCAAGATTGTATCCCATCGCGGTGCCAACATGTTTGCGCCGGAAAACACCTTTGCTGCCGCCGATCTCGCTTTAGAGCAGGGCGCCGACTATATCGAGCTTGATGTGCGCGAGAGCGCCGATGGCGTACTTTACGTCATCCATGACGAGACCCTGGATCGCACCACGAACGGCACCGGCCCGGTGGGGCATATGCTGTCGAGCGAAATCGACACGCTCGATGCTGGCACCTGGTTCGATGACAGGTTTAAAGGCGCCATCGTGCCGCGGCTCGATGCCTATCTGGAACATTTGCGCGGTCGCGCCGGCGTTTATATCGAATTGAAGTATTGCGACCCCTCCAAGGTTGTAGCACTTGTGCGCGATCTCGGCATGGTGCGCGGCACTTTCTATTTCTCTTTTTCAGAAGAAATGCGCCGCGACCTGCAACTGATCGCACCGGAATTCCGCAAGATGATGACGCTCAACATTGCCAAGTCGCCTTCGCTGGTTGGAGCCGTCCATCACGCTTCTATCGTCGAGATCACCGCCGAACAGATGCGCCGTCCCGGCATTATCGAGGCAAGCCGCAAGGCAGGTCTTGAAATCATGGTCTATTACGGGGGCGACGACATCGCAGTTCACCGCGAAATTGCAGCCGCCGGCGTCGATTACATCAATCTCGACCGTCCGGACCTGTTCGACGCCGCCCGTGGCGAACTGCGTGGAGTCGCTGCCTGATGAATATCGCAGTCGTCGCCGATGTTCACCTGCATGATCTCTACGGCGGCTACGGATGGGTGGAGGCGGGCAGTGGCCATATTGCCCTTCGCACCCTGGAAGACACGATGGCATCCACCCGCGTCTTCAACGAGAGTTATCCGGCATTTCTCGCCGTGCTGGACGATATCGTGCGGCGCGGCATTCGCGATGTCGTGCTATTGGGTGACTATTCCGATGATGGCCAGCTTGGCGCGGTGGCGGCGGTCAAGCGGATACTGTCATCTTACGAAAGCAGGCACGGCCTGCGCTTCTTCGCGACCTTCGGCAATCATGACTGTTTCGGTCCGGCGAGACGCCATCAGGCTAAATGGCTGACACAAGCGGATGGTCTCGTCCCTGTTATGGTCACGAGCGACGAGAGTATCGCAGCTCCCGCTGTTGTTCGGGGCGGCATGATCGGCATGTCCACTGCCGATGCGATAGAGGCCATGGCGCATTATGGCATCATGCGACCAGAAGGCGTGTTGCACTGGGAAACACCTTTCGGTGACCAGGACGGACTGGAGCAGTGTCGCTCCAAAGACCGCGATCCGGAATGCCTCGACGCGTCCTACCTCGTTGAACCGCAGGAGGGGCTCTGGCTTCTGATTCTGGATGCCAACGTTTTCCACCTGCTTGATGGCATATGGCAGGTCAGGTCGAATGCGGCATGGGATCATGTCTTGGCGCAGCGCCCCTATATACTGGACTGGATCGCCAACGTGGCTGAACGCTCGCGCCAGACGGGCAAGACGCTTCTGGCGTTCTCCCACTATCCCGTCTTGCCCCTGGCAACGACGGGTGAGGGCGGTTCGCAGCAGGCTGCTTGCATGCCGGGTTGGTCAAAACGCATGCCCTCGCTCGAAAGCGGTCGGCTGTTGGCGCAAGCCGGGATGCGCTGGCATTTCAGTGGCCATATGCATGTTGCGGGGCGTGTTGAGCTGTATGGTCTCACCAACATCGCTGTGCCCTCGCCGGCCGCTTTCCCGGGCGGCTATATGGTGGTTGGGGTCGCAGAAGGCCAACCAGCTATCGACCTGGTGCCTCCGACTGAGGTCCCCGGTTTTGATGTCGCGTTCGCAGCCTATCGTCAGCAGTCCTTCAGTGAAGCGCATGCCCAGTTCAAGGCAGCCATAAATGCGACCACTTATGGCGGATTTCTAGAGGCACATTTGAAGAACCTTCTTCGGAACAAGGCCCTGCAGGACGACTGGCCGGCGGAATTGCATGTCGATCTGGGCAGCACATCCGAATGAGTTCACGCGGTTGACCCCGCTATGGCAGTCGCTCTGAGTAAATTACGTTGTTTTAAAGGGCATGCCTTTCAGAATCATGGTCGAAGATTATTCTTGCGGCCGCAGGGTTGGCAGCTCCGGCCGATTCCCTGCCGAACGAGCGTTCCCTTACCATCAGATCAGAAACGCCGCCGCGAATGACACCGCCGAGCTTTCACGGCTTCGAGGGAGGAGCGACTTCCTGCGTCTACTCCTGGCTTGTATGTAGGCCGTAAGGCGGTGAGCGTTGGCGTCCTGCTGTTGGTTACGGAGGCAGCGTTGCCAATCGGTGGTTTAGGATGGCTTGTTCCAGATGAAACATGCGCCATTGCCCCGATGTTCAGAAGCCTACCGATGTCCGCCTGTCGGGTCTTTGAGACACGCGAGCCGTACTTTCCGCGGGCAATCGTCAGTTGCGGTCCTTTTCCTTGCGATGCTGCAGACGTCGAAATACAGCCCTCTCAAGGACAATAACCGACCTGCTCCTCACATCGTCCGGGTTTATGAGTCGCTCTCATGGTGAAACTGGTACCGGCAGCGACGCTAACCCGATGCGAGCTACTCATGAGTGCGCCGCTGAGCCATATATTTCTCAACCCAGCGCGTTAAACGGCCGGTATTGTTGTCGGCAGCAACGTAACGGCCGTCGGGCAGGAGAACGACCTCGCATTTCTTGGTTGTCAATTGCAGTATGTCGCCGTCACGCGCGACCAGTGTCGTCCGGCAAAGGGCTTCAATGAAGGTCTCGGGATCGTGCCCTTTTCCCAGGAGAAATTCCCGAAACCGGGGATCCGTGACAGCGATGTCGTCTCCACACAGTATCGTAACGACGGCATTCTGATCGTCGTCGAGAACGACCGGCGTCCATTCGTCGAAATCTGCACCTTTCAACTGTCGTGGTGTGAAGCTGTTCACGTGATACACCCAACCCCATTTTTCCGATCCTGGTTCCGCAGGTTGTGGCCGCGCATCGAGCAAGGGCGCCAGTCTTTCCAGCTCCAGATCCGAGCCGAAAATTGCCGAGACGGGATTGCTATAAGAAATCCTTGTCCAGATCAGCTCAAGAATGAGGTACGTCGGGTTGACGTGAGAGCTCGCGAGGATTGGCCAGAACCCGTCGTTACCAACGGGCGTGTACCATGGATGGCCGCTCAGTTTCACCAACGATACGCCGTCGCCAACGATTAGATTGGGAAGGGAAGGTGGCCCGAACCCTTGCTTGTTCAGATTGGCTCCAAGAAAGCTCGTAAATCCCTTCCGCAGGCCGGATTCAGTTGAGTAGCCGCCATAACCGAGTGTCACACGTAATGGTGCGATCTGGTCGGTCATGATGGCGTGCCAGATCAGTTGATGCGCACGTTGGTCTTTCGGCCATTTCCCTCTCGATGGGACGACCATCCCGGTGCACTCGGAAAAGACCCGCAGAGAAGGGCCCATCTTAAACTCACCCTCAAGGCCGGGCGTCTGGATCCAGGAACTGAAAATCGATGCGACGCCTAAAAGCTGATCGTATGCATCGGAAAGATCAGGCGCGAAGAGGTTCTTCTTCACTTCGAAAACGACAAGAACATCGCGAACATGCCATTGGAAAAGGCCATCCACAAATGGAACCGGCACGCCTTCGCCTCGCACGAGCATGCAATCGATTTGTCCGCTTGATCCACCGCTTCCATCAACGACAAAACCGCTCACGATCCTCAGGTCTAAGCCGTCTGGTATTGCCCTGTTGAGGATGTCTTTGGTAAGGCCCTCATACATCGCACCGATTGTCGGAGCGTGCCGAATATCGCTTTCGTCGAGGCGCACAGCTTCGGCCTGACGAAGTTCTTCGAGCATTTCACCAATCGATCGGATCATGGAACGTCTCTTGTTCGCGGCACGTTTGACTCATGGGCGCCGCCATGGCCGCCATGATCTCTGGTGAAGACTGGACGCCGACAAGCGGTCGGACATTCCGCGCTGAGCAACAGTTAGAACTCGGTCCCGCCGAAGTCGGGTAGGGGAAATCCCAACGAGCTCCAAATTCCCAACACACAAGCTGTTATTCCAATTCCGGATAGCAGCAGCCAGGTGGATGGATCGTTAGTCACATCGGTAAAACGGCGACGCGACGGTTCACGGTTGCTGTAAACTTGCTGGGATGGATGATCATCGATTGGTTGTCCCGAAGACGTCGGCGATCTGAAGCCGCCCTTCTTGCCCCATGCAATGGAAAACACCACAAGAAGTGCAATCAATCCAATAACAAAAAATGGCATGCGAGGTCCCTTTCTACAGCCATGACGACCTAACGTACCCAGGTAAATGGTAAGATAATAAAAGCAACAGATCCCAACGCTCCGAACCATTTGCCCGAGACCCTTAGAACGCGGAGCCATCGCTAGCTAGCGTGGCGGCCGATCGATTCTATCCGCCCGGAAACCGCCCAATTGCGACGTATCATCCGGCTACCGCGATGATTGGCCTACCACTCGTGGTCGGGCTCGACCCCGGAAAGTTCGGCATTTTGCGTCTCCTCCGTTTGCGGTGTGCAACAGTTTCACGCAGCGCCCGCGCTCTTCCGCTATGGCCTCTATCATCATCGCGACAGGATCATTCTGGCCGCTCACAAGGTGCCCCGCAGCAATGTTCCACGCCATGTTCTCCGCGTTCAATGCAAAGATGCTCGATTCTTTGTTCAAGGGTTTGTCCGTGCCGGGCGAACGACCGCGCAAGAAGCCTCCGGGTCATTGTACGAAGATTGCAGGCCAAGGCATCACGTAGGATGCGTGCTGCGGATTGGCGCTGGCGCCGATAACGTCATCGCCAAGTCGGATCCTTTACTTTATGTCGTCGGCCATCGCGTCGCTCCCTTGCGCGGCGCGTAGATCTTTATCCGTGATATGAAGCAGCATGGCGCCGGCCGCGCCTTCTCGGTCGTATTTTTCGCTCGCGATGCTCTCGAGCAAGGCTCTATGCCTTTTGAGCAATCCGACCGGACCGAGCGCGTCGGGATCGAACGCTTGCAACGTGCTGGCATAGATGTAGACGGTGACGGTCATTCCCTCGGACGTCTGCATTGGCCAGAACAGCCCGAGTTCCTTCGGCGCCGATGCGCCCTGCTTCCTGATAAGCGCCATTTCGTTTCCTGTATGCATTTCTGTTGATGGGGAGATCCGCTGCAGCGGGGGCTGCGAGAACCTCCCCGGTCCATCCGCTTGAGTCGGAAGGACCGTGCATATCTGCCGCGCCACGACAGGAAGTCAAATGATCCCCGCAACCATGGCCGATATGTTGGAGAAATGACGAAGGGCGCTCGACCCTTTTAGGGAGCGCCCTTCGGACCCGGACAACTTACGAACGCGCGACGAGCACCGCCGCTGCAGGCAGTTATCGATTACGGGCAGTGAGCTATAGATGGGATCAACGCTCCCTTGCGGCCCATCTCGCATGGGAGCATCAGGTCCGGCCTGCGGTCGAGACAGGCGTTCAGCCGGCTCCGCTTGTACCGGCGATCACGCGCTATGAGCGCAGCATTGAGGACGTGCCCAGCGAAAAGGCGATGATGCCGGCCATTGATCAGGGTTTGAGTCGTCGCGTCGGTGGCAGCGCGTTTTCCGCCATCCGGGCGAGGTTGCGGGCCGATTGCGCAGCGCGATCACCAAGAAGGGGGGCAATGGCAAGGCGATGGCGAAAGCTATGGCCGAACAGCCCAAGCGGTTCGGAGAGCTACATGGCAGATCCGGCCTGTTCGGTGACAACAAGCAGCGGAATGCGGCGCTACATTTGGCCAAGGCGGTTTCCTCCCACGTCGGGTACGCGAGCCGCCGCTTTGCCAAAACATCCTAGAGCGTCTCGAGGAGGACGGCCGTTCCATGTCCCTGACTTGCGAACTGATCGACGATGTCGGCCACGAGGCTATCCAGTTTCTGGAACAATCGCTCCGGGCTTTTGAATCGTTCGGTCATGGTAAAACCTCCATTCAGACGCTGTTGCCAATCCTTGTACGGCGCCAAAAGCTGGCCCGGAAACCGATCCTCAATGGCCGTCTCGGCCAAGCAGATTTTCGCAAACACGTCGCTGCTGGGTCGGGGCGAATATCGTCGCTTTCTTCTTCAAGTCACTGCATGGTTTCGAACAACTCGTCGCTGCTCATCTCCGCTGGCACCAATTCATGACCGAGAGCCGTCAATGCTACAGATGGAGGCGTGGTCGCTTAAATGTGCGGTTTATAATCTCCGCGCAGATTCCAAATCACATTTGACGCCAAGCGCTGGCAATGATCGCCGTGCATTCCGTCAATACACACGGCTCGAGTGACGTAGCGCTGTCGCCCGGATCTTGAGGCCCATCTGATCGCCAGTCACCCCGGGGAATGAATATTGAGTAACTGATAGAAACCAAGGACGCGATGCCTCACCTTGGGGGTGCTGACGCGTCAACGGCAACGTGTCGCGATTTCAGCGCTGGTCGGGCACACAACGGAACCCGTCTCACCTCTTTTGACAAGTGGCAACTGCTCATCGGGGGTATCGGATGCTCTGGATACAAATGCATCTCGCCAGACATCTTGTCGATGCTAGAATGAGCGCCGATAGGTTCAGATGAGCATAAAGGTATCCGCGATGACACGACGACCGCTTCAGAAGATACAGGCATCACTGGTTGCCCGGCGATTTTATCTACAGCAGCATACAAAATCCCAGATAGCCGATGAATTGGGTATCTCTCGGTTCAAGGTTGCGCGGTTGCTGGATACCGCGCTTGCGGAGGGTATTGTCACCATTGCAATCAACGAGCAAGGAGACCTGCAGACCGAACTTGCGGAGAGCCTCAGGCAAAAATTCAATCTTAAGGCCGCTCTTGTCCTTGACGGTCCGGAACTGGCAGCGGGAGCCCTGATTGAGCCACTGGGGGTGCTTGCTGCCGAGTTTCTCGAGGAAACTCTTGCCGATGGCCAATTGCTCGGCATCGCCTGGGGGCGGACGCTCGCGGCCACCGCGCGGGCCTTGACGAGCCTCCCGAAAGTAGACGTCGTCCAAGCTGCCGGCAGTCCCGCCGGACTGGATTTCGCTCAAAATCCGGTGGAACTGGTTCACCGCTTCGCTCGGGCAAGCGGGGGCACCGCGTTTCCCCTCTTCGGCCCAATGTGGGTAGAGGACCCAAACCTTGTTGAGCGATTACGCAACGAGCCATCCGTCGCAACGGCCATGTCGAAGTATGACGCCATTGACGTGTTCATCGTCGGCATCGGGTCATGGCAACCAGCGGAATCGTGCCTGGCGTCCGGTTTTCCCGAGGAGTGGCGCGTCGAAGCACTGCGACAAGGCGTCTGCGCCGATCTCTGCGCCACTTTGATTGACGCTGCAGGTAGCGAGGTGCCGAACAGGCTAGATGAAGTCGGGCTGAGCCTCACCAGCCGTCAGCTTCGCGCCATTCCGGAGGTGATCGGCGTTGGCGGCGGTCTGGAGAAAACGGAAGCCATTCGTGCTGCTCTTCGCGGAGGGTGGCTGAAGACACTTATCACTGATGCTGGTGTTGCAAGGCGGCTGCTGGCCTGATCGACCACCCCATTTGATGTTCTAAGGTAGAGAATTTGCTCATTGGTATCCCTTATCTTTCTTCGCTCAAATGAGCGCCATGGTGCTCACTTGACGACAATTAACGGCTGCGGTAAAACCTTCCTCACAGGGAGGCAGTCATGCACACTTCACAAAACTGGATGGATCGCGCGAAAGACGTGATCCGGGCTGATGCCGCAGCGATCCTCGGCGCACTGGACGGTATCGATGAAACCATCGTCACCGTCGCCGAGATGTTTGTCGCCTGCAAAGGCAAGATCCTGGTGACGGGCAGTGGCACGTCTGGCGCCATCGCCAGCCGCGCCGCGCATTTGCTGTCAGTCGGTGGAACGCCGGCTTTCTATCTTTCTCCGACGGACGGTCTGCACGGCGGCCTCGGCGTCCTGCAGGCAGACGATCTGGTTTTGGCTCTGTCCAAGGGTGGCAGTTCGGCTGAGCTCAACGAGTTTTGCGAGCGCGCCAAGACGCTCTGCGCGGGACTGATCTCCGTTACGGCGTCGCCCGAATCGTCGCTCGGCAAGATCTCGGACCACGTGATCCGCCTGACAGTCCCCGCCGCCTCTGATCTTGGCGCTGTCGTTGCGACGGGGAGCTCTCTCGCAACGGCGGCCATTACGGACGCGCTTGTTGAAGTATGCCGTGTCGGCAGAGGCTACGGGTGGGATAAAATACTCTACACCCATCCCTCTGGAGCTGTCGGCCGTGATGCCGTCGACAGTCTCAGGCGTCTTCAGGAAGCGCAGGATTAAGGCGATGAAGCGCGATCTTGTTGCCGGTATAGACTCCTCCACCCAGTCCTGCACGGTCGTGCTCAGGCTGGCTGAAGACGGCGCATTCGTTGCGGAAGCTCGCTCACCGCACCCGGTGACGACGCCGCCAAGAAGCGAACAGTCTCCCTTGGCCTGGTGGGGCGCTTTTCTGGCTGTAATGGATCAGTTGCAGGCCTATATTCCGCGGATTGCCGCGCTTTCCGTGGGCGGGCAGGGGCACGGCCTCGTCATGCTGGATGCCGCCGGCGTTCCGCTTCGTGATGCCAAACTCTGGAATGATACCGAGTCCGCGCCTGATGCGGCTCGTCTTCTGGAACAACTCGATCCTCAGTCCTGGGCCGATCGCACCGGGTCCGTTCCGGCGGCCGCGTTGACGATCAGCAAGCTGGCGTGGACCGAGCGGGTCCATCCGGGGCTCGTTGGCCGCGCCAACACCATTATGCTGCCGTCGGACTACCTCGTCTACAAGCTCTCCGGCAGGGCGGTGACCGAGCGAGGCGTCTCCTCGGGTACGGGCTACTTCAATCCTTTCACCAACGCCTGGGATCCATCTCTGGCAGAACTCGCGGCGCCTGGCATTGACTGGTCGGCGGTATTGCCCGAGATCATCGGTTCCAGTGACCGCGCGGGAACGGTCCCGGCAGGACACGAAATCAGCGGTCTTGAGGGCGCTGTCGTCGGGGCTGGCTCGGGCGACAATATGACCGCCGCCCTTGGCATGGGAATTCGCCAGGGCGATGTCGTCATCTCGTTCGGCACGAGCGGAACGATCTACGGCATCAGTGACATCGGCATCAAGGATGGCACCGGTGCGATCAACGGTTATGCCGATGCCGCCGGCGCATTTCTGCCAATGGTGACAACGCTGAACTCCGCAAAGGTGACCGACGCGTTTCGCCGGATCCTGAACGTCGATGTCGAACGCTTCGACCAAATGGCGCTTGCCACGCCGGCGGGATCGAACGGGGTCGTCCTGGTTCCTTACCTTGACGGCGAGCGAACACCAAACCTCCCTGATGCGACCGGCAGCCTTTCAGGGCTCCGCAGCGACGTCACACCCGGCCAAATTGCGCGCGCCGCGGTTGAGGGCGTGATCTGCGGTCTTCTTGAGGGTGGCGATCTTCTTCGGGCCGAGGGTCTGAAGACGGACGGCCGCCTGATCGTTACCGGCGGCGCCTCCCGTTCGGCGACATACAGGCAAGTGCTTGCGGATCTGACGGGGCGACCTGTGTGGACATGCGAACTCGCGGAAGCCGCAGCAGCTGGCGCTGCAGTACAGGCTGCCGCCGCGCTCATGCGCCGTAATACAGCTGACATCGCCGAGGAGTGGACGCCGACCTATAAACTGGTCGCTGAGCCGAATGCGGAGGCATTCAGCCGGGCTGAAGAGGTCAGAAGCAATTATCGAAAGGCGCGCGGGCTTGCCTGAACGCCCCCAGGGAGGATTCCATGACGGACATCACAAAGTCACCGTCTGACACAAAATCAGGCATCCGAATTCCGGCTGAAGCGGGCATCGCGTTCGTTCTTCTTGTCGTGCTGATCGCCGGTTCGATCGCATCGCCGAATTTCATGACGCTCTCGAACATGTTCGTGCTTTTGCTGAACGGCGCGGTCATCGGCTTCTTGTGCCTCGGTCAGTCATTCGTTCTCTTTACAGGCGGAATTGATCTGTCCTGCGGTTCGATCGTCGCCATGACCTGCGTCATCGCCGCCGTGCTTATCCAGACAGTTGGTATTCCATGGCCAGTCGCTTGTGTTCTGGTTCTCGGTATCGGTGCGTTGGCCGGAGCCGTGAATGGTCTCATCATCACGAAGACCGGCGTACCGCCCTTTATCGTGACCTTCGCCATGATGGGCGTCGCTGCATCGATCCCGCAGATCATTACAGGTGCCGAATCCATACGTGTGCTTGAACTTGGCTATAGGATGATCGGCCAGTCCCGGGTCCTTGGTATTCCGTTTCCTGTCATCGCTCTTGCGATAAGCGTTGCGGTTGCGGCGATCTTCATCAAGAGGACAGTCACCGGTACCCATATTTTTGCCGTCGGCGGCAATGCTGAAGCGGCGCGCCTGGCAGGTGTCAATACGTCACGTATCACGATCCTCGTCTATGCGATCTCCGGTTTCTGTGGCGCCTGTGGCGGCCTGATCTACGGGTCCCGCTTGATGACGGGTTATCCGACCGCAGGCCGCGGCGACGAGCTTTTCTTTTCGATTGCAGGCGCAGTCGTTGGTGGCGTCAGCCTGTTCGGCGGTATCGGTTCGATCTATGGCGCAATGATCGGTGCGACGCTGATTGCGACCATCTCCAATCTGATGAACGTGCTCAACGTCAGCGCCTATTGGCAGCCGTTGGTCATCGGCGTCATCATTCTTGTCGGGGTCACCTTCGACACGTTGCGTTCTTCCAGCCGCCTGTCTCTTCCGTGGAGCAGGCTGCTGAAAGGGAAGTTTTCGGGCGGCGCAAAGTAACTGCCCCGAAAGAGGAAGCTGCATGGTGCAGCGTCCTGGGAATGAACATCATCTCATGAGGAGTGCAAGATGACGAAGTCGTGGAGGAGTGCAAAACTGGCTCTGTTGGGGGCATCGCTGTTGGCCATTGCCAGCGCGGCCCAGGCCGCGGACGCCAAGGTGTTGGGCGTATCCCTGCCGAACCTGACCAACCCTTATTACGTTGCCATGAAGAAGAGCTTTGAGGAGAATGCCAAAGCCAACGGCTTTGACATTCGCGTCCTCATTGCCGACAACGACGATGCAAAGCAGCTGTCTCAGGTTCAAAGCCTGGTGCAGCAGGGTGTTTCCGCGGTCGCGTTGAACTGCGTGTCATCCGGTCCGTGTGTCGCCTCGGTCTCGGAGCTCAACCAGGCCAAGATCCCTGTGTTTACGATCAACCTTCTTCCCGATCCGGAAGGTCTCAAGGCTGAGAACCTGAAGGTCGAGCAGGCGGTACAGACCGATCAGAAGGCCGGCGGCAAGTTCATCGGCGAGCAGCTTCTGAAGGATATCGGCGCAGACGGCAAAGCGGTTGTCGGCATCGTCGGCGAACCGACGTCGGTTGCGGCAAATGCGCGTGACGACGGTTTCAAAGAAGGTCTTGCTTCCAACAAGAACGTCAAGTTCGTGGCCCTCGTGAACGGCAAGGTCGAAGAAACGACCGCGCTGAAGGTTACGACTGAAATGCTGCAGGGAAATCCCGAGATCACGGTGGTGTATTCCGATACGGAACCGGCAGCACTCGGCGCGTTGGCTGCGATCCAGCAGCTCGGCAAGGAAAATGACGTGAAGCTCTACGCTTTCGTCGACAAGCTTGGCGTCCAGTATATTGCGGAAAACACCATCCTCAAGGCCGGCGCCATCCAGGAGCCGGCGAAGCTGGCCCAGATCCAGGTCGAAAACATCAAGAAGTTTCTGGCTGGCGAGAAGCTCGAGCCTGTGATCGACAACCCGCCATTGCTTGTCAACAAGGACAATGCGGCGGCAACGGTCGACAAGGCTTACTGAGGTCAAAACAGCGTGGGTCGGTTTCCGGCCCACGCAATCCTTGCGGGAGGTCCTGAAGATGGCGTCTGAAAACAGCTACAAAGCATCCGGTATCACCAAGGCATTTGCCGGCGTCGGCGTGCTTCACGGTATCGACTTCGAAGTTCGCGCCGGAACGATCCACGGCCTGTTCGGGCACAACGGTGCCGGCAAATCCACGCTGTTGAAGATCTTGGCCGGCGCGCAGCCGCAGGACAACGGTCAGATTTCGATCGACGGAGAAGACATCACTCTTTCCTCCCCACGCGATGCGCTTTCCAAGGGGATCGCGTGCGTTTATCAGGAATTGCGGCTGATCCCAAATCTGAGCGTTGCCGAAAATCTCTTCCTTGGCCGAGAGGTCTCCATCCGCGGTGTCAAACAGATCGCGGTGATGAACAACTACGCCCAGCGCCTGCTGTCCGAGCATGGTGTTCACATCGACCCAAGACGTCCGGTCGGCAGCCTTTCCCACCCGGAAAAGCAGTTGGTCGAAGTGATCGCCAACCTCGATGGAAAAGCGCGCTTTCTGTTCCTCGATGAGCCCACGACGGCGCTTGACGGCAAACAGTCCGAAAAGCTGCTCAGCGATGTGCGCAAGATTGCCCTGGAGCGCAACATCGGGGTCGTGCTGGTGTCCCACAAGCTGGACGAAGTCCTGTCCGTCTGCGACGAGGCAACCGTCCTGTCCGGGGGGCGGGTCGTGTTTCATGCGACCGGCGAAGGGCTGCAGAAGCAGGCGATTGTCGACGCGATTGTCGGCGATGCACACGGAAGGACCGTGGAGGTGCAGCGCCAGGCAAGACAGGCGGGCGAGACTTATCTGACGGTTGAGAACCTGCGCGGGACCAAACTGCGCGATGTCAGTCTGGAAGCCAGACGCGGCGAGGTCCTTGGTCTATACGGCCTGGTGGGTTCCGGCCGGACGCGATTTTTGCGCTCCTTATACGGAATGGAAAGCGTTGTCGGCGGGCAGGTCACACTGGCCGGCAAGACCTACCATCCACAGTCTCCGGGCGATGCCATCGAGAAAGGCATCGCGATGCTGACCGAGGAGCGGAAGATCGACGGCTTTGTCCCGTTGATGTCGGCCTACCAGAACGTCGCCCTGTCGACGCTGAAACGCTACCGCAAGAATGGTCTGGTGCAGATCAAGGATGCCACTGAATCGGCGAGCAGGACGCTTGCGCGAATTGGAACCAGGGGCAAACTCGACGGACCGATCAAATCGCTTTCCGGCGGCAATCAGCAAAAGGTCCTGCTGGGGCGCATCATCGAACAGAGCGCCGACCTGATATTGCTGGACGAGCCGACCAAGGGTGTCGACATCGGGGCGAAGGCGGATATCTATGCGATCATTCGCGCGCTTGCCGACGAAGGCCGTTGCATCATCGTGGTTTCCAGCGAGGAAGAGGAACTCATGGAAATTTCCGACCGCATCGCCGTCTTCCAGCACGGCCATTGCGACGGAAAGGCAATACCGGTTTCGCAGGCGTCCCTTGGAAGCCTCCGGCAGGCGGCATGGGCGCCGGCAGCATGATGAAGATTTCAGCCTCGCTCTACGCTGCGGACCCGCTTCGCCTTGCCGAGCAGATCGACGCCGTGGCAGACCATGTGGATTCACTGCACATCGATATCATGGACGCTGCCTTCACGCCGGAATTCGGTCTTTGCGAACGGCTTGTGCGCGACGTCGCAAACTATACCAAGCTGCCGCTGGACGTGCATCTCATGCTGCGTCATCCGGCCAAAGCTGCGGTGCGCTTCGCGGAGATGGGCGCAAGATCGATTGCCTTCCATGTCGAAGGGGACCATTCGGTCTCGGAGATATCGAATGCGATACGACACAATGGCTCGTTGGCTTATGTCAGTCTCCGGCACACTACTCACGTCAGCGAACTCGAACAATTCTGCGACTACGCCGACGGATTTCTGTTCCTCACTGCTCCAGCGGGGGGAGGGCCTTTTGACGACGCTGCTTTCGCCCGCCTTGAAGGCCGGCCCTCGGGCTTTCCCACAACTGTTGACGGAAAGGTAGGGCTTGGAGAACTCAAGCAGATGCAAAGTCTGGGCGTAGACACGGCGGTTCTCGGCGCCGCCTTGTTCGGAAGCGGAGATGCATCGACGCGCTCCGCTGAGATTGCGGGCTTGGTCCGCGTGCAAAAGCAGTTTCCGGCTCTCGACGCAAACCAAGCTTTCATTGTCGATGTGAATAGATAGGTTTGTTGCCGTGAGGATGCCCTTGTCGCAAGAGACCACCGCGACACTGATCGCCAACGCCTGCGGGGAGGGCGGATCCTGCGCCCGATACGCATCCGCGACCGAGACCTCTGGGACCTGCAAGCGCTCGTCGCCGCCGAGATCACCGCAATGCAGGACCGACGGGGCGGGCGGTATGCGTGACGTCAGTCAAGCATGACCATCTGAGCCGCCACCTGCTCTTCGAAGAATTTCGAGAAGGAGGCGATGCGAGGAGGCAGTGCCTGATAGGGTGGGTAGTACAATGTCAACCACAGGTCTGGCGGTGCCCAGCCCTTGAACACATGCATGAGGCGCCCGGTCCGCAAATGCTCCGAGACATGGAAGTTCGGTAGCATGGCGACGCCCGAGCCATCGGCGGCCATGTCGGCGAGTACTTCGCCGTTGTTGGCGCTGAACGCCCGACCGGCCGAAATCGTCATGCTCGATCCGCCATCGGACAGAACCCAGTTCTCACGTCGGCTTTCGCCGCTATAGGCCAGGCAGTCGTCCGGGGTCAGCTCATTCGGATGCTGCATATCGACGAACCGGCTTCCCGGCGCTGCAACGAGAATGCGCGGCACGATACGGATTTTCGTAAGCGCGAATTTCTCCGCACCTTCTGCAATTGAGTGAGCTTTGGCATGTGGTGTCCACTTAAAAGAGGTGGACACCAAGTTATGGATGAAGGTCAAAAACTCGCGGTACGGCTGATTGGTCGGAATGGAAGACGCCGCTTCGATCAAGGGTCGAAGGATCGCCTTGTTGCTGCCTGCCTTGAGCCCGGCGCATCGGTATCGAAACTAGCGCGAGAACATGGGGTCAATGCGAACCTAGTTTGGAAATGGATCAGGAAGCACACCCAGGCCCATCCACTATCGCCGTCTTCGATATCTGCGTTTATCCCGGTTCAGGTCGCGGCCCCGAGCAGGGAGTTCGACATTGAGATGCCTGCGGTGGATCGCGAAGAGCGATTGCCGAGAATGGACAGGAACGGCCCACTTTCCTCTCCAGCAAAGGTGAGCGCGTCCCTGCCCAATGGCGTGAGACTGACGCTGGAGTGCAATGATCTTGGCGGATTGACGGCAATCATAGGAGCGTTGGGTCATGTTCAGACTGGGCGCTGATCTCAAGGTCTACCTGCATCGGGAGCCGATCGACTTCCGGGCCGGCATCAACAGCCTTGCGGTCCTGGTCGAGGAGACGATGGCGCTGGACCCGTTTGCCCCTGCGGTGTTTGCCTTCTGCAATCGCCGGCGTGACCGAGTGAAGCTTTTGTTCTTTGATCGGTCTGGGTTCGTGCTGGTCCTGAAGCGATTGACCGAGGACAAATTCCGATGGCCTCGCCGGGAGGTGCCGGTCGTTGTGCTGACGACGGAACAGCTGCATTGGATCCTCGACGGCATCGATATCGACGCGATGGTGCGCCATCCGGTGCGGCAATATCAGATTGCCGGCTGAGGATGGCGAATTGAGCTGTTGACGCGCGGTGGCGGTTCAGATTCAAGAATCTGATGACTCGGGCCAGCGAACCAAGCGTTGCAGAGCTGATGGCACAGTTGGCGGCAAATGCTGCCGAAATCGCTGTGCTTAAAGCCGAGAAGGAAGCGCTCTCGCAACGTGTCGTCAAGCTGGAAGAGGAGCTGGCGCTCGCACGGCTGCACCGTTTTGCCCCGCGCAGCGAAAAGCACATTGACCGCCTCTTCAACGAAGCCGAAGAAGCCGCGGACGAGAATGATCGTTCTTATGGCGACGACGTCGCCGATCTCCCCGATACAGGGCTGCCAGCAGTCGATGGCGCCGCGGGTAAAAAGCGGGGCCGCAGACCTCTGCCAGAAGACTTGCCGCGCGAGCGTGTCGAATACGACCTTGCTGACGATCAGAAGACTTGCCCGTGCTGCAACAGCCAAATGCATCGCATGGGCGAGGCCGTTACCGAACAACTCCATATCGAGGTCAAGGCAAAGGTCCTGCAGAATGTGCGGTTCAAGTACGCTTGCCGCCACTGCGATCGCACCGGGATCAACACGCCTGTGGTAATCGCACCGATGCCACCGCAACCATTGCCGGGCAGCATCGCCACCGCCTCGACGCTGGCCTTCGCGCTCGTGCATAAATACGTCGACGGCACACCGCTCTACCGCGTGGCGCAAACGTTCGAACGGGCCGGCGTTCCGATCAGCCGGGGTGCTCTTGCTCACTGGGTGATCGGTTCAAGCGAGAAGCATCTGCATCGTCTCTACGACGCTCTGAAGCTGCGGCTTCGATCGCAGCCTCTTGTTCATGGCGATGAGACGACAGTTCAAGTCCTTAAGGAAAAGGACAAGGAGGCCACCAGCACGTCCTATATGTGGGCTTATCGAAGCGGCGAGGACAGTGACGAGCCGATCGTGCTTCTCGATTATCAACCGGGCCGCGGTCAGGTCCACCCGCAGACCTTTCTCGGCGACTACCGCGGCATATTGGTGAGCGATGGCTACACAGCCTGGCGCACATTGCATGGCGCAACCCATGTCGGATGCATGGCTCATTCACGGCGGCGCTTCGTCGAGGCTCTCAAAACCAGGAAGAATGGAGGCGGACCGCCGGAACAGGCACTCCGGTTCTTCGAGCAGCTCTACCGGATCGAAAAGCAGGCGCGAGACAGAAAGCCCGACGCCGGCGAAACGCAGGCCGATTGCATTCGCCGTTTCCGGCAACAGCACAGTCTGCCTGTCCTCAACGCTCTTAAGACGTGGCTCGATACCATCGCGCCAAAGGTCTTGCCGGATACCAAGCTCGGCGATGCCGTGTCCTATACCCTGAACCAATGGAATTACCTGACGCGCTACACCAGCGACGGCAGGATGCCGATCGATAACAGCATTCTGGAACGCGAGATCAGAGTTTTTGCGACCGGAAGAAAATCGTGGCTGTTCAGCGATACCGCCGACGGCGCAAAGGCCAGCGCCCTGATCTACAGCCTGATGCTGACTTGCCGCGCCTGCGACGTCGATCCACTCACCTGGCTGCGCCATGTGCTCACTGAGTTGCCTCAGCGCGAAGAAGCCGACGACATCGGCGACCTGCTGCCGTTCAACTTCTCCAAAACCTCCGCTGCCTGACAGACCCGGATATCGCTTCGCAAAAGCGGCTGGTTCAGAGATGCCGCCTACGTCAATGTGCATGGAAAGTCGCGCTTACGGATTTTCCGCCAGATCGTGAACTTGTCCGATGGCTGGGAGGAGATGCGGATCGCTAGATCGTAGTCGTCATCGACAATGTTCACGAGCCCGTCGGACAAAGAGATCTCGAAGCCCATCTTCGGATACCGCTCCTTGAATCCTGACAGGATTGGCGGCAGCACGGCCTTGCCGAACCATGTGGGTGCGCTGATGCGCAACCTTCCCTGGTCCGCCTTATGGGCATTCACCACGTCGCGGCGGGCTTCTTCGAGCGCCTTTACCGCCGGCTGGATCTGGGCGGCGAAGATGGCGCCATCCGTGGTCAGGGAAACCTGGCGCGTCGTCCGCACGAACAGTTGCACACCAAGTTCTGCCTCCAGCGCTGCTATGGCACGGGTAACGGCCGCCGGCGTCATGTCGAGTTCGCGGGCAACTTGGGCGAAATTCCGCTTTTCGGCTGCAAGCAGGAAGGTCCGAAGAGCTTTGTAATCGTTCATGGGATTGTTTCAAAATGAGCAACACATTCAAAATGAATATTGCAATTCTCTGGATTGATCAATCCGCCTAGATATTCGTCAACAGCCAAACACGAACGGCGACATTGAAAGGCCAGGACATGATCAAGGATATCAAGGGACTGCATCACGTAACCTCGATGGCTTCGGATGCGCGTCAGAACAATCGCTTCTTCACTGACACGCTGGGCCTGCGCCGCGTCAAGCAGACTGTTAACTTCGACGATCCGAGCGTCTACCACCTTTACTACGGCGACGAGAACGGCTCCGCCGGCACCGTCATGACCTACTTCCCGTTCCCGAACATGATGCTGGGCCGTCCGGGTGTGGGGGAAGTCGGTGAAACACAGTTCTCAGTGCGCAAGGGGGCTTTGAAGTTCTGGCAGGATCGTTTGACCGCACAAGGTGTCGGTGGCCTGGAAACTGACACCACATTCGGCGCCAACAGGCTTCGTTTTATGGGTCCAGACGGCGACAGCCTAGCGCTGATTGAATCTGCCGATGACAACCGCGCGCCATGGCTAGCGGACGGCATTCCGAGCGACGCGGCTATCCGCGGTTTTGCCGGTGCGCGTTTCAGTCTGCACGACACTGCAGCGACCGAAGAGCTTCTCGGCTTCATGGGTTACCAGCGTGCCGAGAAGGAGGGTGACGTGACCCGGTTCATCATCCCCAATGGAAACGGAGCTGACACGATTGATCTCGCCGCATTGCCGAAAACACCTTTTGCGCGGCAGGGTGCCGGTTCGGTCCATCATATCGCCTTTGCCGTCGAGAACCGCGAAAAGCAGCTTGAGGTTCGCAAGGCGCTGATGGACACGGGTTATCAGGTCACGCCCGTCATAGATCGTGATTATTTCTGGGCAATCTACTTCCGGACACCGGGTGGCGTGCTGTTCGAGATCGCCACGAACGAGCCTGGGTTCAACAGGGACGAGGACACAGCACATCTGGGCGAAGCGCTTAAGCTACCGAGTCGCTATGAGCAGTTCCGCGATCAGATCCAGGCAAATCTCGAACCTTTGGCAGCCTGATACTACCACTGAAACTGGGGCGTCTCGAATTCTGGGCGCCACATGTCTACCCAGGCGGCGCCATGAGGCTTTGCAAGGAAGATTTCAAAGATTCGACTGCGCCCGACGTCCTGTGCAACAATCGATGATTTAGCCCCAAAACATCGCACACATAGATTTCGATGGAGAGTTGCCATGGATCAATTGGGAGCAATCAGAGCCTTTGTTCGCGTCGTCGAGGCTGGTTCCTTTGCAAAGGCTGCAGGCACGATGGGTGCGCCAAGGTCCACCGTGAGCAAGCTTGTTCAGGATCTTGAGGCCAGCTTGAGCCTCAAATTGCTGGAACGAACGACACGTTCACTCACGGTGACACCCGAGGGCGTTGCTTACTACGAGCGCGCCCTCCGCCTGATCGCCGATTTCGATGAAATGAACAACGAGGCGACCCGCGGGCGCCTTGCCACCAGGGGAAAACTTCGTGTTGACGTAGGAGGGACCTTCGCCAATACGATTCTGATCCCTCGGTTGCCAGAGTTTTACGCGCTCTATCCAGAGATCGAGTTGCACCTTGGTGTGACAGAACGTCAGGCGGACATCGTTGAAGAGGGAATAGATTGCGTCATTCGTGCCGGAGATCTGCCCAGCGCATCTCTTGTTGCGAAGAAACTATGCAGCGTCGAGATAGTCACCTGCGCCACCCCGGCGTACCTCGAAAAATACGGCGTGCCAGCTTCGCCATCGGATCTGCAGCGTGATCATGTTTTCGTTCAGTACTTTTTCGCACGCAGCCTGAAGGCCGCACCAGTGCGATTGATGAATGGTGACGAGAAAATAGAAATCTATAGCCCCATCAAGCTATCCACCAGTGATGCGACTGCGCATTTGCATGGAATATTAGCAGGGCTGGGTATTGGACAGACATTTGAATTCCTTGCGCGCGCCCATATCGCTCGCGGCGCACTGGTCCCCATCCTGAAGGATTGGGCGCCACCACGATATCCTGTTCACATAGTCAGACCAGCGGGCCGGTTTCCGAGCGTGAAGTATCGGGTATTTGCAGACTGGGTTGCGGGCGTGTTTTCTGCCTACGATGAGGGCATCGCCACGTCCTGATAGCTTTATCCATATCCATGGATAGTTACTCCACAACGGCGGGCTTCTCCACGTTCTCCTTTGACGATATCCCACGGCTGATGTGAGCCCGTGGCTCTATCCCGAATGGGAGTATGCTGTGACAGGCTTGGCTCCATGGTCGCACGAACCCACCTGCAATTTGGAATAACGGTTGTTCAGATCAAGTATAAGGCGACGTGATCGCGATATGGGGCGTCAATGCCAACGATGACCCGCCCATCTTGTCGCGTCAATACCCAACGGCAGACTGCCCAGGATTACGCGGCTCACACACCGCGCAACCGTTGTTCACTGGCAGTGCCGCGCAGAGCAAATTCAACCAAATCGCTTCCCACCGAACAGCGGAATCAAGGACGCTGCAGAGGTCTTCAAGGCCGACTCTGCGCATCAAATTCCCTTCAGAAGTTTTCGGAACGAGTGGCCGCGTATCGCAGCCCCGTGCGAAGTCCGCAGCTTAGCCGGATCGAGAGATTATTATTGCGATAGAAGCAATTCATTCGCAATTAATATTGCAATTCTACGGGGTCGCAAGTCGCGCTACCTTTTCTTTCAGCAGCCGAGGCAGCAAGCGAAAGAAAGCATCGGTTTCAATCTCCCGACGGTCTTGGAAGCTGTGTCCCAGGGCACGGCATCCGTCCGGAAGGTCCTGCTCATTTCATAACCGGCCGCATTCGCGGTCCAAAACAACCGAAGAGGAATTGACATGTCCAAGCTTGAAGTTCTTACCCCCGCCAACAGCCAGCTCATTTTCATCGATCAGCAGCCGCAGATGGCATTCGGCGTTCAGTCGATCGACCGCCAGACCCTGAAGAACAACGTTGTTGGCTTGGCCAAGGCTGCCAGGATTTTCAACGTGCCAACCACGATTACCACGGTTGAAACCGAGAGCTTCTCCGGCAACACCTTCCCCGAACTTTTGGCCGTCTATCCGCAGAATGACATCCTTGAACGCACCTCGATGAACTCCTGGGATGATCAGAACGTACGCGATGCGCTGGCAAAGAATGCTGCCAACGGCCGCAAGAAGATTGTCGTCTCCGGTCTGTGGACCGAAGTCTGCAACACGACCTTTGCACTCTCTGCTTTGCATGACGTTCCGGAGTACGAAATCTACATGGTCGCCGACGCTTCCGGCGGCACCTCTTCCGATGCGCACAAATATGCAATGGACCGCATGGTGCAGGCTGGCGTCATACCCGTCACCTGGCAGCAGGTCTTGCTCGAATGGCAGCGCGACTGGGCTCGCAAGGAAACCTACGATGCGGTCACCACACTAGTGAAGGAGCATTCCGGCGCTTACGGCATGGGCATCGATTACGCAGTCACCCACGTCCACGGCGGTGCCGAACGCGTCAGCCATGGCAAGCGCATCGGGCCGAACCCCGCGAAGTAAGCCAGATCAACCGCTCCGGTGACGCATCGGAGCGGTTGTCCGTTTTAACGAGGATGACTCTCATGAAAATCTATCTTCTGTCTCTTGGCGCGGGTCTGCTGGTCGGCATCGTCTACAGCCTGCTCAACGTGCGTTCGCCTGCTCCGCCGGTTATCGCGCTTGTCGGCCTGCTCGGCATTCTCGTCGGTGAGCAGATCATCCCGCTTGCCAAATCGCTCTGGAGCAAGGAGCCGGCAGCGGTTTCCTGGCTCCAGCAGGTGAAGCCGCACATGTTCGGTCACATGCCGAAGGGCGGAAATTCTCCGGAGATTGCCCATCGTTCGCAAACCAATTTGGAGGAGCGGAGCTGATGACGACGCGCCGAACCTTCCTTGGAGCGGCCTCGAGCCTGGCGTTTTCGAACCTCTTCTCAAAGGCCAATGCCGCCGATCCCAACCAGACCGGAATAGATACCATGCACCCAGACTTGATCCTCCATAACGGTCGTTTCACGACCCTTGACCGCACCAATCCAAACGCGACCGCGGTCGCCATCAAGGATGGACTGTTTCTTGAAGTCGGTTCAGACAGCGAGGTCATGTCCCTTGCTGGTTCCAACACCAGGATCGTCGATCTCAAGGGCAAGCGCGTTCTGCCCGGCCTCATCGATAACCACACCCACGTTGTGCGTGGCGGGCTAAACTACAATATGGAATTGCGCTGGGACGGCGTGCGCTCGCTGGCAGATGCAATGGACATGCTCAAGCGCCAGGTGGCGATAACGCCAGCCCCGCAATGGGTGCGTGTTGTCGGCGGGTTCACCGAACACCAGTTTGCGGAGAAGCGTCTGCCGACGATCGAGGAGATCAACGCGGTCGCGCCAGATACCCCAGTATTTCTTCTGCACCTTTATGACCGCGCGCTCTTGAACGGCGCTGCACTGCGCGCCGTCGGTTACACCCGCGATACGCCCAATCCACCCGGTGGCGAAATCACCCGTGATGCCAACGGCAATCCGACTGGCCTGTTGCTGGCCAAGCCTAATGCCGGCATTCTCTACTCCACCCTTGCCAAGGGACCCAAACTGCCTCTCGACTATCAGGTCAACTCCACCCGCCATTTCATGCGTGAGCTCAATCGTCTTGGCGTAACGGGTGTGATTGATGCAGGCGGTGGCTTCCAGAACTACCCTGATGACTACGAGGTCATTCAAAAACTCTCTGACGAGAACCAGATGACGGTGCGTCTGGCCTACAATCTCTTCACCCAGAAGCCCAAGGAAGAAAAGCAAGACTTTCTCAACTGGACGTCTTCAGTCAAATACAAGCAGGGCAACGACTATTTCCGTCATAACGGTGCCGGCGAAATGCTGGTCTTCTCCGCGGCGGACTTCGAGGACTTTCGCCAGCCACGTCCGGAAATGGCGCCGGAAATGGAAGGCGAACTCGAAGAAGTGGTGCGTGTGCTGGCCGAAAACCGTTGGCCATGGCGCCTTCACGCCACGTATGACGAGACAATCTCCCGTTCCCTTGATGTATTCGAGAAGGTCAACAAGGACATTCCACTTGAAGGTTTGAACTGGTTCTTCGACCATGCCGAAACCATCTCCGATCGCTCGATCGACCGCATTGCGGCCCTTGGTGGCGGCATCGCAACCCAGCATCGCATGGCCTATCAGGGCGAATATTTTGTCGAGCGATATGGCCAAGGCGTTGCCGAAGCGACCCCACCGATCCGAAAGATGCTCGACAAGGGCGTCAACGTTTCCGCCGGCACGGATGCGACCCGCGTCGCCTCCTACAACCCCTGGGTCTCACTGTCCTGGATGGTGACCGGCAAGACGGTTGGTGGCATGCAACTCTATCCGCGTGCCAACTGCCTCGATCGCGAGACGGCTCTGCGGATGTGGACTGAAAAAGTCACATGGTTTTCGAATGAAGAAGGCAAGAAAGGCCGTATCGAGAAAGGCCAGTTCGCTGACCTTGTCGTTCCCGACAAGGACTTCTTCTCCTGCGCCGAAGACGAGATCTCGTTCCTGGTATCGGAGCTGACCATGGTCGGCGGCAAGATTGTCTATGGAGCGGGTGACTTCAAAACGCTCGACGAGAACGACGTGCCGCCTGCGATGCCCGACTGGTCTCCAGTTCGCAAGTTTGGCGGGTATGCTGCATGGGGCGAGCCGGAAGGTGCTGGCGCGCGTTCTCTAAGGCGCACGGCGATCTCGACCTGTGGCTGCGCGAGTGATTGCGGCGTGCATGGTCACGACCATGCGGGAGCCTGGACTTCGAAACTGCCAATCGCCGACCTTAAGGGTTTCTTCGGCGCTCTTGGCTGCTCTTGCTGGGCAGTCTGATCCTGTCCTCGCTTGGGCGGCCGCTGTTCGCCCAAGCGAGCGATCTTATAATTGCAATACTGGCAATTAAATCGAAACTATTGCTGCAATTGTTGGCAGAGCGATCACCAGCCAATATCGCTCCATCAAACGCGGCCGCTCGATCACGTGAGCGACCATAAAGGAGCAGATATGACCTACCAATCCCATCAATCGAATTCGGCACTAAGCGGACTGGCACGTGTCGTCGGTTCTCCCATTACGCGAACGGTATCGTTGCTCGCACTTTGTGCCGCCTATATCCAGGGTCCACTCACCAAGATATCCGACTTCAGCGGTGCCCTTGCCGAGATGGATCATTTTGGCCTTCACCCTGCCGCTTTCTTTGCGGTTACCGTCATCGTGTTCGAGCTCACGGCCTCCGCGATGGTTGTCTCGGGCTTCCTGCGCTGGGGAGGCGCGCTTGCGCTTGCAGGCTTTACGCTTCTCGCAACACTCATCGCTCTCCGTTTCTGGGAAATGGCTCCCGGCATGGACCGCATGATGGCAACCAACGCGTTCTTCGAACACATCGGTCTGGCCGGCGCATTCGTCTTCGTTGCAGCGGCCGACCTTGCAAAGGGAGCGGGCAAATGAGCGCCGCGAAAACATCCGGGGGCACCTTTGCTCCTCTCGCACAGCCCGTCTTCGCGGTCCTGTGGATCGCAACGGTTCTCGGCAATACCGGAAGCTTCATGCGCGATGTCGCAAGCTCATGGCTGATGACGGATCTCTCGGCATCCCCTGCCGCAGTCGCCATGGTGCAAGCGGCAGGAACCTTGCCGATCTTCCTGCTTGCCATACCGGCGGGCGTTCTCACCGACATTCTGGATCGCCGCAAGTTCCTGATCGCGGTCCAGATCCTGCTGGCCTCAGTCAGTATCTCGCTGATGTTTCTGTCTCAGGCAGGAATGCTCTCAGTCAGCGCGCTGATCGGCCTTACCTTCCTCGGCGGCATCGGCGCTGCGTTGATGGGGCCAACATGGCAGGCGATCGTACCGGAACTGGTAAAGCGCGAGGACGTGAAAAGCGCGGTGGCGCTTAACTCACTCGGCATCAATATCGCTCGCTCGATTGGCCCTGCCGCCGGCGGCCTGCTACTCGCGGCCTTCGGTGCGGGTATTACCTATGGCGCAGACGTCGCAAGTTATTTCTTTGTCATCGCTGCGCTGGTCTGGTGGCCGCGGGCCACGAATGCCAACGATGCGTTGCAGGAAAACTTCTTCGGCGCATTTCGCGCCGGGCTTCGCTACACTCGGTCCAGCCGGCCGTTGCATGTCGTGCTTCTGCGGGCCGCGATCTTCTTTGCTTTCGCCAGTGCCGTCTGGGCCCTTCTTCCTCTGGTTGCCCGTCAACTGCTGGGTGGTGATGCCAGCTTCTACGGCATCCTGCTGGGTGCGGTCGGTGCCGGTGCGATCGGTGGAGCGTTGGTCATGCCGAAACTGCGCGAACGCCTGAGCTCGGATGGTCTGCTTCTTGGCGCAGCGATCATCACCGCAGTCGTCATGGGTGTCCTGTCGCTCGCCCCGCCGAAGATCGTCGCCATCATTGTGCTTCTGTTCCTCGGTGGCGCCTGGATCACGGCGCTGACGACGCTCAACGGAGCAGCCCAGGCTGTTCTTCCAAACTGGGTTCGGGGTCGCGGCCTTGCCGTCTATCTGACCGTATTCAACGGAGCCATGACGGCGGGCAGCCTCGGCTGGGGTGCTGTGGGCGAGGCCGTTGGAATTCAGACGACATTGCTTATCGGGGCAGCTGGCTTGCTCGTTGCGGGCTTCATCATGCACCGCGTAAAGCTTCCGGCTGGTGACGTCGACATGGTGCCGTCCAACCACTGGCCGGAACCGCTGGTCGCCGAGCCTGTTGCTCATGACCGTGGTCCTGTCCTGATACTTATCGAGTACAAGGTCGAGAAAGAGCATCGTTCTGCCTTCCTGCGCGCTGTCGACCACCTGTCTCACGAACGCCGCCGCGATGGCGCCTATGGGTGGGGTGTGACCGAAGACTCCGCAGATCCGGAAAAGATCGTCGAGTGGTTCATGGTGGAATCCTGGGCTGAGCACCTTCGCCAGCACAAGCGGGTTTCCAACGCCGATGCCGACCTGCAGGGAAAGGTTCTGACCTACCATGTTGGCCCGGACAAACCCGTCGTTCGTCACTTCCTGACGATCAATCGGCCAGGGGTGGCTTGAGCAAGCGCAAAGGATGGGGCGGCCACGGCCGCCCCTGCCATTATGTCATCCAGCGCAACGAACTCCGAACAATTGATGCAATTGTGAGCAGGCCGTTTCAGCTGCAGAACCAGCTCACGCCGCGACACAGACTATCGCCGCAGCACCAACACTCATTGAATCGAGTCACCACTGTGAAACATCCTTCACTTCCAACGCTCCTCAGCTTCAACGGCGGTTATGTTGATACCTTGGGGTTTCTGTCGCTCTCGGGTCTGTTCACCGCGCATGTCACAGGTAACTTCGTCACCCTGGGCGCGACGATGGCACACGGACTGGATGGAGCATGGTCCAAGCTGCTGGCGCTGCCGATGTTCTGTGCGATCGTGTTCCTGTCCCGGCTCGCCTGCCTGATGCTGCAAGGTCGCAATCGCTCGCCAATCCGCCCGATGTTGGTCGTCAAGTTGATGCTACTGACCGCAGTCACAGCAATGGCGTTTATCTATGGTCCATTCAATGGTGATAACAGCACGATCACACTCGTGGTTGCTCTGGCCATGGTTTCCGCGATGGCGATCCAGAACGGCCTGCACAAGGCTCACCTCGCGAAGGCGCCACCATCAACACTGATGACTGGAACGACGACGCAGATCATGCTCGATCTGGCTGACATTCTGGCTAACCCGAAATCCGATGAGATCGCCGCCGCGAGGGCACGGGTGAAGAAGATGGGCGCCGCCGTGATCACGTTTGCCGTCGGCTGCGGGGCCGGTGCTGCAGGCTTCATGCTTGCCCCGGTGGTCGCGTTCAGCCTGCCGGCAATCCTCGCGTTCATCGCTTTGTTCGCAAGCAGTGCGACCGCCGAGTCTTGATGTCGTTTGGCAGTTAATCGTGAGAATGCGCCCGTTAGAGCAGCTCTTGCCAGTTAATTTGAGACGGACCGCCGACGTTCCGCACTGGCCAATCCTGATTTGGCTTTTGAAACTATTCAGATTTACCTGGACCTCGCATGCTAGCACGGACAGCTCCTGTTCTTGTGGTAAATATCAATTCAGGTGCCAAATCACGAACTGAAATCTCAAATTAACTGCCCAATCTCAAATAATGTGCCGTGCTATCTCGGTGAAATGGTTGCAGGCATTGTCTCACGATTAACTGCCAAACGACAACCGGACACGCAGCCTGGATGCGATCGCTGCCACATTCATCGATACAGACCCCCGCAGTCATCGTGACAGGCTCCCGGAGGAGTTCAGCGCGCCTCGTGTCCAAGCTTGCGATTGTAACGAGTGACGGGCTCGCGGATTCCAAGAGCTTCCGCCATTCGAACCAAGTCGGCGACGGAGTCCCCCTTCATCTTTTTTACCATGTTGCCGCGATGTATCTTCACTGTGATCTCGCTGATCGCCAGGCGCCCAGCGATCTGCTTGTTCATAAGGCCAGCCGTCACGAGGCCGAATAATTCGCGCTCGCGCGGCGTCAGGCTCTCATACCGGTCCTGAACGCTCATCAGCGCCGCCATCTCTCGCCGGCGCATGTTATTACTCTCCATAGCCTCCTCGATGGCCGCGAGCATCGCTACCTCGTCAAACGGCTTCGTGAGGAAGGTGACCGCGCCTGCCTTCATTCCCCGTACCGTCATGGGCACGTCACCGATGCCGCTAATGAGTATAATCGGTAAGGCGGTTGCGTTCTCCCGGAGTGCTTCCTGAAAGTCGAGGCCGTTCGCGCCTCCAAGGTTGATATCCAGGATAAGGCACGCCGCAGTGTCGGCGGCATCGCAAGCCATGAACTCATTCGGTTCGGCGAAGGAGCGTACATTGTAATCCGCGGAACGCAGCAGCACGTCCAGCGAATCCCGGACGTCCTCATCGTCATCAAGCACGCAGATTAGGCCGCTGCCAGTGCCACTTTCCACCATCGTTCGCCTCGTCCTTTCTGCACGTCCTGGTTACGAGCTGAGCAGCGCTTCCACCTTTTCAAGAAGGGTCTCGGGGTCTGTCGGCTTTGCGACGAAGGATGACACACCCTGCGTGTCCGCCCGTTCCCGCGCCTCGGCGCTCGGGTACGCTGTCATGAGAATGACGGGAACTTCGCTACCCAGGCGCCTGAGTTCGCGATGAAGCTCTAATCCGTCCATGCCCGGCATGGTTAGGTCGGTGATTAGGCACCGCATCATCAGCAGGTTTGGCCAAGCGAGAAGATCTTCAGCATTGCGGAACTTGGCGACCTTAACGCCGGCCGAGCGGAAGAAGGTGCCGATGCTTTCGCGCACTTCATCATCATCATCGACGACACAGATCACAGCTTCAGGCGACACGTATTGCTCCTCGACGGTCCTTTCGTCTTCGAACCCATAAAAGCTCATTCACGTCGGGATCGATATCATATCAAGATATGGGTTCGAGTGTTTTCGCCGCCTGCGGCACACCGATCGGAAGCGTGAAGGACACCGTTGCGCCGAACACCTCATTGTTCGCCGCGCTTATACGCCCGCCCTGATGCTCGATGATCGAGCGACAGATCGACAACCCGATCCCCATGCCGTCGGGTTTGGTCGTGAAAAACGGCTCGAAAATCTTGGCTTCACCGCTCGCTGGGAAACCTGCCCCGCAGTCGACCACTGCCACCCGTACCATTCCGTCGGGCAGGACGGCGGTGTCGATATATAACTCCCGCGCACGATCACCCAGCTCGCGCATTGCCTGGATGCCATTCAAGAGCAGGTTTACGAGCACCTGCTGCACCTGGACGCGATCGGCCATGACGTCCGGTAGGTCACCAGACGACCGCCGCCGCAATCTTACACTGTGCGCGCGTGCCTCGCTCTGGATCAGCGCTATCGCGTCCTCGATCAGGTCGGTGAGATTGACCGGGTCGGTTTGAGGGGCGGTCTTTCGCGCCAACCTGCGGACCCGATCGACCACGTCGGCGGCCCGTGTGCCGTTGGAGATCATCTTGTCGATGCAGGAGCCGACATCCTCCAGGTCCGGTTGAGGACGGCGAAGAAAGCGTTTGGCGGACTTGCCGTAGTTGATAATGGCGGCCAGCGGCTGATTGACCTCATGCGCGATCGAGGCGGCAAGCTGACCGAGCATGGAGACACGCGCAGCATGCGCCAACTCGGCGGAAACCTGCTCGTATCGGGTCCGGGCCTCATTGCGCTCGGTGACGTCGAACGCTATCACGAGGACATGCGACCAGTTCTGCCCCCCAGGCAGGATCGTGACCCGCAGGACAACGTCGGCGACGCGTTCGCCGAAAGTTTGCAGCCGCACTTCGGTCTCCGCCATTGTCTCTCCGGCGGCCAGTGCCACGATGACGTCGGAAAGAGCGCTCGCGCCTCCCGGAAGATAGCGTCCGCAGAGGTTGGAACCGACCAGCGCCTCGGAATCACCGGCTTCGAACAAGTGGACGGCCGCAGGGTTAGCGTCGCGGATGACTGCAGCCGCGATCGCCTGCTGCGTGATTTCGGGATGGCTCTCCAGCCACGCACCTAGCTGCTGTCCGTCCGGAACGCTCGCGAGTGCAATACGCATGGTTTCCGACCAGTCTGATTCCCAGGTGGCGAAGCCGGCGGAGTCGAAGATGGTGCGATACTTTTGCTCAGAGGCCAGCGACTGCTCATCGGCCCGGCGCTTCTCGGTCAAATCCGCACTGGACTCGATCGTGCCAATGGAACGCCCGTCGGGGTCGCGGCGCCGAAGCCACCGACTGGCCAGAACGAGGGGCGTGCCGTCACGCCGGGTCCGAACGATCTCGCCCGACCACTGACCTGCCTCATCCATGGCTGTTGCGATCTCTTGGGCGGGGAACCGGCACTGGAGCAGTTCACCACATTTCCGGCCAAACGCTTCACCACGCGACCAGCCATAGAGCTTCTCCGCGCCGTCATTCCAGTAGACGATTACATCGTTTGAATCGCGGATGATAACGGTGTCATGCGACAATTCAAAAATGCGGGCCTGCTCCCCCAGTGTGGTTCGAGAGGATCGGTCGCGCAGCGACATCAGTGTCGTGATCAGGATCGCAACTAGGCTCACGATGAAGCGCGACGCGGCGCCGTCAGACGCGTTAGGCAGATGCCCGAATGCGAAGGCAAAGACCGTGAGTAGCGCGGCAATGAGGCCGCTCGCCATCACAGCTCGGCGGCCGGATGGAGCCAGCAACAGGATCACGCCGATGTAGAGAACGGCGATCGCTCCATCAAACGAGGTGAAGACGTCGATGGCAAAGATGGTTGCAGTGAGAACGATGGCGAGCGCGATCAGCACCGCGCTCCGACGCTGTCGGGGCTCAAATGAGGCCAGTTCGTATCCTGCTGGTGTATGCATCCGCGTTTGACGCCTCCGCATACACTCCTAACCTTACAAACGCGTCCGAGTCGTTCGCGAGCTTGCTCTAGATGTACGCGTAATTGCGCTCGGCGGGTCACCGCGCGCTCCTACGGTACTCCGTCGGCGAAAGCCCGAACATTCTGCGGAACGCCGTCGCGAAGTGTGTGGCGTTTTCGTAGCCGCACGCGAATGCGATCACTGTTATGGTCTGCCGGGTTGACGACAGCAGGCGACGACCTTCCTCCAGGCGGTATCGACTCAAGCGCTGTCCAGGCGTTTCGCCATAGCGCCGCTTGAATGCGCGCAGAAGATGGAACTTGCTGAGGCCCGCTGCCGCTGCGAGTTGGTCGAGCGTAACCTGCTTGTCCAGGCTCTCGCGCAACCAGCTGTCGACAATGAGCAGCCGGCGGTCGTCGACTGCGGCGTCGGCCGGCGGGCGCCTTCCCGCATGGAACTGCAGCAGGTGGCTGGCTAGGAAAGTCACGGCAGTCTCTGCGTGCAGCTCAGATGCTCCGGTCTGCGCCGCGCGGCGCAGACCCAGCATGACACCTGCTACCACCGGGTCGGGGCGAACAAGCTGGTTTGGTAGGCTGGTGTTTCCCACGCGCGTCGGATCAAGATGGGCAACGTCTGCAAGGGTTAAGGAGGACAGGTGAAGCTGGAGTGTCTGCAGCCCGCTGCCCTTATGCCAGCGCAGCTGGACCTCTTCGCCTGGAGCGGTCATACCAATATCGCCCAAACCGTAGCGCGACTGATGCCATCGGCCCGCATACCGCCCTTCGATATGGCAGCTTCCGTTCGTGACGAGGACGATAAGTTGGTCGGAGGTAGGTGCAGTGACCAAATCGTTGACCTCATCCGGCTCGTCGTAGGCGCGCAATAACAACGATCGCCAACCCGCGCGCCAGCTGCACAGCCCTAGTGATCCCTTCAGGCGTTCATGCGCGTTCAGGCTCGTCGATGCGATCGTCACTGTACCTCCTGCAACAGCACCCGCTGCCCCTGTACACGGTGGGCCGAAATCAGCTTTCAAATAGGTGCATCCAAGGCAACAAGCATAGATGCCCGAGTTTCGTCTCCAGACGAAATCTAAACATCTGCGTTGCGGTGGCTGGACGATATCATACGTAGGTATGAAACGCACGCTCATGCACGAAGGCTAAGTGCTTCTACGTTACATTGCAATGGGTTACGGCGATGTCGCATCGATTAACACCTTCGCATGAATTCCGCCGAGCCGGCCTTCGATCATAGCTTACTGGAAGTCGCCGAGATGTCCGCAAGACAAGTCTCGATGATTGCCGGGTCATGCTCGGCCATTTTTGAACTGTAGTGTCGGAGAACAGGACATGAAGCGCCTCAACCAGATTTCAGCCCTCTTGATCGGAGCAACGATGATGACCCAGACTGCCTTTGCCCAGAACGCGGATCCCAAAACGGATCCAAACCTCGATCCGAAGGTCCGTGCCTTCCTCGCCGAGGTCAACAAGGATCCAAGCCCGTTCTGGGAGCTCCCGCAACCGCAGCCGCAGGACGTGCTGACGGGTCTTCAGAACAAGACCCCGGTCGACATGTCGGGCGTGACGACGACGACGCGCACGATCACTCAAGACGGACGCACCGTGAAGATCTACATCATGAAACCTGACCATGTCGTCGGCAAGCCGGGCGTCGTGCTGTTCATCCACGGCGGTGTATGGATCATCGGCAACTTCGAGAATCACAAACGGCTGCTGCGCGACATCGTCGTCGGCTCGGGCCAGGTCGGCGTCTTCGTCGAATATACCCCGCTTCCTGCCGCCAAATTCCCGACCCAGCTCGATGAAAGCTATGCTGTGCTCGACTGGGTGTCGAGGCACGCCGACGAGTTCGGCGCAGACGGCAGCCGCATTGCGGTGGCCGGTAATTCGGTCGGCGGCAACATGGCCGCAGCGATCTCGCTGATGGCAAAGAATCGGAGCGGCCCGAAGATCAGCTACCAAGTACTGCTGATCCCCGCGACCGATGCCAGCGTCGACACGGCCTCCTATCGCGAATTTTCCAGTGGGTTCTTCCTCCCGCGCGCCTTCATGAAATATGGCTGGGATCTGTACGCGCCAGACGCCAAGACCCGCGACAACCCAAATGTCTCGCCGTTGCGCGCCCGCGACGACGAACTGAAGGGTCTGCCGCCGGCGCTCGTTGTCACGGCGGAGAACGACCCGTTGCGCGACGAAGGCGAGGCCTATGCCCATCGCCTGATGAAGGCCGGCGTGGACGTCGCGGCCGCTCGTTACAATGGCACAATCCACGACTTCGTGGCGCTCAACGCCCTGCGTAACGTGCCATCCACCGTCGGCGCGCTGCAGCAGATCTCGGACGGCATCCGCAGTCACATCGGGCGCTGACAACGCGAGGGGCCGGCCATTGGGTCGGCCCCTCCGCCTGGCAGAATGCTTCAACCCGTGATCTCGCGGACGAACTCCAGAAAAGCCTGAACCTTTGCCGGCACGATGGAGGAGGCATGATGATACGCATAGAGCGGAAAGGTCTCATCGGACCATTCGGAGAGGAGCGGCACCAGACGCCGCTGCGCGATGATGTCTTTGGCATAGAGTTCAAGGAGTTGGGCTATCCCTGCTCCGCCAAGGCAAGCACCGAGGAGCGATCCGGTGTCATTGACCACGAGCGATCCGTTCGCCGCGATCGGTATCACACGCCGGCCCCGCTGAAACTCCCATTCGTAAGGGCGCCCCGTGACCTCATTGCGGATCAAAAGGCAGCGGTGCCCGTCTTGCAGGTCCTTCGGGCTCTTTGGCTCGCCATGGCGAGCGACGTAGGGCGGCGAGGCGCAGGTCACGACGCGTGTCTTCAGCAGCAGCCGCGCCTTCAGCGACGAGGATTCCGGTTCGCCGAACCGCACGGCGACGTCGAAGCCGTCCCCGACGAGGTCGCCCATTCGATCCCGTACGCCAACATCGACGATCAACTCGGGAAATCGCTCCAGGAATTCGCCTATCCTTGGCGACAGCAGGTGATGACCGAATGTCCCGTCCACATTGACGCGCAGTCGGCCGCGAACCACCGCGCGGCTTCCACCCGCCCGCACAGCAGCATCCTCGATGCCCGCCAGAAGGGGCGCAACGGCTTCATAGAAATTGCGTCCCTCGTCCGTCAGCGAAATTGCACGGGCCGTGCGATTGAAGATCCGGATACCCACGCGCTCCTCCAGCCGCGCTACAGCGCGGCTAATGGCTGGCTGCGTTAGACCCATCGCCTCACCGGCCCGCGCGAAGCTCCCGGCCTCGACCACGGCGGACACGACACCGATACCACTCAGCAAGCGACTGTCGAACGTCATCGAGCCATACTTTCAGTCATCCTCACACTGACACCTATGTATTATTTTAATGGACGGAAATCTCCTAAATTATTTCCTGTAGCAGCCGAAATTGGTCGGCGGCATGAGAAACAGGAGCAAGACATGAGCAAGAATGACAAGGTTGCGCTGATCACGGGTTCGTCGCGCGGGATCGGCGCCGAGATCGCGCTGCGGCTGGCGGCGGATGGCTTCAAGGTGGTCGTGAACTACGCCGGCAGTGCCGGTCCGGCGCACGAGGTCGCCGACAATATCAAGGCAGCCGGCGGCGAGGCCATCGTCGTCCAGGCCGATGTCGCCGACCCCGCCGCCGTCATTGCCATGTTCGATACCGTCGAGCAGCAGTTCGGCGGTCTGGATGTCGTCGTCAATTCCGCTGGCGTTCTGAAGCTCGCCAAGATCACCGAATATGACGACGCGACCTTCGACCAAAGCATGGCGATCAACGTCAAGGGCACGTTCAACGTTTGCCGAGAAGCGGCCAAGCGTGTGCGCAAGGGCGGCCGCATCATCAACCTTTCGACCAGCGTCCTTGGCATGCGGATGCCGACTTATGGCGTCTATGTGGCCACCAAGGCAGCCGTTGAAGCTCTGACCCAGGTTCTGGCGCAGGAACTGCGCGGCCACGAAATCACCGTGAATGCCGTCGCCCCCGGGCCTGTCGCCACCGAGCTGTTCCTCGAGGGCAAGACGCCGGAACTGATCGATCGCATCGCCAAGCTGAACCCGCTGGAGCGTCTCGGCCAGACCAACGACATCGCGCCGGTGGTCTCCTTCATCGCCGGGCCCGAGGGCGGCTGGATCAACGGTCAGGTCGTGCGCGCCAACGGCGGCATGTGCTGAGGCGATCCGTTCAGCGGATTTCATTCTCATCGCCAGGAGATTCACAATGAAGGAAGTTATTCTCGTTACGGGCGCATCCAGCGGCTTCGGCCTGCTCTCCGCCCGGGCCCTCGCTAAAGAGGGCCACACCGTCTATGCCTCGATGCGCGAAACGACGGGCCGAAATGCGCCGCAAGTCGCGGCGGTCGCTGCGTGGGCGAAGGAGCATGGTGTCGATCTTCGCACCGTCGAACTCGACGTCAGCGATGACGCCTCGGTGACATTCGGGGTGGAAAAGGTGATTGCCGACACGGGCCGCCTCGACACCATCGTCCACAATGCCGGCCATATGGTGTTCGGACCGGCGGAGGCGTTCACGCCCGAGCAGTACGCCCAGCTCTACGACATCAACGTGCTGTCGACGCAGCGGGTGAACCGGGCGGCGCTTCCTTTCTTACGCAAGCAAGGGCGTGGGCTGTTGGTCTGGGTGTCTTCCTCTTCAGCCCGGGGCGGGACGCCGCCTTTTCTGGCGCCATATTTTGCGGCCAAGGCCGCAATGGACAGCCTTGCTGTTTCCTATGCGGCCGAAGTCGCGCGCTTCGGGATCGAGACCTCGATCGTCGTACCGGGCGCCTTCACGAAGGGCACCAACCACTTCGCACATGCGGGCTCGCCGGCCGACAAGGAACTGGCGGCAGTCTATGAGAGCGGCCCCTATGCCGGCGTTTCGGACCAGGCGCTGAAAGGCCTTGCCGCGCTCGAGCCGGCCGATGCGGACGCGGGGGCAGTCGCAGTGGCGATCGCCGACCTAGTCAATCTCCCATTCGGGAAGCGGCCTTATCGCGTCTTCATCGACCCGTCACAGGACGGCGCCGAGGAAGTGTTCCGGGTCGGCGACCGTGTCCGCCGCGAGATGTTCCAGAACATCGGTCTCAAGGACCTTCTGGCCCCTCGCCAGAACTGAAATGCCAACCGGTAGAGCCTGAAGGCGTCGCCGCCAGCGGCTCTGCCGGCCTCGTTCTCATACGACAGCGACCGGGATCGGCAAAGGGCGTGATGTTCCTGACCCTGGAAGACGAGTCCGGCATCGTCAATGCCGTGGTCTGGCCATCGCTGTTCGAACGCAGCGGCGGATCCTGATGACCGCGAGCTTGATGGCCATCAATGGCCGTATCCAGCGGGAAGGCGAGGTCGTGCACCTCGTCGCCCAGCGCCTGTTCGACTTTTCGTCAGACCTGGCGAGCGTTGGCGATAGGGATGGCGGACTTGGCGACTTCCCGCTTCCCCACGGTCGCGGCGACCAGGTCAAGCACGGAGGAGGACCGGACCCACGGGGTAATCCCAAGCCTGCTGTGCAGGCGCGCGACATCTATGTGCCTTTATGCCGAATTCGGCATAAAGCAGACGTAGCTGAAATTCCGCACCCCCAAGGCCAATCAACCCGCCGAGGGCACCGATAATTCCTCCACCTGCAAAGGGTATGGGCTGGGCAGCACCAGTCTTGTTGCTTGACTATCAGGATAACGCGGAACTGCGGAGCGCGTGCGGCGAGCGTCGCTGGAGCTGGATTGAGCAGGAGCTGAAGACCGCCGAGAAGCACAGCGCGCCGAGCAGGAGGCCGCGTTTGACACACCGCTATGGACCGAACCACCCGAATAGGGCGGGCAAAACGACCAGGGACCGGTGAGGCTAAGCTTCCCATTGCGACCGTCGCAAACCTACGGGACTTTTTCGACAGCGGTTAATCGAGATTACGGGCCTCGGCATGAATCCAGCTACAGAACTGCCTGACTACTCTCGAATCCGAGCGGCGCTGGTAACGATATGATCCGATCTCAACCGGATCATATCCGGGCAGGGCGACCAGCGCGCCAGATCGTGTTTCCTTCGCGATAAGGATCGGCGGGGCCAGCACCATGCCGAGACCAGCTACGCAAGCATGAAACGCGGCGTCGTCTGTGTCGAATTGATGGGCAAAGGAAATCTCTGCCAGGGAAACACCGGTTTCCTCGCACCAAAGCTTCCAATCCCAATTGCCAGCGGCACATATCAGCGCGGGCAGTGTTTCCTGGCGTTCAAGGCTTTTCGCAAGCAGGCTCGGAGAGACGACAGGCCGACCGAAATCGCGCTCAAGCAGCTCCCATCCTTCAGGGATAGGTTCAATGGCCCGAAAATAGCGAATGCTTACATCACAAATCGACATTGCGGCGAAGCCTTCAGGTGTGGGACTTGTTTCCACGCGGACCCGGGCCTTGGGGCAGACAGCACGAAAACGGTCCAGAGCGGGGATGAGCCAACGCACAGCAAGGGACATCGATGCTTGCACGGTGATCTCATTCTCATCACGCGAAAGGGCCCCAGCCGAGTGCTCGATAAGGCCGATCAAGGGCGCAACCTGCTGATAAAATCGTTCACCGACATCGGTGAGGAAAACAGAATTGTTTCCTCGCTGGAACAAGCTCACTCCAAGCCCATCTTCCAGCTTCCTGATCTGGTGGCTTACCGCGCCTGGAGTGACGCCAAGCTCAGCGCCGGCCGCCGTCAGGCTGCCGGTCCTGGCCACGGTCGTGAACACTCTGATCGCATTGAGCGAGATGCGGCCGCCGATCTGCATGAATTTTCTTCAAGCTCCCCTAAAATTCCTCGTTTGAGCGCCGCACGAGTATTCAGCATATATGAAAATGAAAAACCTTACAGGACGTGCGATGCGCTCAAGGCAGCTTTACACCAATACCAAAGCCATCGCATGGGTGACTCTCGGGACAGCATTATTTTCTTTGATTTTTGCATCCGGAAAGTTCGCTGACGGAAGCACGAGTTCTTTGCAAATCCTCTTCCTCAGATACATCGGCGGTCTCGCCACGCTTCTGTTAGTCGTGGCCGCGCGGCGCGAAAGGCTGTCAGCCTATCGAAGCCCAAAGCCGCTCTCCCATTTCATGCGGGCTGTCTTCGGTGCTTCAGGCGGTGGAGCGCTGATCTACGCATCCGCCAACATGCCGATCGTGGACGCCACCGCAATCGGCTTGCTCTATGTCGTGTTCGTTATCCCTCTTGGGGTTGTGGTCCTGAAGGAAGGACTCAACGGGCAGCACCTTCGAGCGATTGCCATCTGCTGCGCTGGAGCCGTGCTCATCATGGCGTCCCGCGGAGCATTCACCGCGTTCCATCTGGCATACGTCTTCCCGGCCGGCATTGCGGTACTCGGTGCGGCGCTGCTCGCCGTCGAAGGGCTGATGATCAAGATGCTGTCCAGCTCCGATCGCGCGATGACGGTGCTGCTGTACGTCAACACGTTCGGAATTCTGCTGATGGCAAGCCCCGCCACCACGCAATGGGTACCGCTCTCTTTCGAAAGTGCGACGTCGTTCATCCTGCTCGGGCCGATCGCAGTGACGGCGCAATATTGCATTGTCCAGGGCTACCGCCTTGCATCGCTTTCGATTGTCGGCCCGGTCGATTATACGTGGCTGATTTTCGCCGGGCTGATCGGCTTCCTGTGTTTTGGCGAAAAACCTACCTTGGGTGTCGCAGCAGGATCGGTGATTATTGCTGTCGGTGGCATCATGCTTGCCATCATCAAGCCACCTGCCAGCGAACGGGAAAACACGTCGCAGGCCTGATATATGTTCCCGCAATCCGGCCGGCTCTGCATCGGGAAGCAGGGTCTTCCCAACGAGAGTTTCCCGGAGACGGGAACTGTCGTCATGCGCCTGACTTATGTGGTCTTCACTCTCCTTGGCCTCTTCTGGGGTTCGAACTTCATCTACATGAAATGGGCGGCCGAGCTGATCACGCCGGCGCAGATCACACTGCTGCGGGTGTTCTTCGGCTTCCTTCCCTTGGCTTTCGTCGCATGGCGGAAGGGTGTGATCCATACGGATCAGGTACGCCACCTGCCGCATTTCCTTGTCATGGGGGTGCTGGCGACAGCGTTCTACTACTTTGCGATTGCGGAAGGCACGGCGCTTCTTCCCTCCGGAATCGCCGGTGTTCTGGGCGGCTCAATCTCGCTGTTCACGACGATCGCCACCCATCTGTTCCTCCGCACCGAAAAGCCAAATGTTCCGATGTTGACCGGCGTCCTCGTGGGCTTCGCCGGTATCGTGTTGATCGCCCGACCAGGGGAGGGGGCAGACAGGGCCATAAACATTACGGGGGTGTTTTGGATGCTGGCTGCGACCACAATCCTCGGCGTCTCCTATGTCTACGTTCGCCGTTTCCTATCGCCCTATAACCTGCCACCGCTGGCGCTCGCCACATGGCAAACCGGCCTTGCTCTACTGGTCCTTCTGCTCGTCGTGGACCGAACGGGGATGGGCAACATTATGCAAAACTGGCATGCAGCGGCCGGTGTCGCGATCGGCCTCGGCGTATTGGGAACAGGAATGGCCTTCCTGATCTATTATTACCTGCTGCAGGAGCTGGGCGCGGTCGCGGCCTCGGGATCGACCTATATCACGCCCAATGTCGCGCTGCTGATTGGATGGGCCACCGGCGAAAAGATCGGCATCTTGGAAATCGCGGCCATCGTCCTTGTGCTGGGGAGTATCGCAATGTTGCAGATCGGCAGGCAGCAAGCGATGAAGCAGGCCGAGCTTTCGCAGAAATCCTGATTTTTTTACGAATCCTCTGTCGCGCTCGGGCGCAGCTGTCATGTGTCTGACATACGACGCCTGCTATTCGAAGGTTTTTCTAACGGCAGATTATGTATGCATCTCCATGGTCCTGACAAAAATATTGCCGTTGCGCTGTTTGTTCTTGCAGTGACGCAGGTCATCGGATGGGGGACGGTCAGTATTCCCGCCATCGTTGGACGACAGATTGCCGACGATCTTAGTAGGAACATCGAGGCAGTCTTCGCCGGCAGTTCGATCCTGTATGTCGTTATGGGCCTGTGGGCTCCGGTGCTGGCTAAGGCTTTCACCCGGTTCGGCGCCCGCCGCATGATGATGGCGGGTCAGGTCCGGTGCTTTATTTCGCCGCCTGGGTCATCCTGGGCACGGCCGGCAGCGCCACACTGACCACTGCCGCCTATATCATGTCAATGAGATCGCCGGCCGAAATGCAAAGAGCGCAATCGGCGCGCTCATGCTGATAACCGGCCTGTCCAGCAGCATCTTCTGGCCGGAGGCAGGCAATGCGTTCCTGCCTGACTTCATAGAGCTGTTGAAGCGGAAAGCAGCGCAAAGCCCGGCGCAGCGACAACAGCCCCCGGTCCAGCCGGTCCAGTCGGGGGCTTGCCTAAGCGCAAGTGGACATGCCGAGTGTCGCATTTCTAAATGGCTGAAGACACACCCAAAGTGACACTTCTACTTTGCACACAAACGGACATTCCAACCCTGCCGCCACAACGCTGAAAATAGCGGGGTCAACGGTTCTGGCACGGCGAGAGCTTTCCGGGCCAGAGTCCGGCTTGTTGCTATGGAGCTCACGTTTTAGGCCAAAAAGATCGCGTAATCTATCGAAGGGAACTGGCCCGACAGGCGAGCAAAGAAGGACAAGGTTGACAGGCGCATTGCTTCTTCTATGAGGGTTCGGCAGTTCATGCGTGACGACGGTGGCGCCGATCGAGCGGGCCTTCGCCCGCGCGCTGGCAACGCCGGAGCTCTGGATGCGCTACATAGACCGACGTCGGGGTTGCGGAAAATCTTTTAAGACTCCGACGATGCACAACAAGGACGCTCGCCGATAAGTCCGCGCGCCCACGTGCAACTTTTGATTCAGTACGGTTCGACTTCGCCAATGTGGCCTCACGCGGCTCCAGTCCGCATTCGATTGGCCACAAATTCTGCTCCGGGAATGGTGCGGTGGATCTGATAGGAGCATGCCTATAGACTGGCAGTCCGCTAACCGATATTGCGGGTATACCAGCATTTCACCAAACCATCCCGCGGATCCTCCAAGGCCCTCCTATATTGAAAAAAGTGCAACGCAGTTTTGCCGTCGAGTACAAAAGCGGCAGGCGAAAGCTTGATACCAGGCCGAACTCGATCTGGGGCAACATGGATCTAAAGTCCGTGGCTCGTGACCTGGAGGAAGAGGCATTGCCGTTTCTGTCGGGTAGCTCTCAGAGTGGCAAATCCAACAATGAGATGTCTTTACCGGAACCAGATGAAGCCGATGCGTTGTTGACACCGCCTCTCGGGGCGTCAACAACTGCATCAGATACACAGGAGATGAGCATGGCCGACGAGACTGATACGGCAACCAGTGCCGATGCGCCGATCGTTGTTGAAACGCCTATTGCGCCGAAGAAACAGCGCAAACCCCGGGCCAAGAAAGCCGCCGCACTCGAAACCGCGTCAGCTGACACTACGGCAGAGCCAGCAGCTGCTCTGGCCGGCGTCGCCGGTGGTGTGAAGAGGAGAGGGCGCAAGACAAAGGTGATCGAAGCTGCGGCGAGTGCCAAACGCGCACCTGTGCGCCGTGCTCCAAAGGCCGTGCAGGCGGCGGCGCCCGCACCGATGACGGCGATCGATGAGATGGCGGATCTCTTGCAGTTGGAAGAGGAAAATCAGCGGCTGCGCAAGCTTCTGGCTGAAAAGCTTCGCGCTGAAAATGCCGATCTGCGCAAACGGCTCAAGCTCGACTGATATAAGCAGCCGGTCAACCGCCGGCCGCATTTCCATGCTTATCAAGAGATACAATTTGGCAACGGTGAATGCTGTTGCCGAAACTAAAATTTGCAGCCTGCTTGTGGGATAAAGCGCGAGGTCGGATAGATGGCGTCTCCCTGGAAATTTCTTGCCCGACTGGTCTCACCGGGACGCGAACAAAAGCGAGAAAACGGCTCGACCGAGAAGGTTTCGCCGGAGGCGTTGCCTAGTTCTGGTTCGACTGAAACGCCTGCCGAGGACAGCCTGAATAGCGATGGTCGGCCGGCAGGCGAGGAGCTACCTCGTCACAGTCAACCCGGTGCAATTTCTCTCAAGCCTGTGCATTCCAAAGAAGCCGAAAAAGACGTCCACGACAAGGTCGACGGCGAAGTCGCCGAAATCGTGGAGGTCGCTGATCCCGCTACATCCGGTGGTACTGGTATTGACGTCACCGCTGTACATGATGGTGCTAGGATCAAGCGAACCGCCGAGGTCACACTGCGCGAGCAAAGGAGCCGCAGCAAGGAAGCGGTGGCCATTGCGAACGATCCCCAGGTTATCCACACTGCAAACGAGATGAGCCTCGATGACGAGATCAGGGTGCTCAGGGATCAGCTGGCCAGAAAGCTAACGTTGCAAAACGCGCAGTTGAGAAAAAAGCTAGAGCGGTTTGAGCGGTGAGCGTGGAGCGCTGCCTGCCTTTTAAGCTTGTTGCAGGTGAACAACCTCAGATTTGAATAGGGTGTCGCCGGTTCGAGTCCTTTCAAGGCGTGATTTTCTATGTAGAGCGAGAGGTCGGGGTTGCTGATCCAATTGGCACTAAAAACAATAGCGGTTCAGAATACGCTAGATTTTACCTTATGGGTTCGAATTGCCGCTGCTGAGAAGGCGTTCGGTCTCAAGGGGCTTTAAAATCCTGTATGGCGAGTGGGCGCGGTCGCTTGCCGTCGATGTCGGAGATGTCATACTCTTGCGCTAGATTCGCGGCGACATGTGCCGATCCGGATTTGTTCATTAACTGCGAGTCTTGCCAGAGGCCTTCTATCACTCGGCCAATAAAACGCGGCGACTCAGAGTTCGACAGATCAAGATACTCGGCGGCGCGCAACACCGCCTCGGTGCGCACCAATCCCGGATAAAGTGCCAATGCAGCGACACCATGGGGGCGCAGGTCATGGGCGAAATCCGCCGCCATTTTATTGGCTGCGGCTTTGGCGACGCCATAAATCGCGTTCCCTTCAAAAACCTCCGCTGCCCAGAACGAGATATTGACTATCAATCCACGACGTCGAGCGATCATGGCGGGCGCTACAGCGGAAGATGCGACAAAAGCGGCGCGCAAGGCGACGCCTATCATCGCGTCCCAACGCCATATGGGCTGCTCCCAGAACGGGCGCGCCCATGTGAACTCGTCGTTCTCCACCATATTCTCATAGCCTGGCCAGGCGTTGTTAACGAGCAAGTCGATCTTGCCATGCCGGTGCAAAATACCGGCGATGACGGATTTGGTTTGGCGGTCATCGGCGTGGTCGCAATAATGAATGCCCAGCTCACCAGGCAAGCCTTTTGCCTCCTCACGGAGGCCCTCAAGCGAGCCAGAGCCTTGTGGATGAGCGGATGCCTCTGTTTCGGTGCGGGTCCGCCCTGTGACGTGCACGGTCGCGCCAGCCTCGATCAATGCCAAAGCCACGCCGCGTCCGATACCGCGGCTTGCGCCGGTTACAACACATACTTCACCCTCGAGATTCATAGCGTTCTCCTTGTCTTGCGAAGAACATATAGGGAACAAATCAGAGTCGCAACCAAATTGCTATTTATACGCTGAACGTCGGCTTCGCGCCTCATGTCGGTCATAACGCGAGCCTTTGCCTCTGCTCGAAAGCAGACATCACATTGGTTTAGGCGCGACGCCCTGTCGTCGGCAACCACTGCGAGTGAGGGCGGGTGCCGCCTGCGCGGTGGCGGGGCGAGCGGAGATTGGTCGCAGCAGCCGACATGGCCGCACTGGCAGCAGAGCCTGAGACGAAACCATGCCTGTCCTGTTTTCTGGTGCCGATCGTTAGTGCTTCAACGATTAGCCAAATCTATTTGCTGTTAGCAGGCCGCCTAGCATAGGCCGGCACCTGAAACCGGCGGCGATAGTTCCCCGGAGCCAAGCCGGTTATCCTCCTAAACAAACGTCGAAAGAAGGCGGATTCCTCGTACCCTACCTGCCAACTTATCTCGTCGACGGAAGCCTCAGTTCGCTCTAGCCGCCGCTTCGCCTCCTCGATCCGCAGCCGTTGGACATAGACGATCGGGCTCATGCCGGTCGCCTGGGTGAACCGTCGCTTGAAGGTCCGTTCCGTCAGCCCCGCCTGCTTGACCATCTCCTCCAACGGGTTGGCGACGGAATAATGGGCGGCAAGCCAGTCCTGTGCAGTTTGGATCGCCTGGTCGCGGTGGTCGCGCCGCCCCTCGAAGACCATGTAGGGAGCCAGCCCGTCCTGGTGCCATTGCAGCGCAAAATAGCGGGCCACCGTCTGCGCCGCCGTCGCCCCTGCATGGCGGGCGATGAGGTAGAGAACGAGATCGTGCCATGTCATCGAGGCGCCGGACGTAATCAACTCGTCGCGTTGGCCAGCGACTACCAGCACCTGTTCCGGATGGATCGGGACCTGCGGGTAGGCGTCGCGGAACGTCTGGGCATAGCCGAAGTGGACGGTGGCATCGGCGCCATCGAACACCCCGGTCTCGGCAAGCAGGAAGATTCCCGAACAGGCTGAGCAGATCAGCGCCCCTTTCGCGTGCATCCTCCGGCACCATTCCACCAGCGCAGGATAGCGGCGCTTCTCCCAGCCCTCCGGCCCGAGCACGACCGACGGCACGATGACGATGTCGGTCCGGTCGATTTCGGCGACCGGCCGCTGCACCACAATCGGCACGCGGCTGGCGAGCGTCAGCGGGCCGGCCCGTTCGCCGACGATCTCGACGTGGAAAGGTGGTGTCTTCGTAATGCCGCCGTCCGGAGGTACGATGGAAAAGGCGTTCATTACATCAAAGATCCCGCTCAACGTCGATAGTGCTGCCTCCGGCAGCGCCACCAGGCTGACATGGAGCGGCTGCGGCCCCGGCGCCCGTTCCGCCTCCTGCTGCGTTCTCGTCATCATCGGTTCCCCTCTGGCAGCAATAATAACCCCGGAACGCAGCGGGGGGCCACGTCGAACGCGACAGCTTCGGCTTTGCGTGGCGTAAATGACCCGATCATGGCCTGCACCGCTCTGCCGCTCACCCTCGTCGCCTGCGATCCTGACCTCACCTCGAATGGAGGTTTCCAACCAGGGAGAAACATCATGGATACCATGCAGACCAAGACCATTGACAGTGCAAAACTCGAGACGCTGGTCAGTCGCGTCGTTAGCGATCTTTCCGCCGGCTATGGCGGGGTCATGGTCAGCCTCGGCCACCGCCTCGGTCTCTATAAGGCCATGGCCGATCGCGGGCCGCTCACATCTCGTGAAATCGCCAGCCGCGCCGGCTGCAGCGAACGATATGTGCGCGAATGGCTGAATTCGCAGGTGGCCGGTGCCTAGGCTTTCGTGCTGGCGAACGAGGACAGCCCCGTCTTCATCCCGAATGCCTGGGCAACGCCCGCTTCCATGTGGGCCGACGAAGAAAAGGCGGTCGAGGCCTTCCGCACCGGCGCCGGCATCCCTTGGGGTGACCATGATGGCCGACTCTTTTGCGGCGTCGCTTCCTTCTACCGCAACGCCTACCGCGCCAGCCTCGTGCCGGAATGGCTACCGGCGCTCGATGGCGTGGTGGAGAAGCTGAAGGCAGGCGCACTGGTGGCCGATGTCGGTTGCGGCCACGGCCATTCGACGGTGCTGATGGCGGAGGCATTCCCAAAGTCGAAATTCCACGGCTTCGACACGCACGAGAAGTCGGTCGACGAAGCACGCAAAGTGGCGAGCGAGGCGGGCGTTTTTGATCGCGCGACCTTTTCGACCGCGCGGGCGGAGAACTATCCGGGGAAGGGCTATGACCTCATCTGCTTCTTCGACTGCCTGCACGACATGGGTAATCCGGTGGCAGCCGCCACGCATGCAGCCAACGCCCTTGCCAAGGACGGCAGTGTAATGCTGGTCGAGCCCTTCGCCAACGACAGGGTAGAGGACAATATCTCGCCTGTCGGCCGGCTCTACTATGCCGCTTCGACGACGATTTGCTGCGCCCATGCGATTTCTGATGGAGGTCACACCGTGCTGGGTGCCCAAGCCGGCGAGGCAAGGCTCAAGGACATCTTCCGCAAGGCGGGCTTCACCCGCTTCCGCAAGGCGATGCAGACGCCGTTCAACCTGATCCTTGAAGCCCGCCTCTGACAGAGACCGGCGACTGAGGGCGCCGGGTCTTGGCACGACCAATGCAGGCCTCCGATGTCTGGACGGAGCCTGCATTGCCGCCGAACCCGGCCAGAGGTCGTCGAGATAGAGAATGAATGGCGCCGGGGCGATATCGGCAGTGACCTAAATTTGGTGAGGACGTCAAGCCGCTGTCGTCGAAGTTCGCCATCGCGCCAAGGCCCTGCAAACCCTTCCTTCAGCACGTTCTTTCCGAATTTTTGCCGTTCTCTTCATGATGCGGCGGCTGGTGCGTTTGTGCCGCGTGCGATGGCCCGTGTATCGAGACCGCTAAACGCCGTTGTGTCGAGGCTATCAACAGCTTGGCTCACATTGAGGTGGCCAGGGAGGCCTTTATATCTGCGGCGCCAGAAGCCAAAGTTTTGACCTAAGTGACCAATTCGGCGAGCCATTCACGTGTGGGCGACGTTTAACCAGGCGGCGTCTTCTCACTCGTCTGCTGCGCCTCGTGTGTGCCCTCTCATGAACTCTTCCGATGCTTCAGCGTTGTTGTTGCTTGTTCCCGCAATTCACGCCAGTCAAGAGGCACGATGTTATCTCCAGTCGATTTTCCAGCCGAACGCATCCAACAAATCCTCAACAGCGCCGTCGATACCGGGATCATCACCCTCGACGCAAATGGCAATATCACCAGTTGGAGCAAATGTGCCGAAAGGGTGAGCGTGATCCTGTCAGTGTTGGAGGTCTGGCGCAGCAACGCTCTCAGAAGACTACGCCTAGCAAGCCACGTCACCTCCCTGAACCGCTTTAGCGACGCGACTTGCTTGGAGCGCGCCGATGCTAATCGTCGTTCGCATCAATGGAGTCGTCCGAGGACGACGATGAAGACAAATTCTGCCTGATCACGAAGGGATAGGAGAAGGTTGAACCAAGGGGCGGCAGACCTAGCTCTCTCTTGTAAGGAAGCGGCAATGGAAAAGATGAACAGAGAGCAACTGACCCAGATGCTGTCGCGCGCCGTCCATCGGTGGTTCCGCTACTACGGACTGGAGCGAGACAACTATGCCTCGCAAGTGCTTTGCAACGCAGCACTCGAATTCTACAACGAAGGCTATCGCTCCGAAGACGATATCGCGACAATTCTGATCGGAACCTATGTCGGCATTGACGCCACGAAGATCAACGCGCCGACCTCAGCGGCAGTTCATTGATCGCCGTCAGACTTTGGTCGGAGAACGACCATACCATGCCGATGAACGCCAAGAGGTCAGCGCCCATTCCACAAATCAACGTCATGCCGAGAGATTCTGTTTATCAGGCGCTTAGATTATCTGACTTGATGCGCCGCCGGTTCGGATCCGTTCAAGGCGACCATTTCTGGCTTTCAGCGGAGGCATCTCGGTCCAGCGGAACGATCGAGGTCGGAGGTTTGTCTACTGAGGGCGATATAGCCCTTCAGTGCGGAATGGCTTTTACCGGGTAGAGGCCGGGGTGGCCGAGAGAGGGTTGGCCCTTGGTTTCACCGAGATAGAGACCGATCTGCGCGCGGAAGCGCTCCACGGCTCCTCGGTTTGCAAAGAAACGACCAAAGGCGGTCGGATCGCCATTGCTATATTCCCAGATCGGCTTGTAGCCCGCCGGCGGGACCACATCCGTGCGCACAAAGTGGCAAGCACGCATCCAAGCTCGCACTGAGTAGCACGAACCCAACTGGAAGTGCGCGACCGCGCGGGTTGGTTTGCAAGGAGAGTACCGTGGCGGGAACGCGATATTTGCCAGTCGCCTAGAAGATGCACCGCTACACTCAAGGTTAATCATACACGCCACTCGTCGCTTAAATTAAGTTGATCTCAATGGGAAGCTGGGAGAGTGCGTCACGAATTCCCCAGGCAAAGAAAAAAATGATTTCCGTCGTTAACTGCATCACAACGCAACATAATATCTGGCTTGTGCTAGTAGCCGCTCTGGTCTGTGTTTCAGGAAGTTGGGCGGTACTTCGCCTATTTTCGCGCGGGCGGAGCGTCAACGGCGCCGAAGCCATCGGCTGGCAGTTTCTCGCTGCAACAGCCGCAGGCGCGTCAATCTGGTCGACGCATTTTATCGCCATTATTGCTTATCATGCCGGCACGCCTGTGACATTCGATCCGCTGCTGACCATCATCTCCTTGCTGATCGCTATGGCCGGCTCATTCTGCGGCCTGATGGTAGCCGGTACCATCCGCATCTCCTGGTCACCAACTGTCGGCGGCGCCTTGGTCGGGCTGTCAATCGCCACGATGCATTACACTGGTATGCTGGCTTATGTTGCTCAGGGCACGGTTGAATGGGATATGAGGTTTCTCATCGTGTCCATCTTGCTCGCCGTAACTATCACATCCGCTGCGATACACGTCGCAAGTCGTGACCATGGAACCGCCAATAAGACCATCTCGGTGGGATTGCTCACGTTGGGGATCGTCAGCCTGCATTTCACCGGCATGACAGCGTTCAAGCTCACGCCGATCCTAATTGACGACAGTTATTCCAATCCGGCCGCTATGCAGGCAATGGCGCTGGCGATTGCGCTCCTCAGCGTTATCATTATCGGTGCCGTCGCCGCGAGCTATCTCATCGACAATCAGAACCGGGTGCGGTCAATCAGCGAGCTGGAGCATATGGCGCTCAATGACGCATTAACTGGACTCGCCAATCGCGCGTCCTTCAATGATCGCCTTGATGCGCAAATTCGGCTTGCCAACTATGGCGGGCCTAAATTTGCGCTGGCGGCGATCGACCTCGATCGTTTCAAGGAAATTAACGACATCAAGGGGCACTCGGCTGGCGATGAGGCGCTAAAAATCCTCGCCCAGCGCATGCGTGACTCAAACGATGGCACCCTGTTCATCGCCCGCACAGGCGGCGACGAGTTCTCGATTATTGCGCCTGTCGATAATCGCAGCCAACTGCGCGAGGTGCTCCTTCAGTTACGGGCCGAGATCATCAAACCGTTCACGCTTGACGGTTTTCAGGCCTCGGTGGGCGCAAGTTTTGGCGCCTGTATGTTTCCCGACGACGCGCAGGAAATGGAGACTTTGATCAGTAACACCGACTTGGCGCTCTATCGCGCCAAGACTGAGATTGCGGAAAAGATCTGCTTTTTTGATAAGCCTATGGACGACGCTGTTCGTGACAAGCGCCAACTCGCCGTTGACCTTCGCCACGCGTTGGAGAACAACCAGCTGGAAGTCTATTATCAAGTTCAGACGCTGGTATCGGATAGTTCGGTCACGGGATATGAGGCGCTGCTGCGCTGGCAACATCCGCGCCGTGGTTTTATCCCACCGGTGGAATTCATTCCGCTCGCCGAGGAAAGCGGCCTAATCCTGCAACTCGGCGAATGGGTGCTTCGAACTGTCTGTAGCCAATGCTCGGCTTTGGGCACGAACATAAGGATCGCGGTCAACCTCTCACCGGTGCAGTTCCTCCACCCCGATCTGCCCGGCTTGGTCGCCGGTATTCTCAGCGAGACCGGAATGAAAGCGGAAAATCTTGAACTCGAGCTCACGGAATCGGCCATCATTCAAGACAAGGATCGTACGCTCCTTCAGTTGCGGCAGATTCGTGAGCTTGGTGTGACGATCGCGCTCGACGACTTCGGGACGGGCTATTCCTCCCTCGATACGCTGCGAGCATTCCCGTTCGACAAGATCAAGCTCGACCGCAGCTTTATGGGCGAAATTGAGACCAGCAAGCCGGCGCGCGCAATCATCCGCGCTGTGCTGGCGCTTGGCCGCAGCCTCGAAATCCCTGTCCTCGCCGAGGGGATCGAAACACGCGACCAACTGGCGATCCTGCATGCCGAAGGCTGCGAATCTGCCCAAGGCTACCTTTTCGGCCGACCGACGCCCTTTGCAAATATCCTCTCCGGACACAAAGATGCGCCGGAGGGAGCACTTCGGTCGGCCCTCAACGAAATGGATCGCGCAATGACGGCAGTGGCTCCATCGCTCGGCCGTCTTGGTTAAACCACCGGCATTCCCGGGCCAAACCTGATGGAGCTCGTCGTCTACGCCTTCCTGCCATTTCAATCTGCCCCAGCGTCATGCGCTTTGGGCCATCAAAGCGCTCCTAGTCCATTTCCGCCAAGGGTGTGCCCCGGCGTCGATCAACGCTGCGGCTCGGTACGATACAAGACAAACGCGGAACATTGCTTTCGGACGCCCATTCCCAATTCTTCAGTTCAGCGCGAAGGAGAACCTAATGGTCACCATGGTCGGTAACGAATCCAGCATCAGAAGCTTGTGACGGACCTCATCTACCTGGAGCATGATGCGATCGCGGCATACGAGTCCTGCATTGAGCGCCTCGACAGCAAGGAGTTCAGCGCTCAGATCGCGACGTTCAGGGAAGATCATCTGCAGCACCTGCAGGTATTAAACGAAATGGCGCGCGAACTGGGCGTCGAGGCGCCGACCGAAGGCGACATGAAGCAGATGCTCACCACCGGCAAGATTGCGCTTGCCGACATCATGGGCGACGCCGCCATTCTGAGGGCAATGAAGACCAACGAGGAGGACACGGTCAGTGCCTACGAGCGGGCATCCCGCCACGAAGACGCGATCCCGGCATCGAAAGCTTTCTTTATGAAGGCGCACCAGGACGAGGAGCGCCATCGCGCCTGGATGAGCACGACGGCCGATACACTATCCTGAAAGGACAGGTCGCAATTCTCATTTAAGGCCTACCCACCCAAATTTATGGCCGATGACGGCGACATGACCGTCGCAAGCTCACGGCCGCTCGGGTGACGAGGGCGCTCCCCCATGATGGGGTAGAGCGCCCTCTGTGCCTTCAACGACAGGATCTTTATGCGAAGCAATTCATCCCTCGTTATCTTCCTGCACGGGATCGGTGCATCAGGCGCGCAGCTCATGCCGCTCGCCGCCTCCTGGCGCTCGAGCCTGCCGAACACCCGCTTCGCTGCACCGGATGCCCCCTTACCACATCGCTATGGCCATCAGTGGTTTATCGCGGAGGGAAATCCGCTCGATCCGACCCGCATCCGAACGGCTCGCGAGGCATTCGACGGACTGATGAACGACGTCGTCCGCGCTGAGGGTTTCGCCGACGCCCACGCCAGGATCGCATTCGTCGGCCTTTCGCAGGGTGCGATCGTTGCGCTGGACGCGGTTGCGTCCGGACGATGGAGGATCGGTGCGCTGGTTTCCTTCGCCGGACTTCTTCCGCCCCAGCAGATATCCTCCGCGGGTAGGGACACCCCAGTGCTTCTGGTCCACGGCCAACATGACACGACGATCCCTGCGACCGCCTCGACGCTTGCCGCTGCCCAACTCGGAGCGGCTGGCTTCAAGGTCGAGCTGAATGTCGAACCAGGGGTCGGTCACACTATATCCTCTTCAGGGGCGCAGAAGGCGCTGGCGTTTCTGAAGCAGACGCTCGCGTAGCTTTGGTTGCCCGATCCATTTGAAGTGGACTCCGCATGACTTTTAGGAGGGCGTAGGGGCAAGGCTGCTTCCCCGAAAGCTGATCGGAATCTCGCTGAGACTGTCGGAAGGCTTCATCTCGAACGAGTTGCATTTTGCCCCGACTAGGTCTTCCGCGCTTGGCTCCGCTGTCTGTGCGGACCTCGGGTATTGCGGTCTTTTCTTCGTCATTGCGCGTTGATGCCTGTCCGATTGCGCACAGACGCCGACAGAACGGGAACTGGGACGCAACAGGCAGGTTCGTCGGTTGGCATCGTAGGAAGTAAGGAGGGAGGCTCGTCAATGGAGACAGTCATCGAAGCTAACTTCGACATCAGATGGGGAGCCCCGGTGTTCATTCGCATCGGCAATGGTTTCTGCGAGCGTATCGACGGACCTAAGGCTGCACTGGTAGCTTTGATCCATCGTTGGCCATCGCAATCGCAACCGGAATACGCCGATGCGAAGTGCAGATGCGCAGACGCCATCATAAACCATCGAAGCGCTGAGTTCGCTCGCACGGCATTCATAGAGGCCGCTATCGCCGTCAAGGTACTCTCGTGAGCGTTCCTCCGATAGATGCCCCTCAACTAGCGATGATCTGAGATCGCTGGCGCTCGTAAGCTCGATCGCAGCTGTGTTGACGGGCGTCCTTGGCGCGGCCGCTCGCCGATGGAATCAAACATATTGAGGTCGGCTGGACCTCTCAGCTTCTGACATGATCGCCATTCTGGTATTCGGATGATCATAGCAGCCGAACGGGCACTCCCGATCTTTGTTGGCGCCGAGAGCAATGAAAGCGAACAAGGGCTGAGCAACCGCTGCTAGTGCAGCTGCCCCGGCATAGCGGCATTTAGGCAGTGACGAATGATTACTGCCCCACCGACCTGGTGCGAGAAGGAAGATTTGGTGACGAGCAAGGGATTTATCGTTTCAGCTGGTTCGTCGCCGTTCCCTCTGGCGGCAGCCGCGGCTCCAGTCAGCATCGCGTTGAGTTCCTGCGCGCGTTGGAGATGCTCAAGCACCACAGGAAGGATAGCGTTTGCCAGCCATTGAATCTCGGCGTCCTCACCGAAAGAGATTTCCCCGAGCTCTTCTGGTGATCGCAATCTGCGCCTTGTGTAGGCTGCATCGAATGTTTGATCTGTGAACTTATTCAGCCGGTCGCGAACAACCAGGTGTCAGGATCAAGGTCAGCAGGAAGCGGCAACTCGCTGTGTCGGCGAGGCTTTTTAACTTTCTGCCAGCATCTGTGTGATCGCGAACCCTCATGTCGGCGAACTGCCTGACGGCCTTGGCTTTGTCAACTTCTGCAAGTCCGCAGGCCGAGAAAATCCGGGAACCCTGTCACCAGCAAGGCGTTTCAACCAAGGAGGACGAGGTTATGGCCAACTCGCTGACAATGAAACTCGAGCAGTTCATTCGCTTTGAGCAGTTGGATCGTCAGCGGCTTGATCGGCTCTTGAGCTTTCCGACAAAGACGTTCGCACGTGGTGACGTGATCATTGAAGAGGGCAAGGAGGTTCGCAACATCCATCTCCTGCTCACCGGCTTGGCGGCACGCGCCAAGGTGCTTGCCGACGGACGGCGGCAGATAATGGCGTTTCTCGTTCCCGGTGATCTCTGTGACGTCGAGGTTTTTGTCCTTCGGGCGATGGACCACAATATCGTCGCCATGACCGACACCACCTGCGTCCTGATCCCGGCGGAAGTGATAGAAGGTCTGCTGACGGAGTCGTCCAATATCACCAAAGCATTGTGGTGGGGGACCATGGTTGATTCCGGCATTCTGCGAGAGTGGATCATTGACCATGGGCGTCGGGGTGCCCGCGAGCAGATCGCGCACATGTTCTACGAAATGCTCATCCGTCACAGGATCGTCGGCGAAACGACAGACGACAGCTTTTCATTTCCAATCACACAAGATGATCTGGCCGACGCGACCGGGCTCACGCCTCCGCACGTCAACAAGACACTGCAGGAACTGCGCGCGGCTGGGCTGATCGAATTCAAGAACAAGGTCCTCACCGTCCTGGATGCCCAGCGACTGCGCAACGCAGCAAATTACGAGTCTGGCTACCTGCATCTCAATCGGACCGAGAAGGGCGATCATGAGGTGTCCGAACGTGCCGGCGACCTTGTCTCGGCCGCCAAGCAAAGCATGCTTGGCCGTGCGGTCCACAATGTGACCTCGGCCATCAAGCATTCCAGGTGAGTGCACATGAGGCGCTACTTCTTTCACATCAACGACGGCGCCGATTTCCTGGACCAGGTAGGAACTGAAGTCGCATCCGACGAACTTCTCCGCCCGATGGCGGTAAAAACCGCCGCCGGCATCATCGGCGAGGACGAAACACTTTGGAATGGGAATGTGCTGAAGGTCCGAGTTGTCAGCGAAACCGGCAAAGTCATCCTCACGGTCGAGCTGACCGCGGTCGTCACGGCTTCCGCAGGGCGTGCTTCTTGAGTCTCGGACGCGTTAGTCTATTGTCAAAAACGTACGAAAACTAAGGTAGATTATGGCACACTGCCTCCCGGTAGCCGATGATTTGGACATTGCCTGGCGCAACCGGCGTGCAGCACGAGTTCGGGCTCATCCCCGACGGAGCGCATCCAATGCCTCTCGATCAAGCCAAAATCCACAATCGGCTACTGAAGGCCCTTCCGGCGAACTGCTTTGCGGCACTGTCGGGGCAGCTTGAGCTGGTCGATCTGCCCCTGGGGCACGTACTTGTCGAGCCTGACGCTTTGACCGGTAGCGTCGTCTTCATCGAAAGAGGCCTTGGATCGATCGTCGCAAGTTCGTCCGATGGTAAGACCGTGGAGGTTGGCCATCTTGGCTTTGAAGGTATGAGCGGCGCCCACCTGCTGCTCAAAGCAAGGCGGACACCGAACAAGACATTCATGCAAACCCCGGGATCAGGACTGGCTCTTTCATCAGATCTCCTGGAGCGCTTTATTCTACAGCATCGGGAAGCTTCCGATCTTTTGCTTCGCTACGTCCATTCCTGTGCACTGCAGCTTGCGCATTCAGCCTTGGCAAATGCCAGGTACAACATGCCGGAGCGCCTAGCCCGTTGGCTGCTGATGTGCCACGACAGGATCAGGGTTCCTGACCTGCCTATCACCCACGAGTTCCTCTCTCTGATGCTGGGTGTGAGACGCGCGGGCGTGACCGACCAACTGCATATCATTGAGGGACTGGGCATCGTTAAGGCGACGCGGGGCAATCTTCGCATCCTGAGTCGAGCAAAGTTGGAAGACGCTGCCGGCGGCTGTTACGGAATTCCGGAGCGCGAGTATGATAGGCTGGTCGGACCCGTGCAATAACTCTGCTGATAAAAAGCGTTAGTGGCCAGTGGCGTTCCAAATTTCACTAAACTGCCTCATTTGGGCGGAAGCGCCTGCGCGCTAGGGAAAACAGCGCTGTTAGCAGGGTTCAAGGCCAAAGGCCTGGGGGGAGGGGGAGCTTCTACGAGATGACTGCAAGCCATTCAGCTGTCTGCTCAGTTCCATTGAGCTGTAGGGATGCGTCGGTCAGATCAGCAGCCGGATCAAGGCGCCCTCGTCCGTCACGCCATGCTGGAACGACTGAATAATCCGGCTGGCGAGCTCCTCGCGATCTGGGTCTGACTTGAGCTGCTTCACCGAGACTACGTGGTTGAATACCCTCTGACAGAGCGCCATCTCTGCATCGTTCAGCACGCTCTGCGTTTCACCGATCGGCAACGGGATCATGTTCAGCCCTCACTTTCCCCAGAAAACAAGGGTAGGGTGAAAGGTGGGCTATTCAAGCATCTGGTCGCCTGGTAGCGATCGAAGGCTACCTATCCTAGGCGCTGACATTAACGGGCCGAATGGTCTCGGGCTTAGCGTTCTAGCTGAACTAACGCCCCGTGAAATTGGCCACATGGTCATTGATTGGGAATCGAAGGGTTTCAATAAATAGCGTGGATCTCGATCTGGAGAGAGCCAGTGCTTGTAATCATGGGCCGAATGACGACCGGCATTAAGATCGTGGATCGTCTCCATCATCTCGTTCGGGGCGCAGGTGACGACAGCGAAGCTGCGGATATTGATGCCGGCCGGGTGATGCCAACTTTCCCAAATGCCTGCGAGAGCGAAGAGTGATCTATCCTTCATAGCGATTGCATAAGGTTGCTTTGTAGTCTCCGACCGGTACTGCCATTCGAAGAAGCCACTAATCGGAATCAAACAGCGCCTCGATTGGTATGCTTCTTGAAATTCGTGGTTCGAAGCCACTCTTCGCAACGCGCATTGATGGGCGGGTGGCGGCGGCGTTGGTCCATCCGGGCTGGTGTGAGACCCCAACGAGCGATGGCAAAGATAGGTCTGGGCCGTTCTCGCGGTCGTACGACGTCCTGAATGATGAAGTGGAAAACCTGAGCTGGGCCACCGTTGTATCGCGGAAGGCGGTCGCCTAGATCGTACATGTCACCTCGCCCAGCGAAGGTGAACTTTCCTGCCATCTCGTTAAATGATTGATTGATGTAGACGCGACGGCACATACAGGCCCCCCTGATGCATTCCCCGTTCCGATATGTGCTGCTAGGTGACCACGTCATGCGGGGGTAATCCAACACGATCTCTCGTTCCAAAGGAGATCGTCGACCGCCCCTTACGCGAGCAGAGACATCGGCATTCGTCATACTTCGGTCGCGCAAGAAAAGGGCCGCTCAGGAGGCAGTCGAGCGTCGTTTGATACCGTAACATACTTGCTATTACCCACCTTTACGAGAAGGTTGTCCACGATAAAGGAGCGCGCTGTGAGTAAGATGCTTGGCAGACGAAACTTTGTTCAAAGCAGTGAAATGCACAGCATTGCCATACGGGAAGGTTCAAACAAGAGAGGGTAAGACGATGTTCAGCAGCATTCTCAGCACGGAGCCGCCGGCCGCCCAGGATTGGCACTCGCGATGGCGCGCCGGCTTGGTGGGCGCCACGGCGATGGTTTCGGCTGCCATGTGCGCGCCGGCCGCCGCGCAGGAACAACCGCCCAACATCCTCGTCATCATGGCCGACGACCTCGGTACCTGGAACCTCAGCGCCTATCACCGCGGGATGATGGGCGGCAGAACACCCAATATCGACCGCATTGCGAACGAGGGCGCGCTCTTTACGGACTACTACGCTCAGCAATCGTGCACCGCGGGCCGGGCTGCGTTCATCCTCGGGCAGACGCCATTTCGAACGGGTCTGCTCAAGGTCGGCCTGCCGGCCGCCAAGCAGGGTGTTCAGGACAAGGATCCGACGATCGCCGAGCTGCTCAAGCCCCTAGGCTATGCGACCGGCCAGATCGGGAAAAATCACCTCGGCGACCGCAACGAGTTCCTACCGACCGTGCACGGCTTCGACGAGTTCTACGGCATACTCTACCACCTGAACGCCATGGAGGAGCCGTACGACCACGCCTACCCCAAGGACGCCGCTTTCCGTGCACAGTTCGGTCCGCGCAACATCGTGGAAAGCAAGGCGACGGACCAGGACGATCCCACCGTCGATCCGCGCTGGGGCAAGGTCGGCAAGCAGACGATCGCCGACGGCGGCCCGCTGCCGCCGCATCCCGGGATGGACCCTGCCGCCAAGGTCAGCATGGAGACCGTCGAACCCGAGCTGGTGCGCCGCTCGCTCGACTTCATGGACCGCGCAGTGAAGGACAAAAAGCCGTTCTTCCTCTGGCACAACAGCACGCGCATGCACGTATGGACGCATCTTTCGGACAAATGGGACGGAAAGAGCGGTCATGGCCTCTTCGCCGACGGCATGATGGAGCTCGACTGGGAGGTCGGCGAGCTGCTCAAGAAGCTGGACGACCTGAACATAGCCGACAACACAATCGTGCTCCTCACCAGCGACAACGGTGCCGAGGTATTCACTTGGCCGGACGGCGGCAACCAGCCGTTCAGGGGCGAAAAAGGTACCACCTTCGAGGGCGGCTTCCGCGTGCCGCTCGTGGTGCGCTGGCCCGACACCATCAAGCCCGGCACCATCGTCAACGAGATCATGGCGCACGAGGACTGGATGCCGACACTTGTCGCCGCTGCCGGCGATCCGAACGTCAAGGACAAGCTGCTGAAGGGCATGGAGGTGGGCGGCAAGACCTTCAAGAACCATCTCGACGGCTATAACTTCCTGCCTTACTTCAAGGGTGAGGTCACAACGTCGCCACGGCGCGAGGTCTTCTATTTCACCGACAGTGGCGAGCTCAACGCCCTGCGCTACAACGACTGGAAGGTCAGCTTCAAGACGGTGGAAGGCAACCTCTTCAACGGCCACGAGGCAAGCACGAACGCGCCCCTCGTCACCAATCTGCGGCAGGACCCGTGGGAGCGCTACCAGTCGGAATCGATGCTCTATGGCAAGTGGTGGGGCGAGAAGATGTGGACCTTCCTTCCCGCCACCACGGTCGTCGGGCAGTTCCTCGAAACCTTCAAGGAATACCCGCCGAGCGCGCCTCCCTCGAACTTTGGCGTCGACAAGGCACTGGCGGCACTGGAACAGGGAGCCCGAGGGGCCGGAAAGTAGCAAGGCGTGCTAAGTCCCTCTCCACATCCCGGCATGGTCTGGATCCCAGACGGCACGTTCCTGATGGGGTCGGATAGCCACTATGCGGAAGAAGCGCCGGCGCACCGCGTGTGCGTCGACGGCTTCTGGATGGACGCTTCGACCGTGACCAATCGCGACTTCAAGCGCTTCGTCACCGCGACTGGTTACGTGACGCTGGCCGAGCGGCCGGCCAATCCGGACGACTATCCCGGCGCCAGACCCGAGATGCTCTCTCCGTCCTCGACCATGTTCAAGAAGCCGGCGGGGCAGGTGGACAAGAGCAACCACTACAACTGGTGGGTCTATGTGCCCGGTGCTAACTGGCGCCGTCCACGCGGGCCGGCGAGCGCGATCGCCAAGCTCATGGACCATCCGGTCGTCCACGTCGCCTATGAGGATGCCGAAGCCTACGCGAGATGGGCGGGCAAGGAACTGCCGACCGAGGCGGAATGGGAATTCGCCGCGCGCGGCGGGCTCGACGGCGCGGAATTCGTCTGGGGCGACGAGCTGACACCGGGTGGCAAACACATGGCGAACACCTGGCAGGGCGACTTTCCCTACCGCAATACGCTCGATGATGGCTTCGAATACACGGCCCCGGTCAGTTCCTTCCCGCCGAACGACTACGGCCTCTACGACATGGCGGGCAACGTCTGGCAATGGACCGCCGACTGGTACCAGGACCATGGCAAGATCGACAGCTCCTGCTGCACGGCTGCCAATCCGCGCGGAGCTGATCGCGATGCGAGCTACGATCCACGCCAGCCAGCGATCAGAATACCGCGCAAGGTCACCAAGGGTGGCTCGCATCTGTGTGCACCGAACTACTGCCGGCGATACCGGCCGGCGGCGCGCATGGCGCAGCCTGTCGAAACCTCGATTTCGCATCTCGGCTTCCGCTGCATCATCCGTGGCAACCGGGCTTCTCCGGACCCCGCATCGCACATAAAGGAGTGAACCATGAGCGTCGCTGAGAAAGTGAAGGAGGAAGTCAAAAAAGTCGGGGGCGACCACGCTCTTCTTTGCCACCTGCTTCCTCGCCATGATGGGCTTCAAGGCGCTCGTGCTGGCCGAATACAGAATCGCGTTTTTCGACTTTTCGGCGGCGTCCATCGGTGCGCTCGTCGTCGCCAAGGTTGTGTTGATCCTCGAGAACGTCCCACTCGGGTCCTGGATCGATCGACACTCCGGGATCGCGCGCGTTGTCGGGCGCACGGTTCTCTACGGCGTCGGTGTGTTCATTGTTCTCCTGCTCGAGAAGGCGTTCGAGGCCCGACATGAATATGGCGGCTTCACGAACGCTGTCGCTTAGGTGTTTGACCATCGCGATATCCACCACGTCTGGGCGAATGCGGCTAGCGTGACTGCCGCGATACTGGCCTTCAAGGTCCTTTTCGTCCTGCCTCGGCACATCGGCGACCGTGTCGAGCAAGCAAACGTCGCTGACGGGCAGCTCGGCCGTCCGGACGAGTATTTTGGACCGGTATCAGCTCGTCCCGAGGACCTGGGACAGGTCCGTGAGGTCGAGCTTTCTCCGGTCCGCATGTTCTACGACCTCGAAGCTAAGGTAAAGCCCGGTGATCGCGTCACACTGGTGCGCTTCGCAACTGTCTGCCCCCGCATCAGTTGCGCAGCACCTGGATACGGCTGAGGGACGGGGAGATGCTATCCTACTCCAGAGACTGGGCGCCGGGAGTGGACGGATGCTAGCCTCGATGTTTCAAGAGATCGAGGACCTTGGCGTTGTTCGGCTAATCGTCGCGGGATTTATCCTGCAATTTCGGCCTTGCACATCCTCGGCATATGGACCCTGCTCGGCTCGATCGCCGCGATCGACTTCGATGACCTGCGGGCCGAGCGCAGCTACAAGCCGATGCGGGTCTATGGCCAGTCCAAGCTTGCTTGCATCATGTTCGCCTTCGAGATGAGCCGGCGCAGCAAGGCGGCGGGATGGGGCGTTCAAAACCTGGCGGCCCATCCGGGCATCACACGCACCAATCTGATTGTGAACGGCTCGGGGCGGTCGAGCCTGCCCGGAATGCTGCGCCGTTTCCTGTCTTTCCTGTTCCAACCGCCTTCGCAAGGCGCCTTGCCAACGCTCTACGCTGGGACCGATCCGATGGCACGGGACGGCGCGTACTATGGACCTGACGGAATGGGCAGAATGCGCGGATATCCCGTCGAGGAGACGCCCCCGAGGCAGGCGCTGAATAGCGGCGCGGCGGCGCGGCTCTGGGATATATCCTTGGAGATCACCGGCGCGAATTTCGCATAAACGCCGCGCGTGCCACTCCTTGTCCATGTGCCGTGCCCTATCCGGCTGCATCGGCGAGCGATGGCTGCGGGGTCACCGGATCCGCCGACGAGTTGTTCGGCTGAGGGAACTCGTCCATCAATATCATCGCTACAGCGGGAAACAGATAGAAGGGGTTTAGCCGATGATATCCGTTGGTCAGGAGAACGTCCGACGACGCCGTCTTCACAACCGATCATCTGCCCGTCTCGCCGAATTCTCGGATCATATTTGAACATCGGCCACGATATGCTCGGCTGGACTCTTGCTCTCGGCTCCGCCCGGCGGGTGGCCGATCTGATTGCTGCATAATGCGAGCGCAACGGTCTCACCTATATTCCAGATGCAGTGGAACAAAGGTCCTTTGGCACCAGATTTGCGAAAAAGTTTGAAAGTGCTCGCTCGCGAAAGCCTTGAAGAGTTGCTTCTGCTTCCGTGAAGAGCTGGAGAGCAAATATGCAAGCTCTTCCATCCTGATTGGCGATGCTGTCGCTACCGAGGATGAGGAGTGAGATCTTCAAATAACTGCAATCCAACGGAAGCGATCCGCGTTGTCCGAGAATTGGGAGTGCTCGTTGGTCCGTCGTTCAAGGCGGACATATCAGATAGTCTGCTATCGCCCCCAAGAGGAGAAATCTCGAGAGCCGGTGCAGAATTTGCGAGGATCGCTATCAATTTGGACAGTGGAGCTTGGGCGAGCGTCCCGCCCAAGCCGGGAGTATTCATTGGCGAACCGATGACGTGACGGACTCGATTACCTCGGTTGCCATCTTGAACTCCTCCTCGCGATTGCTGATACCATGGCGGCGAGCGATCCAGTCGAAGTCGTTGTAGGCGACATTCGCTGAGCCGTCCTTCGTCTGATAGACGAGCACGCGCACCGGCCAGTCCAGGCCGGAAGACGGGTTTGCCGTGATGAAGGTAGTGCCCAAAGCGGGATTTCCGAACAGGATCAGGTGAGACGGTCGGACCTTGTTGCCGGCGGCGTTTCCGAGCTTGGCCTGGTCGATGTCGTCGAACAACATAATGCCATTCTCAACAACGGCGGCCTTGATCCTCCTTACGGTCTCGCTGACTGAGTATCGGCTTTTGAGCGTGACGACGCCATCGCGTTTAGCGGCCTGCGCGACGCTGGCGGAGGTTACGCCGAGAGCGTCGGACATCAGCACGATGAATGCGAACAATACACCTATAAATCTTGGCATTTCTTCATTCCTTTGATGGGGTGGAGGATACGTTGGCATTGTTGCAGGTGATGGTTTTGATGGATAATGCGGTTTGAGGCGCGGTTCGATGAGCCTGAATTATCTCCGGGACGGACCAGGTGTCGAGCTTATGGGTAGGGCGATTCCGATGGCCGCCAGCAGCGCGACGACGAGCACGCCGACGCAAGCTGGCCAGCCCATCTGATCATAGGTCTGCCCGAGTACGAGGCTTCCTGCGAGGCCCCCGGTGTAATAGAAGGCGAGGTAAATTCCGCTGGCGCCTGCCTTGTCCGTGACCGCGCGTCCGCCAACCACTCCGGTGGCGATCGCTTGGGCGAGAAATGTCCCTATTGCCACTAGCGCCAGTCCGGCCAACACCAGAGGCAAGCTGACACTCAGAAGTGCCGCGAGGCCGGCAATGGCGAGCCCAAGCGTCGAAATGATCCCGAGTTTTGCCCCTATCCGGACCGCAAGCTTGCCTGCCATCGGCGTGGTCAGCATCGACGGCAAGAATACCAGATAAACGAGGCCGAGCGTCATCGGCGACAAGCCGAGAGCCACGAGTTGGAAGTTCACATAGGTGAAGGTTCCGATGAAGACGAAAAGGATGAGGAAGCCGATT
>NZ_JAWDIV010000024.1:0-120657 GCF_032464655.1 Rhizobium sp. 25PS6
GGTGCTAACATGAGCGGTTCACCTGACATCGTCATCATCGGCTCAGGCGTCGGCGGCGCCACGGTCGCGGCCGGCCTGGCCGTGATCGGTGCGCAGATATTGATCCTCGAAGCCGGTGATCAGATCGCCGACCTTCCGGTCAACCGCGACCAGCGCGCGATCTTCCAGCGGGGACATTTTCGACCGAAGGAAACCTGGTACGAGGCAAGCGGCAAGGGGTTCAATCCCGGCAACTACTACAATGTCGGCGGGAATTCGAAGTTCTACGGCGCCGTGTTGTCACGTTATCGCAAGCAAGATTTCGACGTCATCCAGCACCGGGAGGGCGTGTCGCCGGCATGGCCGTTTCCGTATGAAGCCTTAGAGCCGTGGTACTGCCAGGCCGAACGCATGTATCAGGTCCGCGGCAGCCTTGGCGAAGACCCCACAGAACCGCACCACTCGGCTGCCTACGAGTACCCGCCCGTCCCGGACGAGGCGCCGATTGCCGATATCAGGGCGCGTCTCAAGCGGAAAGGCCTGCATCCGTTTTCTCTACCGCTCGGCCTCGATCTTGACGCCTGGCTCTCCAAAGCACGCACGCCGTGGGATGCGCACCCCAACGCCCGCGACGGCAAGATGGACGCCGAGACCGCAGCCCTTTCAGTGGCGCTGAGCCACGAGAACGTCCGGCTCGAAACCAATGCGCGCGTGACGAGGCTTGACACGGGAGCGGGGAGCCGGATCGACCGGGTGACCTATGTCAAGAACGGGGAGACGCTGACTGTTTCACCTGAGATCGTGATCCTTGCTGCCGGCGCAGTGCAATCGTCCGTTCTTTTGCTGCGCTCGAAAAACGACCGCTTCCCAAAGGGTCTGGCGAATTCTTCCGACCAAGTGGGCCGCAACTTCATGAACCACAATGCCTCCGCGGTCATCGGGGTCTCGCCGCGGTTCAGGAACACCTCCATCTACCAGAAGACTTTTGCCTTCAACGATTTCTATCTCTCCGACGGGGAGGGAGGGCCGCCCCTCGGCAACGTGCAACTCCTCGGTCGCATCTCTGAAAAGGTTCTCAAGGGCTCTCTGCCCCAGGCTCCGGAATGGCTCCTGCGCTTCATCACCGGCCATGCCATCGACTTCTATGCGATGAGCGAGGACGTTCCTAATCCCGAAAGCCGGGTCATGGTGGATGGAGATCGGATTATTCTCCAATGGCAACGAACCAACTGGGACGCTCATCTCGCGCTTGTCGCCAGGCTGAAGGCAATCCTGAAGTCGATCGGGTTTCCGATCGTGCTGGCGAGGCCCTTCGACAAGCGCACGCCCTCCCATCAGTGCGGAACGATCCGCATCGGAAACGATCCCGCGGCCGCGCCGCTCGACGCCTATTGCCGGTCTTATGATCACGAAAATCTCTTCGTCCTCGACGCCAGTTTCCTCCCCACATCGGCCGCTGTGAATCCTGCGCTTACTATCGCCGCCCAGGCACTGAGAGTGGCAGATCACATCGCGTCGAAGGACTTGCAGGCACGAGACGCGCTGGCAGACCGAACGGACAAAATAGGACAGTAAGATGAGTTTCGACTATATCATCACCGGCGCCGGCCCTGCAGGATGCGTGCTTGCAAATCGGCTGAGCGAAGATCCAGATGTCAACATCCTCCTGCTCGAGGCGGGTGGAGGCGACTGGAATCCGCTTTTTCACATGCCCGCGGGCTTCGCCAAGATGACCAAAGGCGTCGCCAGCTGGGGATGGGAAACCGTTCCCCAGAAACACATGAAAGGCCGGGTGCTTCGTTATACGCAGGCGAAAGTCATTGGTGGCGGCTCGTCCATCAACGCACAGCTCTACACGCGTGGAAACGCGGTGGATTATGACCTCTGGGCTCGTGAAGACGGCTGCGAGGGCTGGGACTATCGTTCGATCCTTCCCTATTTCAAACGTGCGGAAGACAACCAGCGCTTCGCCGACGACTACCACTCCTATGGCGGTCCGCTCGGCGTCTCGATGCCGGCTGCGCCGCTGCCGATCTGCGACGCCTATATCCGTGCAGGGCAGGAGCTCGGCATTCCCTACAATCACGACTTCAACGGACGCCAACAGGCAGGCGTGGGATTTTATCAGCTGACGCAGCGCAACCGTCGCCGGTCGTCGGCATCGCTCGCGTATCTCTCGCCGATCAAGGACCGGAAGAACCTGACGGTGAGGACGGGCACGCGCGTCGCGCGTATTATCGTGGAGGGAGCCCGTGCGACAGGCGTCGAGATCGTGACCTCGCACGGCCAGGAGATCGTGCGCGCCGACCGCGAAGTATTGGTTTCCTCCGGCGCCATCGGATCACCGAAGCTGCTTTTGCAGTCCGGCATAGGACCGGCCGACTATCTCAAGTCGGTGGGCGTCAAGGTGCTCCACGATCTGCCGGGTGTCGGCGGCAACCTCCAGGATCACCTGGATCTTTTCGTCATTGCCGAATGCACGGGCGATCACACTTATGATGGCGTCGCAAAGTTCCACCGGACACTTTGGGCCGGCATCCAATATGTCCTGTTCCGCACCGGTCCTGTCGCCTCGTCGCTCTTCGAGACCGGCGGCTTCTGGTATGCCGATCCTGAAGCCCGTTCTCCTGATATCCAGTTTCACCTCGGCCTGGGTTCGGGCATCGAAGCCGGCGTCGAACGGCTCAAGAATGCGGGCGTGACGCTTAACTCCGCCTATCTGCATCCGCGCTCGCGGGGCACGGTACGTCTGTCATCCTCGGACCCAGCTGCCGCTCCATTGATCGACCCCAACTACTGGTCCGATCCCCACGACAGGACGATGTCCCTGGAAGGGCTGAAGCTCGCTCGCGAGATCATGCAGCAGGCGGCGCTGAAGCCCTATGTCATGGCCGAAAGGCTACCCGGACCGAAGATCATGACCGACGAACAGCTTTTCGACTACGGCTGCGCCAACGCAAAGACCGACCATCATCCGGTCGGCACCTGCAAGATGGGGAGAGGACCCGACGCGGTTGTCGGGCTTGATCTCAAAGTCCATGGCTTGGAAGGCCTCAGGGTCTGCGACTCATCCGTCATGCCGCGCGTGCCGTCATGCAATACCAACGCGCCGACGATCATGGTCGGCGAAAAAGGCTCGGACCTCATTCGGGGCTTGCCGGCACTTTCCCCCACCATCTTCGCCTACGAACGTAACGATGCGAGGCCTCGGGCCCGCGTCGAAATCCGGTAAGCCATATCGAGAGGAGAGACGACAATGTCTGAAGTCAGAGTTGCAGTGCTTGGCGCCTCGGGCTGGATGGGAAAGGTCCACACGATGGCCTATCAGACCTTTCCGCACTTCTTCGGAGTGTCGGACGGAACGGCACGGATCGTCGCTCTCGTCGAAGGCCCCTCGAAGGCAGGCGGGGATCTTTCCCACAGGGCGCCGGGTGCAAGAATTCTTCAGGATTGGAATCTCGCGGTCGCTGATCCGGATGTCGATCTGATCGATATCTGCCTGCCTGACCACCTTCACTATCAGGTGGCCAAGGCGGCCTTGCTGGCCGACAAACATGTCTATTGCGAGAAGCCATTGGCAAACACCGCCGCCGAGGCGCGGGAACTGGCCGACATCGCCCGGGCGAAGGGTGTCATTACCCGCGTCGGACACGCCTTTCCTCGAAATCCCGTCCATGATCTGGCGAAAGACATCATTCAATCCGGCGAAATCGGCGAGATCAAGCTGTTCCGCGGCTGCCAGCACGTCGACATGTATGGCGATCCGAGCGCGCCCTTCATGTGGCGCGCCGATGGAAAGCTTGCACCGACCGGGATCGTCGGTGATACCGGCTCGCACATCTTCAGCTTCATGGATTTCCTGGTCGGCCGCGTCAGTTCCCTGATCGCCGACAATCTCATTGTGACGCCGCGCCGGCCTGTCGTTGAGGGCCTTGCCTATGGCGAGCAGGTGAAACTGACAGGCAATGAGACCTGGGCTGATATTACCAATCCTGATGCAACCAATCTGCTGTGCCGGTTCGAGAACGGCGCCGGCGGGGTCGTCGATTTCAGCCGTGTCGCGACCGGCCGCAAGTTCATGCAGACCTACGAAATTTATGGAACGAAAGGCAGCATCGCCTATACCTATGACGAGATAAACCGGCTGCGCTTCTACTCCAACGAAGACCGGACGGGGCGGCGCGGCTTTCGCGAGATCGACGTGGGTCCTGAGAACCCCACCTTCCGGGCCTTCCTTCCTCTGCCGAATTTCGGCCTGGGCTACAATGAAAGCAAGATCATCGAGGTGGCCGAGGTGATCCGCTCGATCGTTGCAAACAGGCCGATGTGGCCGACATTCGATACAGGTCATCACATCTGCCAGATTGTCGACGCATGCATGGAGTCCTCCCGGCAAAGGCGCTGGGTCGACATCCCGCTGGGTTGAACGCCGATGACCATAGACGTTCCGCAGGAAATTCTTGACGCACTGACCGATGTCGACATGCCGCGGCTCCCAACCGAGCCCGGACCTTCGGACGTGGTCCGGCTCGCCGGCGTCGAGGCGCCGATCTATCGAGCCGGTTGCGTCGTCGTCGGATCCGGCGCGGCAGGTCTGCGTGCGGCGGTGGAAATGAAGCGGCGCGGCGACGACGTCGTCGTTGTCAGCCAAAGCGCGTGGGGTGGAACCTCGGCCTGTTCTGGATCGGACAAGCAGACCCTGCACACGGCAAATACGGCCGATCAGGGCGACAATTACAACGCAATGGCGCGCGCCATCCGCAGCGGCGGCGCCATGGACGAGGACACGGCCTATGTCGAGGCGGTAGGCTCGTCACGGATGATGGCATCGCTCCAGTTCTTAGGTCTGCCGCTGCCGCAGGATCCGCTTGGCGGGACGCTCAGATATCAGACCGACCATGACGAGGTCGGCCGCGCCACCAGTTGTGGCCCGCGCACCTCGCGCCTGATGGTTAAGGTGTTGGCCGAGGAGGCGATCCGGCTCGGAGTGCCGTTTTACAACCAGACCACCGCGGTAAAGATCCTCACCGAGGGCGCTGGCGCTGACCGCCACGTCGTCGGCATTCTCGCTATGCGCGCTACCGACCGTACGGAGGAGAACCCGCTGGGCATCGCGCTGTTCGTCACCGGCGTGATCGTGCTCGCCGCCGGCGGCCCGGGCGAACTCTATCGCGACAGCGTATATCCCAACGGTTGCTTCGGCTCTCTCGGATTGGCGCTCGAGGCAGGCGTCGAACTCGTCAACCTGACCGAAAGCCAGTTTGGCATCGGAACACGCAGAGAAGGGTTCCCCTGGAACCTGTCCGGCACCTATGTCCAGGCGATCCCGCATATCTACTCGCTCGATTCAGACGGCGCCGAACGCCATTTCCTGGCAGAATACTACCGCAGCACGCAGGAGCTGGCGTCGAACGTCTTCCGCAAGGGCTATCAATGGCCATTTCACGCGACGCGCATGCTCGACTTCGGCTCAAGCCTGGTCGACCTTGCCATCTCCCGCGAAACCGCCGCAGGGCGGCGCGTCTTCATGGACTTGAATCGCAATCCCCTATCCGTGCCGGGCGACCTGCCGTTCAGCCTGGAAAGACTGGATGAAGACGTCCGCGACTATCTCGGCAAGGCCGGCGCCGACCAGGACATGCCGATCGATCGATTGAAGCATATGAACCCGCTCGCGATCGAACTCTATCGCCGCTACAAGATCGACATTGCCGAGGAGCCGCTGGAATTCGCCGTCAGCAACCAGCACATGAACGGCGGCATCATGGTCGACACCTGGGGCCGCAGCAGTCTCGGCGGCTGTTACGCGGTCGGAGAGGCAGCGGGCACACACGGCGTGACGAGGCCGGGTGGAGCAGCGCTCAATGCCGGGCAGGTCTTCGGTACCCGCGCGGCAGAGCACATCAGCGCGACCTGCAGGGCAAAGCGGTACCCCACGGGGGACATAACCGGTACAGCAGAGGCAGGTATCGCCGACCTCCTTGCCGTCCTTCGGACCGAGAGCCCGCTCACCGTCAAATCGATCCGTTCGCAAGTGCAGGCACGAATGAGCGACAAGGCCGGCATCCTCTGCGATCAGGAAAGTGTCAGCGGTGCCCTGATTGAAGCACGCAAGCTGAATGCTGAAATTCGCGCTAACGGCGTCGCCTACGGTCGAGCAGCGGAGGCGGTTCGCGGCGTGCAATGGCGGCATATGGCGCTTGCTTCGGAAGCCGTGCTCAGCGCGCTTGATTTCTTCATTCGCAACGGCGGCGGCAGCCGTGGCGCGCGCGCGATATGTCATGCGGAGGGCGAATCTCTTCCGCTGGCGAACTCAGGGCCGTTACAGGACTATCGCTTCCGAAAGGAACGCCAAGCGCACCGGGAACAGCAGATTATCGTGCGGCTCGATGGCAATGAGATCACGCTTTCCACACGTCCGAACCGCAGCTTTGACGAGAGCGCCAGATCCTTCTTCGAGCGGGACTGGCCGGCCTGGTTGACCGGCCGTATCTACGACCGCGGCACGGATGGATAAGGCTCCGCATCGCCCTCGCGGCGTGTGTTGATCAATCGGGATTCGGCACCGGCGGCGGAACACGGATGCGTTCGGTCTCGTCAGAACCTTCGGCGACGGCTTCCTCGCTTTTGCGCACGTTCCGCGGCGGGTCCTTTCCTTCGACCGGCTTCGGCGACAACTGGTCGTCGGCCTGGATTTCGTCGGTGTTCAGGTAGTTCTTGCTTTCGCCCATAGCGGTTACTTCCGGTTGGAGAATTGCGGGGCAGGGATGCGGTCCTTCCGGTCGGCGCGGCCTGTTTCCGGATCGGTATCGGTGACACCGTCGCCCGCCTCGCGGCTGCTGCCCATGCTGATTGGCGGCTTACGCTGGTCATCGACATTGGCCTCGGGCAATTCGTCGTCCTGAGTGTCCTCATTCAGTGACTTCGGCGGAAGCTTTGCGGAATTGGGGATGGAATTCGTAGGCATTGGACAATCTCCTTTACCAGCTAACTCCGACCGACATTGCAGGTTCCCTGGTTCCTCTGAGATCGACATCGCGGCTTACAGATCTGCTCCAGCTGCGGAAAAGTCGAGCTCGATCATGACGGGCGCGTGGTCGCTCGTATGCGCCCAGCTGCGGGGCTTTCTCCTGACGGTTGCCGATCGAAGCAACGGCGCGACTGCCGGACTGAGCAGGAAGTGGTCGATCCGAAGCCCTGCATCCCGTTCGAAGCTGTTCCGCCAGTATTTCCAGAAGGTGTAGATGTGCTCTCCCGGATGCAGATGTCTGACGGCATCGGTCCAGCCCTGAGCGACGAGATGAGCATAGGCTTTGCGCACTTCCGGCCTGAAGAGGGCGTCGTCCAGCCAGCGCTCAGGCTTGTAGACGTCGATCTCCGTCGGCATGACGTTGAAATCGCCGGCCAGAATCGAAGGTACATCGAGCTCCAGGAGTTCGGCGGCGTACTCCTGCAGACGGCGGAACCAGCGCAGCTTGTAATCGAACTTTGCGCCCGGAAACGGATTGCCGTTGGGAAGATACAGGCATCCGATCAGGATGCCGTCGACGGCAGCTTCGACATACCGGCTGTGGGTATCGTCAGGATCACCAGGAAGACCGCGACGCGTCAGTATCGGTGTCTTACCCTTCGCCAGGATGGCCACCCCGTTCCAGGATCTCTGTCCGTGCCAGATGGCGCCGTAGCCGGCCTGTTCGATCTCCTTTCGCGGAAACCTGGCATCGTCTGTCTTCAGTTCCTGGAGGTAGACCACATCAGGGGCGTCCTCCTTGAGCCAGCGCAGCAGGATTTCCAGCCGCCCGTTGATGCCGTTGACATTGTAGGTTGCGATTTTCATGAGCCCCCCGGAAGCCCGGGCGATGCCGGGCAAGATCTAAAAGCGCTCCTGAGTTTCCTCCTCAGGGAGTCCCCGTCCGCAATCGGCCCATTTTAGGCGGCTCTCCACACCATAGTGTCCCGCCGGGTTGATTTTCTCCGGGCGGTCGAGCGAGCCGACGGTCACCCGGATCAGTTCGTCGCCATCGTACTGAAGATAGAGTGGTGTTCCGCACTTGCCGCAGAAGCCGCGCGTGGCGATCGGCGACGATCGGTACGATTTGGGCGTACCGGCCGTCCAGGCAAGGTCGTCGATCCTCGCCTGGACCAGGACCGCGAAAGGGCCTCCGGTCGCCTTCTTGCACATGTCACAGTGGCAGTAACCCGAATGCGGCGGATCACCGGCGAATTCGTACCGGCAGGATCCGCAAAGACAGCCGCCAGTCCATCGCGCTGCCATGGCTGGCTCCTCAACGCGTCGCGCCAAAGACGAAGGCGATACCGGCGACGATCGCCGCGGCCGTCAGCGGCTGCCGGCGTATGCGATCCTCGAGATCATGGACGAATGTGCGGGCTTCGGCCTTTGCCAGGCGAGCCGATCCGGACGCCAGTTCCGATGCGGACTCAGCGACGCGGCTTGCTTCTCTCTGAAGAGATCGCATTCCTTGGCGATCGACACCGGAGGCGTCGGAGGAGCGGGCAGTGTCGCCCGTCGAGTTCAGAGCTTGATCGACAAATGGATATTGCTCGTCCAGTCTAGCGGGATCCGGCTCCCGCTTCACACGCTCAGCCGCTTCGACGTCGCTGCGTCCGGCGGGAATAGAAGTGTGAGTGGCAGACACCGGGTCGGACGCAGGAAAAGTATCCTCAATTGCTTTGTCGAGTTCGCCTTTTCGCGCCTGCTTCCGCTGCTCTGCCTGTTCTTTTCGCATTGACTGGACTGCGGGGGATTCGTTCGGGTTTGCCATGGAAGTTTCCTCTGTTGCACCTTGAACAAACAAAGCGGCGAAAAGCGGAGAAGTTCCATAGAATGCTTCGGCGCTTAACAGCGATGCACGAACAGCCCCTCGCAGAGGTGCGCTTGAGGTGCCACCATGCGACATTTTTCCGATAACAAGCATTACAATCGGCGAGCGGCGGACCAAAGTCTTGCCGCACCTACTACCTAGGTCGGTTGCATTCTTTACTCGGAACAGCGAAAAGTCTCATACGTCGTATTGCATGGGAAGCGGCAACGAACGGACGAATGAGGCTATGGCATGAGTATCCGGAAACGCGATTTTCTGAGGCTGGGCGGCAGTGCGGCCGTCGCTCTCATCGCTGCTGTATCACCAGTCAGTTTGAATTTCGGCGGTTCCCTTCCTGTTCTGGCGGCGGACTTTGCGCAGGCAAAGGACGGCAACAACGGTAATGGTGGAGGGAATGGCAACGGCGGCGGTAATGGCAATGGCAACGGGGGAGGGAATGGCAATGGTGGCGGCAGCGGCAACGGCAATAGCGGTTCGGGAAACGGCAATGGTGGAAATTCCGCCGGTGGTGGAAGATCGTCTTCCTCTAGCACAGGATCGTCAGCAAGATCGGGCGCGAGAGCGACAGCGGCGTCCGATGGCTCCATCGACGTCCGTCATTCGAACGGCATCACTGAAACCCTGCAACGCGGTCGCTACATTATGAAGGACTCGAAGGGCCGGACGATCATCAGTCGACAAGCAACGGCAAACGATACCCGCCGGATGAGCCGCTTTCTTCGCTGACGCATGATAGGCGGGTGATAATCCGTCTCAGCGCCGTTCGCGCCACTGTAGAGCCGCTTCGGTCCGGTTTGAGGCGCCGAGCTTGCTCAGGATTTGGGTCATATGGTGTTTCACAGTCTTTTCCTGCAGGTTGAGACGCAAGCCGATATGCTTGTTTGATAGGCCTTGAGCGACAAGATCCATCACCTCGCGTTCCCGTGGCGTCAGGCTGCTTTTGTCGGAGGTTCCGCCATTCAAGGAATTTTCCATGACTTTCGCCGACATCGTCGGCGATATATATCGCGAGCCACGCAGGACGGTTTGGATTGCTTCGGCGAGGCCACGTGAACCAACACCTTTCAGAACATAGCCCATCGCGCCCCGTTGCAGAGCTCCCAGTAAGGTGTCCACCTCCTCGGATACCGTCAACATCAGCACTTTCGTTGCGGGGCTCCGCGCAAGGACGTCACTGATCGCAGAAAGCCCGCCGCCGGGCATCGAGACATCGAGGAGCATGATGTCGGGGCGGTTGTCCGAAGCGATCATCGCCGCATCATCGCTGCTGGCCCCCTCGCCAACGACGATAAAGCCGCTGATTTCGGATAGGCTGCGCGTTACACCCTCGCGAAAAAGCGGATGATCATCCACGACGCCGATGGTGATTGATGTCATTCCTACTCTCCCACTTCCATTGGCTCAAAGATCATGGTCACGGTCGTTCCTCCTTCGCCTGTCTTGATGTCGAAGGAACCTCCCAGGCTGTCGACGCGCTCGCGCAAACCCACGAGGCCGAGGCTCGTTGGCCTCACCTCGGTCGGATCGAAGCCGTCGCCGTGATCGCTGACCTCGACACGGACATGACCCTTGTGCGAGACGGCTCTGACAGCCTGCTGAACGCCGCCGCCGTGGCGATAGGCGTTGTTCAAGGCTTCCTGAACGAAGCGATAGATACAGATCTTCACGGCTGGAGGAAGTTCCGGTCCGTCCTCGTCGATAACAGTTTCGACAGGTGTTTCGGTCTTGTGTTGATGCGCTTCGACGACCCGCGTGACGATCTCGGTGATCGAGGATTTTTCGATGTGTGGAAGCACCAGGCCTCTGCAGATATTGCGGATCTCCGTCATCGCTTCGGCAAGGCTCGAGCGTATCCAGGCAAGCTCCTTCTCACGCGCTTCGGGCTGGGTGGACGCATTGATCAACACGTCGCTGTCCAGGCGCAATGAGGCATAGGCGATGTGCTGGGCCGGACCGTCATGCAGATCGGCACCGATGCTGCGCAGATATGTTTCGTTCAGCGCCGCCGCACGCTGGGAGGCGCGCTGCAGGCGCCGCTGAAGTCCGCGGTTTTCCGCCAGCAGCGCAGAGAGTTCGGTGACCCGGTCTTTGAGATCCTTGCGCTGCGCCTCGATCGTGCGGCTACCCCGGAACACCAGAACGGAGAGAACAAGGAAAAAGGTCGCCGTGAGGGCGGCGACGGCGCCCCAGCTCCGGAGCCTTGCACGCGCCAGACTATCGCCCAGGCCTTCGGCTGTCTCGTAGAACTCAAGAACGGCGACCGCCTGTCCGGACCACGGCTGAAGCACCGGGTTATAGATCTCCATCAGCGGCTTGCCGAGCGCGCGCTCTGTGTCGCTTTCCGGATCGTTGGCGATTTCATAACGCGCGACGAGAGACCCTGCGAATGCCCTCTGCAGCTTGTCGCTGACCGCAAACTTCCTGCCCACCAGCTCCTTCTCGTTCGAATAGAGGATGGTGCCGTCGCTCCGCCACAGCTTGAACGAAACAAGGCGTTTGCCGAGTGCACCCTGACCGAGCGTCTCATCCAGAGCCTGAGCACTCGCTTCATCAAGCAATGACTCGGTTTGCATATCGGGAAGGAGCGGCGCGATCACGCTGTCCACATAAAGCGCTGTCGCCGCGCCCGAATTGTGGATGACGGTCTCCTCTATGAGGTGGCTCACGAAAAAGCCCACCACGAACATGGCGGCAATCGAAATGAGCCCACCCGCGATGAAGAACTGGGAGGCGAGTGAGCGGGCATTCCAGCGGCGAAGCCAATTCATTTTGATACCGATAATAGACTTGCCGATGAACCTACCGCGTCTTCAGAGTTTTCCAAACAGCGTCAGGGCAAATTCCTCGTGTCGAACACCTCGGCGCCTCTTATGCTCTGGGTCAACCCGACGGTATCGCCGGACATGGCTGCGCCGAAAACGTAGAGAAGGGCAGCCAGAACGACAACAAGTGCGAAGACGGACGCGTTGCAAGCGTCATTCACTCGGGATCTATGACTCTGGGGCATGTCGGATCTCCTTGGTCTCTTTCGAAACGGAGCGATCCCGATGCGCGTTCCACTCCAGGGACTTCGGTCGGACAGGGCTGGGACCAAGGTCTGACGCCCATAGACATCAACGGATTCAGTCATATTTCACGATCGACAGACCAAGGTTTGGAGGCTTGTACGTGACGATTTCCGCAGATATCGAAGGCGGCATCAGCGCCGAATCTGCCGTTTTTCCCGCGCCGTTCGAGGAAGACGTTGCCGACTTTTACGAGGCCTTTCTCGTGCCCATACTCTTCGAGCCTTATGCGTCGGAGATGGCGATCGTCGCTGAACGATTGAAACCATGCAGCGTTCTCGAGGTTGCTGCGGGGACCGGCGCCTTGACACGCGCTTTGCGGGCGACACTCGATCATGCAACGGAACTCGTTGCCACCGACCTCAGCCAGGCGATGATCGACGTCGGCGCACCATCGTTGACGATGTCGCGGACTCACTGGATGCACGCCGACGCGCAAAATCTCCCTTTCGCGCCTTCGATGTTCGATCTCGTCGTCTGCCAGTTCGGGGTGATGTTCTTTCCGGATAAGCTGAAGGCCTATGGCGAGGCTGCAAGAGTGTTGCGGAGCGGCGGTCGTTTCCTGTTTGCGACCTGGGATTCGCTTTCTGCTAACGACTTCGCGAGATATGTGGACGAGTGCCTGGCAGGCCTATTTCGGTCCGACCCGCCGGACTTTCTAAGTCGCCTGCCATATTCCTATTTCGACCCTCATACGATCAAGGCGCATATGTCTTCGGCTGGATTTGATTCGGTTTCCTGCGATCGGATCGAGTTGACCTCCGTCGCGGCCGCCCACGACGTCGCTGCAGCCTTCTGTCAAGGCACTCCGCTCAGGGGAGAGATCGAAAAGCGGGCGCCGGGGCGCATTCTGGAGATCGTCGACGAAGTGGCCGAGCAACTGGAATCGCGCCACGGAGTGCGTCCGTGCGGCGGCATGAGTGCATTGGTTGTCGTCGGCCGTGTGTCATAATTCTCGTCAGCGTACGGCGGCAATCATGCGGTTCCTCCATATTTGAATGTCCAAAAGTTCCTGCCCACCGAGATATGACGGCTCACCGCGGTCAGCTTGTGCGTTGCGCGTAGGAAGGCTCGCGCATGGCTCGGATGACGTGCCGTTCTATCTCCGAGCAGGTCTTGTCATATTCCCGCACCAGGTTCGAATTGAACCGATGCCGTCGAACTGCGTCACGCGCTTCGACGGCCATCTGGTAGGCTTCGAAGAGCTCGAGCTGCCACGGGTCGCGGGTTTCCATGATCAGCTTGCGCATCTGCGGCAGGCGCATCGCCAGGCGCCTGCGTCCCGCCTCCCGACGGTTGGATCGTGCCATCTCCTTCAGTCTCCTCAATGCCCGCGACGACAGGGCCTTCGATCCGCAATTAGCGCCGGCGACCGATATTGAAATGGGTTTTAGGACCAAAGGCCGAGGCCATCGGACTGAGGTCCGGGGCGTGGAACGACCCTGCCTCCAGCTAGTTGGTTTTGCAGCGGTCACGAAGGCCGCCTCGAAACAGAAGGAGGAGAAAATGCTCTCCAAGCTTATCGTCGGTGCGGCCACTGCCGCGAGCCTCATGTCGGGCGTCGCATTCGCCCAGTCCTCGACCGTTAATGGTGCGGCGGGTGGCGCGGTTACCGGTGCGATCGTCGGTGGCCCCGTCGGTGCTGCTGTCGGTGGCGTTGCCGGCGCCGTTGTTGGCACGGCGATCGATCCGCCGCCGCAAAAGGTCGTCACCTATGTCCGCGAGGCTCCAGCACCATCGGCGCGCGTGGTCGTGAAGGAGAAGATTGTCGTCGGGCAGCCCCTGCCGGAGACGGTCGTCGTGACGCCTATTCCGGATGACCCGACCTATGCTTATGCGGTGGTCAATGATGAACGTGTCATCGTCGAACCGTCGTCCCGCAAGGTCATCCAGGTCATCAAGTGACCTGATGCGACGCAGCCACTGCCGCGTCATTGCTCCGCAAATCATCTTAAAACCTGAGAAGCGCCGCACGACAGACGGAAGCGCCGTCGTGCGGCCAAAAAAGCAGAGAGATTGTTATGAAGACCAAGACACTCGCAGTGCTGATGACGGCACTCTCGATCGGCGTTTCGCCGGTCGGTATCATGGCCGCCTCGGCGCAGGATGCACCAATCCTTCCCAAGAAGGGTGCTGCCCAAAACAACCAGTCCAGCGGTGGTGCGACCCAGCAACCGGATGCGGGGGGCGCCACCTCCTCGGGTGGCGCAGGAGCATCGAGTAGCCAGGATGCGCAGCAGCAACCTTCCGGCTCCGACGGAAACTCGTCGGGGGCGTCGACCGGAACCTCCACGGATGGCTCCTCGGGTCAGACGACAACTCAGCCCGGTGCCAAGACGCAGTCCGGAAGCTCGACCGAAACCGGCTCCGGTGCCGCAGGCACGGACACCTCCGACGGAAGCCCGGATGCTTCGAAGTCTCCCAAGTCGGGGCAGTCCTCGACGGAAAGCCAGAAGCCTGCCGGCAGCGAGGACACCGGCACATCGACCGGCTCCAGCGAGACCCAGAAGTCTGGCGACGCGAAGTCTTCCAGCGGCTCGACTGAGACCCAGTCGAACAGCAAGACCAACAACACATCCGTCGACAGCAGCACTCAGAAAACCACGAAGACCGAGACGAACAACACGACCAACGTGAACATCTCCGTCGAGCAGCAGACGGAAATCCGTACCGTTGTGAAAGAAGTTCACGTCGAGCCGGTTCGGGAGGTGGACTTCACGGTTTCGGTCGGCACGACCATTCCGAAGAAGATCAGGCTCGAGCCGCTGCCGCCGCGGATCGTGGAGATCGTACCGCAGTACAAGGCCTACCGCTTCTTCCTCCTCGCGGACGGCCGGATCGTCATCGTCGATCCCTCTGCATTCACGATCGTCTACATCATCTCGGCATAACGGCCGGTGCCCGGCGGCGACCGCCGCCGCCGGGGCCGAGGAGAGGGAACATGATCTATTCCGAAGAGAAATCCGCAGGTTTGGCCGTGCCGCTGATCGCCATCCTGCTGGCAATCGCCGGCATTGTCGCCGTGCTTGTCGCCACCGGCGGCCGGCATGATAGCACCGCCGGCCGCGTCTGGGTTCCGCAGGCTCAACAGCAGGGGTCAGGACAATGAAAGCCATCGCATCCGTCGTCTTTGGGATCTTAAGCTCGGTCGGGGCCTGCATGGCTGCCGCATCTGGCGCGTCCTACGTCGTCGCGAACTCGGAACCTCATGCCTTTAAAGACCTGACGTCGCGCGATCTGTGGACGACGGCACCGGTGAAAGTCGATATCCGGCAGCAGCAATACGAGCGAATTCCGCCTCTCTACTCCAGCTACGTCACTGAGGCGCCTGCTATCACCACCTCCAGGGCGAAGCCGGTTTCCGATCGCCCGTCAACAGCCGAACTCCAGACACCGCAGCCAAAGCTTTCTGCCGAGCACCTTGCTTGGTGCGCGCAACGCTACCGTTCCTTCGACCCTGCGACCAATAGCTATCGATCCTATAGCGGCGGGATCCGCGAGTGCTCTTCGCCGTTCCAGAAGATCGTCGCCGAAGCCGATGAGGGCGTCGCCACGAAGGTGAATGCACAGGCGGCGGCTCGGTGCGCTGCTCGCTACAGGTCGTATCGTCCGGAGGACAATACTTATCAACCACGGGAAGGACCAAGGCGCAGCTGCGGCACTTCAGATCTCGTCGCAACGAGCGACTAACCGATCGGCTGTGGTGGCGAAGAAAGTACTGAACCGCACCGATGTGGTCACTCAGACCAAAGTCCATGTTGGAAACGCTGTGGTTGTGATAACGGGTTGCATTCGAACGTCGGAGATCGGGGATGGCGACGACGCTGATAACGGAAATCCAGCAGGCGCAGACAAGGCTTCCGTTCTTGAGCAGGGCGGACCGTGGCGCTCTTATCGTTCGCATCCTGCGCGAGCTGAAGACGCATAGGCAGCAGGTCCTCGGTCATGTCCCGGCTGAGCGCTGCGTTTGGATCGACACGCTGATTGAGTCCGTGTCCTCGACGATATCGGAAATCGCCGCCATGCAGGACGCCGAGTTCAATCGAGTCTTGAGCGAGTTCGAAAAGCTTATGGCGACGCTCGATGGAATTTCGCATGCGGAGAAGCGGTCAAAGATAATTCATTGAGAGGGTCACCGATGGGCGTTCAATTTAGCGCCCCACCGAAAGCGATCCCTGCGCGTCAGCGTTCCCTGCTCAAAGGGCGCCCAAGAAAAGCAAGATGGCTATCAAGCTCGATGGCGCAGGGCGTCCACGAGCGCCACGAAAGCCGGAGAGGACTGCCTTCTGCTGGGGTAGTAGAGATGGTAGCCATCCCAATGTGGGGAAAAGGCCTCCAGCACGCGTCTGAGACGACCTTCCGCAATATGAGGTAGCGCGATGTCTTCCGGTACGTATGCCAGGCCAAGTCCGTCCAGCGCCGCTTCCACACTCTGATAGGCGTTGTTGAAGGCAAGCTGCCCCTCCACCCTGATCCTGATCTCTTTCCCATTGTCTTCGAACTCCCATGCCCAGAAGCCGCCATATGTGGGCAGGCGCTCGTTGATGCAGTTGTGGCGGACGAGATCCTGCGGATGCTCCGGAACCCCATTGCTGTCGAAATAAGAGGGCGTGCCGACGACGGCAAACGGGAAATCAGGGCCGATGCGTGTGGAGATCATGTCTTTCGCCACCTGCTCTCCCATCCGGACGCCGCCGTCGAAGCGCTCTGTCACGATGTCAGACAGCCCGTTCTCGCGTATCAGCTCCACCTTGATGTCAGGGTTGTTCGGTAGGAAGCGCTGGAGTTTCGGCCAGATGATCCATTTGATCGCGTGATCGGATGCCGTGATGCGAATGTTCCCCGCGGGCCTGTCCCGGAGCTCGGTGAGAGCGTCGAGTTGAGCATCGATCTCGTCGAAGTGCGGTCCCACGCCTTGGAACAACTGCTCCCCTGCGTCGGTGAGCGAAACGGCCCGCGTGGTACGGGTCAGAAGCCGGATTCCAAGCCGCGTCTCGAGCTGGCGGACAGTGTGGCTGAGCGCCGATTGAGATACGCCCAATTTCGCAGCCGCTCGCGTAAAGTTCTTCTCCCGGGCGACCGCCAGAAAGGCCATCAAGTCGTTGACGCTCTCGCGGGGCATTCACGATCTCCTTCGGATCAAAGGGCGGTTGTACTGAATTTGCAGAGACTGGACATTGAAATCATCGTGAACACCTGCCCGGCCGGTTCGCACTGGAACAAGTTGCGGCGCCGGCCATTTGTCGTCCATGAAAACAGCCCTGCCGATCTCGCTGCTCGCTCTGGCCTTCTCCGTTGGCGGTGCAGCCGCGCGGGAGCTCCGACCCGAAGACATCAATACCGCGTCGTTTGCGTCCATCGGGACTGAGAAGCTTGCGCCGGGAGATCCAGACCCTGCGATCGTCCGTCTTCAGGTCCTGCTCGACCGCGCAGGCTCGTCTCCCGGCGTGATCGATGGCCTCCCCGGCGAAAATGTCGACAAGGCCGTGGCCGGCTTCGAGGCGATGAACAATCTTCCTGTCGATGGGAGGCTGGATCCAGAGGTCGCCTCCCGCCTTGAAGGCAATGCTCCTGTCGTTGATAGCTATGTCGTCTCGCCAGAGGATGCGGCGGGTCTGGTTGAGAAGATCCCTGAAGACTATGGCGAGAAGGCAAAGATGCAGAGCTTGGGATATACGAGCGTTGCCGAGAAGTTATCAGAGCGGTTCCACATGGGTATCGATCTCGTGCATGCGCTCAACCCGGCTTCGCAGTTTGCTCCCGGCGACACTGTGTGGGTGGTGAACCCGGGTCCTCCAAGGGACGGAAAGGTCAAGAGGATCGAGGCTGACAGGAAGACGGGGCAGGTGCTCGCCTATGCGGCGGATGGATTGCTGCTTGCAGTCTATCCCGCAACAATCGGAAGCGAAGACAATCCGGCGCCGTCAGGCAAGCACAAGGTCAAGGGCGTCGCGAGGATGCCGGTCTACAGATATGACCCGAAGCGCAACTTCAAGCAGGGAAAGAACAACAAGGTCCTGACGATCCCGAAAGGGCCGAACGGTCCTGTTGGTACGGTCTGGATCGACCTGACCGAACCGACCTATGGAATACATGGGACACCTGAGCCGAAGCTCATCGACAAGGTTGGATCGCATGGTTGCGTGCGGCTGACGAACTGGGATGCCGAAGAGCTGGCTGGCATGGTCAAGCCAGGCGTCATGGTGGACTTCGTCAAAGGCAGTTCCGCCGCTCCGAAGTGAACGGAATATATTTCTATTCCGATCCCTTCTCGGGTTTGCTGCCGATAGGACGTCGGGCGCTTCCCGGCATCCCCGACCGCCTGTCAGGCTACAAACTAATGCAGGGATCCCACGCCGATATCGAGCTTCGCTGCCATGTTCACCAGATGCGGCAACGTTCGGGCGTTCATCTTCCTCATGACCTGACCGCGATGAGCCTTCACTGTGATCTCGCTAATGTTCAATTTGAACGCCACCTGCTTATTCAGTAGCCCTTCGGCGACGAACTTCATGACTTCCCGCTCTCGCGGCGTAAGCGTCCGGTAGTTTCCCTCGAGGCGACCTATCTCCACGGTGGCCAGAATGGCCGCATCAATCTTTTCCGTGAGAGCGTTCAAGTCGAAGGGCTGTGGTATGAAGCTGACATGAAATTTCGTTGCATTCACGGTCATCGCTTGACCGCCATGGCCGGTGAGGACGATCACCGGGCAACGGATAGCATGCGCGCATATTAGATGTGTCAGATCAGACGCGGTGAGATCAGGCAGCCTCGCGTCAAGAACAACGCAACCTAGAAAGTCCGCCCCTGGGCATGGCAGAAATTCCGTTCTAGATTTATAAAGGTGCGGCTGCCAACCGTTTAAGCAGATGTTTGCGTTTAAAGCCGAAGAGATAGTATCGTCGTCACTCAAGATGACGACGATTGCGTCTTCCGGTGAGAGTTTCTGCGCCTTGCGCGTTGTGGCATGCGGGTGGTTGCCGGTGTACATTGCCATTCTCCTTTAAATTGTGTCGAGAATCTGTGGGCAAAGATCTTAGAAATGAATTGTACTCGCGTCCGACTGTTGATTGTCGCGATCGCTGCTGGAATTTCTTTTAGTGGATAGCGATTCAAAATGGGACTTAAGTACTATGAGAGATTCTGAAAAAATCTGAATCGCTGCTTTGGTGCGCGGCCCGTGCCCTTGGAATAGGGGGCGTTTCTATGGTTTTATGGCCTAAATACCATTGCCTGGACGGATGAGAGAGTGCTTTGGGACAGATCGAGCTAGGCCTTTTCGAGTTCTGCGGTTGGGAGCTTGACCTCGCTAAGCGAGAGCTGCGTGCCATGGGAGCGCCAGTACCCATCGGCAGTCGGGCATTTGAAATTCTGGAAACACTCGTGGTTTCGGAAGGTGGTATTGTATCCAAAGACGACCTTATGAAGCGCGTTTGGCCCGGACTCGTCGTCGAAGACAATACAATTCAGGTTCACATATCGGCAATTCGTAAGGCGCTCGGAAAAGATAGGAATTTGCTGAAGACCATTTCTGGTCGAGGCTATCGTATCCTCGGCGCGTGGACGTGCCATCGTAAATCAGCACACGCGCCGGCGCCGACGCCTCCCATCCACCCGCGGTCAACTAGGAATTCGTTTTTTACGAATATTCCGGCCTCGATGTCTGATTTGGTGGGCCGCGAGACGACGATTACCCAAGTCCTGAACCTGACTTCTGCCTATCGAGTTGTTACGCTGACCGGCCCCGGCGGTATCGGAAAGACCGTGCTTGCGTCGGAAATCGCCCGCCGTTTGCTGCCATCGCTGGACGGCGACGCCTTCTTCGTAGAACTTGTATCCCTGTCGGATCCGAGCCTTGTTCCCACAACGCTGGCTCAAGCCCTCGATTTGCATCTTCAGGGAGACGACATTTCCGCAGAGCTGGTGGCGCGCGCCATCGGAACGAGGAAGATGTTGTTGGTGATCGACAATTGCGAACACGTCATCGACGCAGCCGCCGCAATGGTCGAGGCGATCGTGCGCGCTTGCCAAAACGTATCGGTGCTCGCGACAAGCCGAGAGCTTCTCCGTATCGAGGGCGAATTCGCTTACCGCGTGCCCCCGCTCGAGGTTCCGGCGAGCGAGGATCTCGGCAACGCTCTGGAACATAGTGCAGTCCAGCTCTTCATCGCTCGCACCCGGGCCTTGCTATGGGATTTTTCGCCAAGCGAGGAAAGGCTGTCTGCCATCGCGACGATATGTCGGCATCTCGATGGAATTCCGCTCGCCATCGAATTTGCCGCCGCCCGCGCTGCGACCCTCGGTCTCCAACAGATCGCCGGCCGACTGGACGATCGCTTTGTCCTGCTGACCGGCGGACGTAGGACGGCTCTGCCTCGCCATCAGACACTCCGCGCGGCGCTGGACTGGAGCTATGAATTGCTGCCGGAAGCCGAACGCCAGCTGCTTTGCAGTTTGGCGATCTTCCCGGCGGGCTTTACGCTGGATGCCGCCGTGGCGGTCAGTGGGGAGACCGAGGCGGAAACGGCTCTCGCTATTTCTAATCTCGTCTCGAAGTCTCTGGTGACATTCGAAGGAGCGGAAACAGGTCCTCGCTGGCGTCTCCTCGAAACCGTGCGGGTGTACGCGCGCGAAAAACTCGGCGTCCGTGATAGCTACCAACGCGCCATGCGTCGGCTGGCGAAGTACTTTCTGTCGTTCTTTCGGCCGTTTTCGGAGGAGCGCCATCTTCAGGCTGCGATCGAAGATATTGCTCGCTATCGCCGGGAGATCGACAATCTGCGTGCCGCGTTGAGATGGGCACTCTCGCCCGATGGGGACGGAATTCTGGGCGCAAGGCTCGCCGCCACCACGAGCGACTTCTGGACTGCCACGTCGCTCGTTTCCGAGGCGGGTGACTGGGCGGAAAAAGCGCTCGAACAGATCGGCGAGGAGAGCGGAAGTCGCACGGAGATGGTCTTGCGATGCGCTCTCGGATTCGCGCTGATTTACACCCAAGGCATGAGCCATCGCGGCAGGGACCTGCTGACCGGTGCCTTGTCGCTGGCAAAGGCATTCGATGACTTTGATTACCAGCAGCGCGTGACATGCGCACTTTGGCTGTTCTCCGCCCGATCGATGGAATTGGAAGACGCGCTGGTGTTTGCGCGTGAATACGAGCAAGTCGTCAAGGGACGAGACATACAGTCCCGGGCTACGGCCGCATGGCTCGTGGGAATCCCTCAAACCTATCAGGCGGAGCACCAGGAAGCTGGCGAGCGGCTTGATTGGGCGGCGAGGCATTTCCCCTTCGACAATCGGCGCAAAGATATACTGAGGCTGGGGGCCGACGTTCGGACGTCCTCCATGGCCCACAATACGGTAAACCTGATCTCACGCGGTCAGTTGGACGCGGCGGTTCGAACGGCTGAGGAGTCGATCCGGGAAGCACGCGAAACAAGGCAGCCATTCGTCTTATGTGTTGCTCTCGCATGGTCGGCTGCCTTCGTTTCACTAAGCCTTGACGAAGTGCATCGAGCCAAGGAATACGGCGAAGAGTTGCTCGACCACGCATTGCAGCATGGCCTGCGCCCTTTTCACGCGGTTGGCCTATGCGTGAAGGGAAGTCTGGCGGCTCGATCGGGCGATCCTATGAATGGAATCGACGCGCTTCAATCCGGCATTGGTGAAATGCGTGAAGCCGCGTACCTGCTTTTTTATCCTTTTTTCTTATGCGAGCTGGCGTCTGCGTTGCAGGCGGCCGGTCGTTTTAATGAGGCGCTTCAGGAAATAGGAAATGCTCTGCATTTCTCGGAGCAAAAAGGTTACCGGTGGATGGTGCCAGAGATTTTGAGAAGGAAGGGCGAGATATTAGCCATTCAGAACATCAGCGACGCCTCTGATGTCCAAAACTTGTACCAACAGGCAATGCAGCAAGCCTCCGCGCAAGGCGGAATTTACTGGCAGATTTCGGCAGGAATCAGCCTCGTCGAATTCCTTGATCGCAATGCTGGAGGCGGATCGGCTCGCAATATCCTCCTTCCGATCTACCAGCAGTTCACGGAAGGATTTTCCAGCGTCAAACTGTCACGAGCAAAGATGCTGATCGACGGTCTGGGCTGAAGCGAAGGCCGAAAATCGCTGCACGACAGTCCCTGCGTCGCAACCGAAATCAGATATGGACCCACGTCCATGTCACATGGAGCAAGGCCGCCGGAAAACCGGCGACCAGGCAGGCGGCCGAAACGCGTTTACGTTCTGACTGAACGGAACGCAGTGCGGAGCTCTTCGCAGAACACCGCCGTCTGCTCCCAAGCTGCGAAGTGCCCGCCCTTCGCGAGCCTGTTGTAGTGTATCAGGTTCGGGTAGGCCCGCTCCGTCCAGCTCCGGGGCGCCGCATAGATTTCGTCGGGAAATACGCTGACCGCCACCGGAATCTTGACATTCTTCACAGCGAAGAATTCAAGCTTATTCTCCCAGTAAAGGCGTGCCGACGAGACGGCCGTGTTCGTGAGCCAGTAGAGGGTCACATTGTCAAGGATATCCTCTCGTGTCAGGCCTTCCGTCTCGCCGTCGAAGACGCGGGCAATCAGCTCGTAGCTCCGGATGTCGTGATCGATCATCCACGCGGCAAGGCCAACGGGTGAATCCGCAATGCCGACCAAGGTCTGCGGGCGGTTTGCCATTTCGATCGCGTAGCCGAGGCCATGCTTGTAGAAGTCATCGAGCTGGTTGTAGGCGTGTTCCTCGTCGGCCGACAGTCCTGCAGGCTTGGTGCCTCCCGGCCGCAGCGCGGCGGCGATGTCGTCCGGAACGGTGGCCGGCATATTGACGTGGATCCCGGCCAGCTCCGGCGGGGCGATCAATGCCATCTGCTCAGTCACGGCGTCGCCCCAGTCGCCGCCCTGAGCGACATATTTCGAGTAGCCGAGGCGTTTCATGAGTTCGATCCAGGCATGCGCGATCCGGATGGGATCCCAGCCTTTCTCGGTTGGCTTTCCGGAGAAGCCATAGCCAGGGATCGAAGGAATGACGACGTCGAAAGCATCTGACGCCGAGCCGCCGTGTGCAGTCGGATTGGTAAGGGGTTCGATAATCTTCATCTGCTCGATGATCGACCCCGGCCATCCATGTGTCACGATGATGGGCAGGGCGCCGTCGCGCTCAGCCTTCACATGGATGAAATGGATCTCGACGCCGTCGATTGTCGTCGTAAACTGGGGCAGGGCGTTCAGCCTCGCCTCGACCTTTCGCCAGTCATAGTCCTTTGCCCAATACCTTGCGAGCTTTTCGATGGTCGCGGATTGAACGCCCTGGGTATTGTCATCGACGATCTCGCGATCCGGAAAGCGCGTTGCTTCGATGCGGCGGCGGAGATCGTCGAGTTGGGCATCAGTCGCCTTGTATTTGAAGGGACGAATTTCCTCGCCACCGGCTTTGGACAGGGCGATCGAGGCTGGAAGGACGCTGAGCGCGCCCGCGGCCGCGACGGTTGCCAAAAGCGTGCGGCGAGTGACTGAGGATGAGATGGATGACATGGGCTCTCCTGGGTTCAGAATTTCGACGCGCCAAAGCTCTCATGTGCGGAGACGAGGTTCTATTGCACCAAGGTGTCGCCGATACCATTGGATCGGCTCCGCATGTGGATGGCAAAAAGACCCTTAGAGCTTGTCGAGGCCGACATTGGCGGAGCAACGGGGCCGGCTCCATTGAAGCGGCAGGTTCTTTCCTGCTCAAGGTGCGAAGGTCGTGAGGGCGAGATCATTGATGTCGTGGCCAAAGCGGGGATCTCTTGCTCGTTCAGTCGGCTAAAATCCGATCGAACTGGGCGAGGCCGCGGCCGATGTTCCGTTGAAACGGGGGAGTTCGATCATGGCAAAAGAGGAGAAGGCCGCCATCATCGCAGATGGCGGCCCAATCCAGATTCGGTCGTAACACTTGCAGCGGCCTTTCCTGTGCGCAGCGCCGGAAGCTCTCTTCATGGCACATGCCGGCCGTGCAAAATGGAGCCGTCAATCGGGCAGCGGCCGTCCTGAGCGCTCGGCGATCATGTATTGCGCATACCAGTCTGGCCAGTTCTCATCATGATTGCCGCCGGTGCGTTTCTCATGTTCGCCATGGGCAGCAGCGGCGCGGCGCAAGGCGCTCGCAAGGTCGCTCTCCGATGAAAATGCCGCGCCGGTGGCGGCGATGCGGCCCGGCAGCCTGGCCGTCACCTCCTGGAAGAGCCAGCCGTTTCCATCGGGGTCGCTGAACGATGCAAAAGATGAGTAACTGCCGCGAGTTGGATGCGGTCCGGCAAGACGACCCTCGTCGTCCTGATGATGGAAAACGCCGCCGACATCATGAAAGATACCGCTCATTGCAGCGCCTCGGGCGGCCAGCGCCGCATGAGCCGTCTCAATGTCGGAAACGATGAGATGAAGGCCTTGCGCTGAACCCGGCTTGGCGGAGGTGACGCCACTGCCGAAGATGACAGAGCACGGGGAGCCAGGCGGTGTCACCTGAACCACCCGGAAACCGTTCGCGCCGGAAACGTCGGCGTCCAGCCTCCAGCCAAGCCCGGTGTAGAAGGCCTTTGCTCGATCGACGTCGGAAACCGGAATAACCACGACTTCGAGCTTCATGTCGACGTCATGCACCTTCTCTGCGGCAGTCCTATTGCGTTCCTGGATAGACATTTTCAATCTCCCGTAATGAGCGTGATGGGCATTGCCCGTGACGCTGCGGACGATGCGCCAGCCCCGTGCGGCCGTCCATTGTCCCATGGTGTCGGTTCGATTGTTGCGGCGATAATCCGCGATGGTCGATGAAGACCGCGCCGGACGCCTGTGACGCCCGCATGCAAAAACGCCTCCGTTTGTCCGACAGAGCAGACCAAGACCCTTTGTTCACCCCTAAGGCGTGCGCTCGCCCCCGGCGGAATGTGTCCGCCGAGGGCCGCTTTGGCGCCTCGCAACGCGCTTGTTACGCTGCAAGCGCTTCAACAAGATCGCTCGTATTCACGATGGCGCTGGCGTAATTGGGCATGTTGATTTCCAACGCCGCATGCATCATCTCGTCCGAGTAGTCCGCAACGGCGTCCCTCACCACCGTGACGTCGTAGCCGAGTTCGGCGGCAAAGCGGACCGTGGCTTCGATGCAGGTGTGAGCAACCAGTCCGATGACGATGATCCTCTCGATCCCGTGCCGCTTCAGCTGCAAATCGAGATCGGTGTTGGCAAATCCGCTTGAGCACCAGTGTTCGGACGCAACGATCTCGCCTTTGGCCGGAACGAATTCGGCACGGAATTCTCCGCCCCAGGTCCCGGATTCGAAACTTCGGCGGTGCCACGCCGCGCGCTGGATCGGCGCCACGAATTTCCAGTTCTCATAATCGCCTTCTCGGTACCGGTGATGCATGGCGAAAAAGATGGGAAGCTTTGCAGCGCGCGCTGCGGTCAAGACCTCCTGCATATGTGGCACGCAGTTGTTCGCTTCCGCCACCTCCTTGATCCGAGGCCAGATCTTTCCGCCCTCAGAGATAAAGTCGTTATAGGGGTCGACCACCACCAGGCCGGTGTTGTTTGGATCGTATGACAGGGATTTCATGGTGCTCTCCGTGCGGCAACTAGATTTAGACGGTCAGCTATTGCGGAGCGCGGCGCGCTCGATATTCGCGGCGAAGAGCGGCGTCTCGCCCTTATTGTGAGCGATGGACATCGGCTGGCGCTGCGTCCGGAAGATGTCGAATGGAATCCCCTGGCGGTCGAGGAAGGTGAGCATCTCGTCCGTCGCATAGGACCTGACGCGGTTGGTGAACTCGCATCTCGCCTCGTCGATCCGCTTGGCGCTCAACTCCCAGGTCACGTGGATGGTCGTGCGCCCCGACGGGGTGAAAACGTCCGAGTGGGAGTCGAGGATCAGGTGATCCTTCTCACCGAGCGTCTCGACGTAATGCTGGACCATCAGGCTGCCGCCGATGGTCTCGACATTGATCGACATCCGTCTGCCGTCCGGCGCCGTGGTGAAGCCGGCGGCGATGTGGGCTGGAGAGCATTCCTGGTAGTCCTTCTCGGGCAATGTGAAGCACCAACGGGGGATGTCGATCTTCTCGATCGGCGCATTGATGATGGCGGAAAAGCTTGAATCGACGATCTGGTTCTCAACGCTGTGCATGTCATCTCTCCATTGTTCATCGTGATGGGCGGGCTGGCACGACAAGGCGTGCAATCCCGCGTAGTGGATTCTGTGTCGTCACAGGGAAACCGTTACCGAATATTGCGGTAGGCGCCGTGCGACTTGCTGGTTCACACGGGGCGCCTCTTCAGCCTACTTATCGGCCAAAGTCTGCGTGTAATGGCCGAGCCTCGACTCGATGTCTGGGTTCGTCTGCAGGCCCATCTCCATCAACCGGCCGATGTTCTTTTGCGCCACGGGACGCTGGACCGAGGAAATGAAGGCGTCCCAGCCGGCACCGATTTCCGGGTCGGTCGGCAGGCTGGCGAAATCGACCAGCCGTTTCGTATCCGCGATGGCTCCCCGGTCAAATCCGGAGATGCGCGCTGCAAGCGAGTCGACGAAGGGATCGAGCTTGTCGTCTGCGAACGAACGGTTCACGTAACCATATTGCTCGGCCAGTTCGCCGTTGATGTCGTCGGATCCGAGCAGGACTTCAAGCGCGCGCCCTCGGCCCATCAGCCTGGGAAGCCGTGCCATAGGACCGCCGCCCGGCACGAAGCCGGCGCCGACCTCCCATTGTGACAGAATGGCCTTTTCCCGGCTCGCAAAACGCATGTCGCTTGCCAGGGCGAGCTCGCTTCCGACCCCGGTGGCGCGCCCACGGATCAAGGCGATCGATACGACCGGCGCCTTGCTCAATCGCACCAGCATGTCGGGAAGCGGATGAAGACCCGTGCGCCCTGAGGGAAGGCTCGTCGACTCCTCCAGAGGCGGCGTGAAATTGTAGTGAGTCAGAAAGAAGCCCGGCACGTTGCTGTCGAACACGACGACCCTGAGGTTCGGATCAGTCTCGATGTCGGCGATAATCTTCTCGAGCTGCGGAATGGTCTCCGGACCGAAAATATTGAACGGAGGGTTGTCGAATGTCACCCGCCAATAGGCCGGCGTCCGCTTGTCCACTTTGATCTGGGATTCGTGTGCCGTTTCGGACCCGGGCTTTGATTGTACCGTGCTGTCCGGCTTGACCGGCGACTGGCCGGAGAGCGCAAGTGCTGGCAGCATCGGGACCGCAGCGGCTGTCAGAAACGTGGATGACGCGGCGACGACGGCGAGAGCAAGCCGGGACCGCAACCTTTTCGATGATGTGGGTGTCATGATTGTCTCCATGTCTGGGCTTGGTCAGCGAAATCCTTCGCTAGGGCTCGATTTCAAGAATGAGTTCGATTTCGACGGGCATTCCGAGCGGGATGCTGGTGGCGCCCAGAACGATGCGCGGCGGAATCCTTTCCGCTCCGAAGATGTCGAGCAGAAGCTCGGAGGCGCCGTCTGCCACCTTCGGATGTTCGCGGAACGTGTCGGATGTCGCGATATAGACGCCGAGCTTGGAAATGCGACGAACGGAGTTCAACGATCCCAGCTGCGACCTCGCGGCCGCGATACCGCTGAGGCAGGCGGTGCGCGCGGCATCATAGCCTTCCAGGGTCGACAGCTCCTCGCCGACCCGCCCGAAGTAGACGGGATCATGGCCAATCACCGGAAGCATGCCGCTCAGGAACAGCAGCGGCCCTGACTGGATCGCCTCGACATAGGCGCCGAAAGGCGTCGGCGGGGGAGGCAGCACGATCCCCAGTTCCAGCAGGCGCTCCTCCGGGTCGCGGCCTACCATTTTCCCAAATGTGCGCCGTTGTCGACGTGCAGCACCTCCCCGGTGATATTCGCTGACTCGGTCAGATACACGACGCCGTCGACGATCTCCTGGACGGCCGTGATCTTTCCCATCGGCGAAAGCGACTTGAGATAATCTTTTGGGTTCGTCGCATGCAGCGGCGTATCGACCACACCTGGCGACACCGCATTGATCCGGATGTTATCCCTGGCGAATTCGAGCGCCAGGCTCTTGGTGATGGCATTGAGGCCGCCTTTCGTGATCATAGGCACGGACGCCGTCACACCGGCGATGGGATGATCCGTCAGCGACGACGTGATGGTGACGACGCTTCCTCCCGACTTCTGACGAAGCATCTGCCTGACAGCGCACTTGGTGAAGTGAAGGAAGCCTTCGACATTGGTGGCTGTGAGGCGCCGAAAGTCATCGATCGTGTAGTCGAGGAAGGGCTTGGTGACGAAGATGCCGGCGTTGTTGACCAGCGCGTCGATCGACCCGAATCGCTCGACGGCCCGCTGCGCCACACGCTCGGCGGTCTCCGGATCGGCGACATCGCCGTCGATCAACGCCAGCCTGTCATTGCGCTCGAACGCGGTCGTCTCGCTGACGCGTCTCGATGTCCCGACGACATTGTATCCCTTATCGAGGAAGGTCTTCACGAGGCCGGCGCCAATCCCTTGGGATGCGCCGGTGATCACCACTGTCTTGTGCAGGCTCATTTCCGCCTCCGTTATTGGTACGCACCGACCAGCCGCCCACCACCAATGGCCGGGCGCTACCTCGATCGCGAATTGTGTGTTGATCCGGCCTTCAGCCGGGAACGGTTTCGACATCTCCGTTGCCGTTCTGTCAGGAACATCTCGCCAAAAACGGTTGCCGCCTATTGTACGAAGGTGTCGCCGATACCTTTGGGTCGGATGGCGGGACCGAGCGTTGATCACCGGAGGAAGCCGAATCCGCGCGTTGGCGACACCATCGTCTAATGGAATCCGCTTTTTCCTTTCCGCATCCTCAGCAAGCCGGCTCGAGCCGGCGCTTCTTTAAAACCAAGCGGAAAGAGGTTCTGACATGCAGACGCATCTCCGAGAGATAACGGGAAACGAGGCGAAGACCGGCGACGGTCCTCTAGACGCGCTGATCGAGTTCTACAGGGCGTTCAACGCTGCCGACATGACGGCGCTGGAAGCCGTCTGGGTCGAGGGCGACGCTCCGAGCATGTACAATCCCATCGGCGGAATCCGACGTGGCTGGGGCGCGATTGCCGAGGGGTATTCCAGGCTTTTCGAAGGTCAGGCGAAGGTGCAGGTGGTATTCCACGACTTCACCAGCCAGGGCGGAGAAGACTGGCACCTCTTTGTCGGCCGCGAAAGAGGCCGATGCGAGACACCCGAGGAGAGGCTCGATGTAGCCTTTCGCACGACACGCTGGTTCGTTCGAACGAACGACGCCTGGCGACAACTCCACCACCACGGTTCCGTCGAAGACCCCGAGATGCTTGCAGACTACCAACGTTTGATTTTTGGGGGCAGGGCGAAAGGCAGCCAATACCAAGGTATCGCCGATACCAAGGTGTAACTGTGGTGCGAGCGGAAACTTGCCATACTTCTCCTCACGCAGCCGGTTCCGACTGCAGTCGAACAAGAAGGAGCGACAGATGAAGATCCTGATGGTGTTTACGTCCCATGACATTCTTGGCAGCACCGGCCGAAAGACGGGCTTCTGGCTCGAAGAAGGAGCTGCGCCCTATTATGTCTTTCGCGATGCCGGCGTTGAACTCGTCCTCGCCTCGCCCAAGGGCGGCCAGCCGCCGGTCGACCCGAAGAGCGATCTGCCGGAAAACCAGACGGAGGCGATGACGCGCTTCAAGCAGGACGCAGCGGCGCAGAAGGATTTCGCCAGCACCTTGAAGCTGGCGGACATGCGCTCGGAGGATTTCGACGCGGTGTTCTATCCGGGCGGCCACGGACCGATGTGGGATCTGGTCGACAACCCGGATTCGATCTCCCTGATCGAATCCTTCTACAATTCCGGCAAGCCGGTTGCCGCCGTCTGTCATGCACCTGCCGTGCTGCATCGGGTGACATATAAGGGCGCGCCGATCGTCAAGGGAAAACGCGTCACAGGGTTTGCGAACAGCGAAGAGGAAGAGGTTCAGCTCACCGACGTCGTGCCGTTCCTGGTCGAAGATGAATTGAAACGGCTCGGCGGACTTTATGAAAAAGCGCCGAACTGGCAGAGCTTTGCTATCACGGACGGGCGGTTGATCACCGGACAGAACCCGGCTTCTTCAACTGCCGGTGCGCAAGCCCTGGTCAAACTGCTTGCGGACCGGCCTGCTGTCGATTCGAGCGCCGCATAAGTCACAGCCGGGTGGCCAGCTGACAAACTCAGTATGCGTGGTCGCGAACGGGAGCGCCTGCGGATAGGCCGTGCCGCCCGCATGATCAGTTCGCTTGAGTCTTGTATGCGGCATCTTGCCGAACTGAAGCGACTCCCTTTACCGCACGAAGCGCATCGAGCGCGTCAGGATTGACACTACCGTTGACAATCATGAAGCGCTCGTGGCTTTGCACCTGTTCGAGGCCTTGCGACTTCAAGTCGCCGACGACCTCTCCCAAACTGCGGGCCTCGTTTTTGTCGATCCGAATGGTAACTTCAATCTTATCGGTCGTCATACCTCGCCGCTTCCTCTTGCCTGGAGCAGACCCTTGCCAACATCCCTAGCAGGCGAAGATAGAGGCTTTGTAAGCTGAATCAAGCGCGCCCATAGCGCCCATCCGCGAAACTTCGGATCGGACTGAGCAATAAGAGCCGCAACGCCGGCGACATGTGGGGTCGCCATGCTGGTACCATCCCATCGGTCATACTTGTCATCGGGCAAGCTCGAAAATATATCGACGCCAGGAGCGGCAATGTCCACTTCCTGACCAGGATTCAAACCGCCGCATGAGAACGACGCCGGCGCGAAGGAGCGATCCACGGCGCCAACTCCGAGGATCGTGGACGCGTTCGCCGGAGAACCAACTGGGTTAATCTGTTGAGGACGGGAACTTTCGTTCCCGGCAGCGGCAACAACTAAGGTTCCTGCGTCTAAACATACCTGCCCAATTTGCTCGTAGTCGTCACTCGGCGCATCTCCAATTTGCGTTGCAGCGCCTAACGACATCGAAATAACATGGCAACCTTCATCCAGCGCCCATTCCATGCCGGCAATGATCGACCGGTCAGTACCGAAGCCGTCGTCGCCCAGCACCTTTCCAGCGTAGATTTCCGCCTCATGGGCGATACCGTAGCGTGGGCCGCTGGTCGGTCGCAACGGACCGCATGCCGTGCCGATGCAATGCGTTCCGTGACCGTGAACGTCGCCATCGGAACTACGTGTCGCAAAGAGTTTCTTGGTGACGGAACGGCCGACAAAATCCTGATGAGTTTCGTCAAATCCGGTATCCAATACCGCCACCTTGATGCCGGCCCCGCTCAGCTCACCTTCGATAGCCCTGACAGCCTGCAGTCCCCAGGTGTTGCTGGTCTCTTCAAAGGCTGCCCGGGCCACAAGCCCCTCTGCTCCCTGCCTGCCCAATAAGCGATCGACCAGTTCGTTCACAGCGTCACGATAGCCGAGCAGGTAGTCACGGTCCAAATGGGTTGCAACGCCGCCCACCGTTGCCTGTGCGAGGTCTGGCCGCTTCGTCAGCGGGCCGCCGAGGGCGCGATAGGATCGCTCCGGCCGAGCAGCGCTGACGACCTTCCGCTGCATGGCATTTTGCAACATGGGCTTCAGTCTCTCGCCGTCCCGGCGCACAATTGCGATTCCGAAACGTTCAAAGTACTGAACATCAGCGCCATCGAAATCATTTGGCACCGCCACGGCGCTGCGAAAATCCTTGGACGACGCGACGCGGAAGCCGCCTTTTTCGAGTTGCTGTACACCCTCGCTCCTTGCTTTGGGTGTAAATCGCACCACCATGCCAAGACCCGATGTGCCGTCGCCCGGTGCGTTGACCCTGCCTCGCGTTGATTTCGCCATGATACCAACTCTCCCCCATCTTTCACGGTTTCAAAGCAATACAAAAGCCGCAAGATTGACGCGGCATACCCGTTAATCGAGCCGACACTCGCGTTCGGGACAGGTAGATCAATGCGGATTGACCAGATGTTTTTTCCGCTGTTTTGCCGCGAGAACACAAAGCTTCGCCGATTGAAAATTGGAGCGTTCGGCAAGCAAGCATAATAAATTGTACCTTGTAGGTCGATTTCGGGATGTACTTCCCCTGGCCGAAATCTCGGCGGCAAATATACATCTTATTGTTGAGTTGGCAAATGAAAATTCTAGTGGTCGTTCGTCAGTGTTTCATTGCTTTTCAGGTGGCCTATACTTCTGCATCTCCTCCCCATTGGTTTTCTTCGTTATTTTTGTGCCTGACAATACGAGGTGCGCTGAATCCGCACAGATATCGACTGGGTTTACGGGTAATTTACCAACTTTAAGATGAATAATAGCCCAATATGATTAGTTGACTTCGCGTTCTAGGTGTATGAATTATCCCGCGGGCTGGAAAACGGAGGGTGTTGCTAATGGCAATCGTTTTTCAATCGCACGGGGGTGCGGAGAAAAAACGTGCGGCTCCAGGGCCGAGCGTTCGGGCCGGGCGGCCAGCGACGGGTGACGTCGCGGTCGATGAAGAAGCTGACTTCGGTTATTTCGTACCGCCATTGGATGCGCCAGAGAATTACCTTCCCAACACGGCGGAGACGCTTGGGGAGCTCGATGAACTCGGCGAAATGATGATCGATGTTGTCGCGACGCCGACGAGCGAGGATCCGACGGAAGATTCCACGCTCCCGCCTGTGTTCACATATTGGGGACAATTCCTGGATCACGAGCTGACGGCCCGAACTGATCGCGAAGGGGCGATCTCGAGCATGGTCAACGCTCACCCGCCTGTCGCCTCGTCGACAGTGGAGAGCCAATTCAGGAATGCTCGCTCGCCCCGCTTCGATCTGGATAGTGTCTACGGCGGATCGGCCGTCGGCGAGGGGATCGATGCAGATGTTGTCAAAGTGATCTCCGGCCTTCGCCACCCCACGCTGAAAAACAAGATGCGGGTCGGGACAGCCGTCGATCCGGGGCCGCTTCCAGACAACCTCGACGAACATCGCGACCTTCCTCGTTATGGCCAGGTCCAGTCGTCTGTCCGAGAGGCGGCTTTACGTCTGGCTGAGGCCGCCATGACTCCCGAGGCGTTTCAGAAATTCTCTGATACCTTGCCCCAACGAGCGATAATCGGGGACAATCGCAACGATGAAAATCTCGTCGTCGCGCAGTTCCATCTGAGCTTTCTCCGGTTTCACAACAAGGCCGTCGACTATCTCGCATCGCATGACACCGGCTGGATCGCCGATTTCAGCTCAGCGCAGGCTCTGACAAGACTTCACTATCAATGGTTGATTGTAGAAGGATACCTCAAAGGCGTTTGCGATCCGGTTGTGGTGGACCGCGTCGTCGAGGATCGGGCATCTCATTTCTTCAAATTCAGAGCCGAGTTTGATGCCCGGAGGCAGAATACCCGGCTCGGAAATGCTCTGCCATTGGAGTTCTCCACCGCAGCCTATCGGTTCGGTCATTCCATGGTCAGAGCCTTCTATGACTACAACAAGAACTTTGGGCGGCCGGGCACCGGTTTTCTGAAGCGCGCCACCTTGCAGTTGCTATTCGAATTCACGGGCGGCGGCGGCAGGCTGGATGACGAGAAGAAGTTGCCTAAGAACTGGATAATCGACTGGACGCGCTTTACGGGAGCTGATCCCCATGATGCGGGCGATGGGGAGCCGGCCCGTCTTGCCAGGAGGATCGATACGGAACTTGCTCCGCCATTGCATACGCTGTTCAAGGAGGGGGAGGACCAGGCCGACCAACAGCTCAAGGAGTTGTTCAAGAACCTGGCAAGGCGGAACCTTCGTCGGGGCTACAATCTCAGGCTCCCGACGGGTCAGGCTTTGCACAAGCATCTCAAGCAAACTGGCGCGGTGCAGTCCTCGCCGATCCAAGATGTCTCAGCGCTGTTTGCCGCGAAGCCCAATCTGAAGAACTTCCTCGCCGGTACTGCATCGCGTTTCCACGAACGTACGCCGCTCTGGTTCTACATTCTGGCCGAAGCCGAGGCTGCAGGCGGAAACCGGTTGGGCGAAGTCGGGAGCTGTCTCGTGGCGTCGACCTTCGTGGGCGTGCTGCTGGCGGATCCGGACTCGGCTCTTTCGCGTGGGTTCACGCCCAGTCAGAGCCCTCTCAAGATGCCGGACAACTCGCCGATCGACTCGATCGTCAAGTGGATGCGGTTCGCGGCGGTGATGCAGTAGTACTCGCAAGACTGTTGCCTCGCCGCACCGCGGCGAGGCAAACCACCCTATCATCGGCGATTTACGAAGCCTTGGCTTCGAAAGCGGGGGCGAAATCACCCAGCGATTTTGCCTTGACGATCGTGGCCTCGATATCCTGCTCCACGATCGCTTCAAGATCGGCGAAGCTGTCGATGACATAGTAGATCGGCTGGAGGATATCGATCCGGTAGGGCGTCCGGAGCACGCTCAGCAGATCGAACGGCCGGAATTCGCAAGCCTTGCCTTCCATTGCCGCCTTCGCTTCGCTGGGCGATGAGACGATGCCCGCGCCGAAGCAGCGGCGTCCCTGCGGCGTATTGATCAGGCCGAATTCGACGGTGAACCAGAAGATCCGGAACAGGTGCCAGGAATAGCCCTTGCCGAGGCGGACGGCGGTTTCGCCGAAATGCCGGACGAAATTGGCATAGCTCTGGTTGGTGAGCATGGGGCAATGGCCGAAGACCTCGTGGAACAGGTCCGGTTCCTCGATATAGTCGATATGCTCGCGACGGCGCAGGAAGGTTGCGAGCGGGAATTTGCCTTGCGACAGAAGTTCATAAAAGCGCGAGGGCGGAATGAGCGCCGGCACGCCTTCGACGCCAAAGCCGGTGGTCTCGTTCAGGCGTCTGTTTACATCGACAAGCTGAGGCACCTTGTCGGGCTTGAGCCCCAGCATTTTGACGCCGTCCAGATACTCGCGGCAGGCGGTATCGGAAAGCAGCGTCATCTGACGCCGGTAGAGTTCGCCCCAGATCGCATCTTCATCCGGGGTGTAGTCGTACAAACCATCCGGGCCGGGCAGTTTGGCGGTGTAGCTGCTTTCCTTGGTCATAGGCTGATCCTCCCGAGAGCGGCGCTTTTCCTGCCATTATGATCCGAGTTTGGAGGATTTTCTTTTCTTTCATGCTGGCTATCGCCATAATGGTGGCAAATATTCCCGAAAGTGACGCCAAAAATGAAAGAACCTGGGAATTTTCGCCGCAAGCTTCTGCAACTCGTCCAGGCCGACGGCAGCCTTTCGCTGGCAGACCTGGCGGAAAAGGCCGGCATGTCGCAGAGCTCGGCATGGCGGAAGATCCAGGAACTGGAAGCCGACGGCGTCATCCGCAAGCGGGTGACGCTGCTTGATCCTGGCAAACTCGATCTCAAGCTCTGCGTCATCGCGCATGTGACGCTGGAGGATCACCACGAAGAGGCCGTGGCCTCTTTCGCTGCGGTGGTGCTGGAGCGGCCGGAGATCATGGAATGCTACGCCTTGTCCGGCGCCTTCGACTACATGCTGAAGATAAGGGCAAGCGACGTGGAAAGCTACGAAGCCTTCATGACCCGCTATCTCATGCGCAACCCACATGTGCGCACGGTTGTCTCGAGCTTCGTGCTACGTGAGCTGAAATTCTCGACCGAACTGCCGCTCTGATTTAGATATTTACGCAGGGCGATGCCGTCGACATCAATGTTGTGCTGTCGCCATGTCAATGGCCCGGTATCAGCACAGGAAAGCCCTCGAATGTCTTCAGCGTGTCGAGGACAATCGACGTCTTCACGTGCTGCACCGACTCATGGGGCAACAGAACGTCGTTGACGAATTTGGAGAGGTCGGCGAGCCCGCGGGTCGCCACCGTCAGGTGATAGTCCATTTCACCGGTCAGCGCATAGGCTTCGAGCACTTCCGGCAGTCCATTGATCAGTTGCGAAAAGCGGCGGGCATTGTCCCTGTTGTGGGTCGCCAGCGTCACGGAAATGACCACCAGCATATCGAGGCCCAGCTTCTGCCGATCGAGGTAAGCGCGATAGCTGCGGATATATCCTTCAGCCTCCAGTCTCGTCCGCCGGCGCGAGCATTGCGACGGCGAAAGCGCAATCCGCTCGCCCAACTCGTTGTTCGTCAACCTGCCATCCTTTTGAAGTTCCTGGAGCAGGCGCAAATCCAATTTGTCGAGCGGCTCATCCATTGCACGAAATCTCCAATACACTCACGGATCGTGCATAATCTCTTCCCGGAGCATGAAGAATGCAAGAACTTTGCACGCGTTTTGGGCCACACTTTGCATATCAAATGCAATCTCCTCTGGAGGAAAGAAAATGGGTCCTTTCCCGCATGATGCGCCGCCTTCGGAAATTACCGCCGACAATCCGGCTGGCACCGACGGCTTCGAATTCGTCGAGTTCGCCCATCCTGAGCCCGAGACGCTGCGCGAACTCTTCACGCGCATGGGCTATGTTGCGGTCGCCAGGCACAAGACGAAAGACATCACCGTCTGGCGCCAGGGTGACATCAACTATGTCCTCAACGCCGAACCCGGCAGCCACGCCGCGCGTTTCGTCGCAAATCACGGTCCCTGCGCCCCATCGATGGCCTGGCGCGTCGTCGACGCCAAACACGCGTTTGACCACGCGGTGTCAAAAGGCGCTGTTCCCTATGAAGGGGACGACAAGGCGCTCGACGTCCCGGCGATTGTCGGCATTGGCGGCTCGCTGCTCTATTTCGTCGAGACCTATGGTGCCAAGGGGTCGGCCTACGAGGCCGAGTTCGATTGGCTCGGCGAGCGCAACCCGCATCCCCAGGGGATCGGCTTCTATTATCTCGATCATCTGACGCACAACGTCTTCCGCGGCAACATGGACAAGTGGTGGGATTTTTACCGCAACCTGTTCAATTTCCAGCAGATCCACTTCTTCGATATCGATGGGCGCATCACCGGGCTGGTCAGCCGCGCCATCACCTCGCCCTGCGGCAAGATCCGCATTCCGCTGAATGAATCGAAGGACGACACCAGCCAGATCGAGGAATATCTGAGGAAGTATAAGGGCGAGGGCATTCAGCACATCGCCGTTGGAACGGAGGATATTTACGACGCCACCGACAGGCTGGCCGACAACGGCCTGCGCTTCATGCCGGGTCCGCCGGAGACCTATTACGACATGTCCTATGAGCGCGTGAACGGCCATAGCGAACCTGTCGAACGCATGAAGAAACACGGCATCCTCATCGATGGCGAAGGTGTGGTGAATGGCGGCATGACGAAAATCCTGCTGCAGATCTTCTCCAAGACCGTCATCGGCCCGATCTTCTTCGAGTTCATCCAGCGCAAGGGCGACGAAGGCTTCGGCGAAGGCAATTTCCGGGCGCTTTTCGAGTCGATCGAGGCCGATCAGATCAAGCGTGGTGTCATCGGGACGGCAGCGGAGTAAACTCACGAGCGCCGCGCATCTTTCAGACGCGCGGCGCTGGAGTGTTCGGGGAGGAGTGAGCATGGACCAGACATCGATCCAGACATCGGATGGTGAAGCCGCGACAGCAAACACGCTGAAATATATGCCGGGCTTCGGCAACGACTTTGAAACCGAGTCGCTTTCCGGCGCCTTGCCGCAAGGCCAGAACAGCCCGCAGAAGTGCAATTACGGTCTTTATGCGGAGCAGCTTTCCGGCTCGCCGTTCACCGCGCCACGCGGGACCAACGAAAGGTCCTGGCTTTATCGCATCCGCCCGAGCGTGCGTCATACCCGCCGCTTCTCCAATGCGTCCTATCCGCTCTGGAAAACCGCGCCTTGCCTCGACGAACATTCGCTTCCTCTCGGCCAGCTTCGCTGGGATCCGATCCCCGCACCCTCGGAAAGACTGACGTTCCTCGAAGGGGTGCGGACCATCACCACGGCAGGCGACGCCACCACCCAGGTGGGCATGTCCGCCCATGCCTACGTCTTCAATGAGGACATGGTCGACGATTACTTCTTCAATGCCGATGGTGAATTGCTGATCGTGCCGCAGCTCGGGGCGATCAGGGTGTTCACCGAGATGGGGATCATGGATGTCGAACCCCTGGAAATATGCCTGATCCCGCGCGGCATGATGTTCAAGATTCTGAAGGGTGGTGAGCAGACAGTCTGGCGTGGCTACATCTGCGAGAACTACGGCGCGAAATTCACGCTGCCGGACCGCGGACCGATCGGCGCCAACTGCCTGGCAAACCCGCGCGACTTCAAGACGCCCGTTGCCGCTTTCGAAGACAAGGAAACGCCGTGCCGCGTCCATGTGAAGTGGTGCGGAAAATTCTATGTCACCGATATCGGCCATTCGCCGCTGGATGTGGTGGCCTGGCACGGCAACTACGCCCCGTTCAAATACGACCTGCGGACATTTTCTCCTGTCGGCGCCATTCGCTTCGATCATCCCGATCCGTCGATCTTTTCGGTGCTGACCGCGCCGACCGAAGATGCGGGTACGGCGAATGTCGATTTCGTGATCTTTCCGCCGCGATGGCTGGTCGCCGAGCACACGTTTCGTCCGCCCTGGTACCACCGCAACATCATGAGCGAATTCATGGGGCTGATTCATGGCCAGTATGATGCCAAGGAGGAGGGCTTCGTGCCGGGCGGCATGAGCCTGCACAACATGATGCTTCCCCACGGGCCGGACGCGCTCGCCTTCGAAAAGGCATCCAATACCGAGCTCAAACCCGTGAAGCTCGATCACACTATGGCCTTCATGTTCGAGACCCGGTACCCGCAGCAACTGACGATATACGCAGCCGAGCTCGAGACGCTGCAGGATAATTACCTGGAATGCTGGGACGGCCTGGAACGCAAGTTCGACGGAACCCCCGGTCTCAAGTGATGCATCAAGCAAAGACATCCTCCGGCAGTGGAATTCGGACATGAAACTTGCGACGTTAAAAGACTCCACGCGGGACGGCCGGCTTGTCGTCGTTTCCCGCGACCTGACCCGCTGTTCCGAGGTCGGTCACATCGCCCGCACTCTGCAGGCCGCACTCGACGATTGGGAGCATGTGGCTCCGAGGCTCGCACTGATTGCCGAAGGCGTCGAGACCGGCGCCCAGCCGACGATCCGGTTTCACGAACATGACGCGACGTCACCTCTGCCGCGCGCCTACCAATGGGCCGACGGTTCCGCTTACGTCAACCATGTCGAACTGGTGCGCAAGGCGCGCGGTGCCGAGATGCCGGCAAGCTTCTGGACCGATCCGCTGATCTATCAGGGCGGTTCGGACGCTTTCTTGGCGCCGCGTGACCCGATCGCGATGGCCGACGAGGCTTATGGGATCGATATGGAGGGCGAGGTCGCTGTCATCACCGGCGACGTTGCCATGGGTTGCAGCCCAGAGGCCGCACGCGACGCCATCCGCCTGGTGATGCTCGTCAACGACGTGTCGCTGCGCGGTCTGATCCCGGGCGAATTGGCGAAGGGATTTGGTTTTTTCCAGTCCAAGCCGGCATCGGCATTTTCTCCGGTCGCGGTGACGCCGGACGAGCTTGGAGACGCCTGGGACGGCGGCAAGCTGCATCTTCCGCTGCTGGTGAGCTTGAACGGCAAGCCATTCGGCAAGGCGAACGCCGGGATCGACATGACGTTCGATTTTGGCCAACTGATCGCCCATGCTGCCAAAACCCGCAATCTCGCGGCCGGCACGATCATCGGCTCGGGAACGGTTTCTAACAAGCTGGACGGCGGCCCGGGCAAGCCGGTGGAAGAGGGAGGGGACGGCTACTCCTGCATCGCCGAAATCAGGATGATCGAGGCCATCGAGGCCGGGTCGCCGAAGACGCCGTTCATGAAGTTCGGGGACCAGGTCCGCATCGAGATGAAGGATCATGCCGGCCATTCGATCTTCGGCGCGATCGAGCAGACGGTCGAAAAATACCAAGGGGCCGTGCCGCAATGAGCGAGGTCGTTCTTTACGACTACTGGCGATCATCGGCGAGCTATCGCGTCCGCATCGCGCTCAATCTCCTGGGCATCGATTGTAAGACCGTTACCATCAACCTTTTGGACGGCGCACACAAGACGCCGGAATATCTGGCCCTCAACCCGCAGGGGCTGGTGCCGACATTGGTGATCGACGGGAAAACACTGACGCAGTCGCTGGCGATCGTCGAATACCTGGCCGAGACCCGGCCGGAATGCGGATTGCTGCCATCGGATATTGCCGATCGCCAGAAAGTCCGCGCCCTGGCCTATGCGGTCGCCATGGACATCCATCCGATCTGCAACCTGCATGTCGTGTCGCATCTCATGATCATGACCGAGAAGGCCGATGCTCGCGAGGAATGGATGAAGCATTTCATCAGCGACGGACTGCGCAAACTGGAAGCCATGATCGGCAAAGCCAATGGCGCGTTCAGCTTTGGAAATACGCCGACAATGGCGGACCTCTGTCTTGTTCCCCAGGTCTACAACGCCCGCCGCTGGGGAGTGGAGTTGACCGCTTTCAAGCGCATCGTCGACATCGATAGCAAATGCGCCGAATTGCCGGCCTTCCAGGCGGCGCATCCTGACCGCGTCAGACCGTAGCGGCAGACCAGCCGGGACAAAATCCGAAGACTCACTGCCTTTCCTGCAACTCTCGCATCAATTGTCGGCACGTATCGGATCGCGTGGACGGGGGCTCACGATCGCGGCGAGGAGCCGCCGTTTACCTTGTATCATCACTTCTGATTGTGCCGCTTGCCAGAAGATTGGTCCTTGTGCATTGATTATATGCTGTTGGGGTAGGTCTGAAATGTTCTCGTCAAAGCTGTCGATCTTCAAACTCGTGATCGACACGGGTTTGGTCGCATTGAAAGCTGACGGTCTCATCGCAAGGATTCGATGATCGCCCGGCAATAGGTGGGCAAGATATGCTGCGAGTGACGACAGGAGAGATATACGTGCTCGAAGGCTGGAGAAGAATGCGGAAATCCGTCTCGTTCATATCGATGCTGCTAGCGTTCGTCGCCCTTGCCGCGGAGGCACATGCGGCCATTTCCTACCAACGTCTGGACGGCGCGCCGGGAGAGCGCGCCCTGGCGATAAAAGGCGTGTTCGAGAGTTCCGACGATCCGATGACGCTTGTCGACGAATATACGCAGTACCAGCCGAACTATGTCACCTTTGACTCGCCCGGCGGAAACGTGGTCGCCGCGATCAGGTTCGGCCGGGCCCTCCGCCTGCTGAATGCAAGAACGTTCCAGATCAGAGCCGCCGAGTGCGCATCGGCTTGCGCCTTCGCCTTCGTCGGTGGCGTTGAAAGGTTTGCCGAGCCGGGCTCCATCGGCGTGCATCGGGTTTCGCTATCCGACGATGCCGGCATGGACAACAAATTGGTAGTCTCGTCGGTTCAATCGCTGACCGGCGAGATCATCGGATATCTCACCGATATGGGGGTAAGCCCCAATCTGCTGCAGCTCAGCCTGTCGATCGACAGTGACGATATACGATATCTTACCTCTGCGGAAATGCGGGACTGGAACATCATCACGCCCGAGAACATGCCCTCGCCACCGGCAATCGCGCCGCCATCGCCGGACGCCGCGCCGGAGCTGAGCGCAGCACCCGCCGTCACGCCATCGGACCCAAGCGCTTCCGAGGAGGCCACCGCATCCGCACCCGGCGACCTGACCACGGAGGCGCTTGATTTCGCCAACCGATACAATGACGAATGGTCGAAAGACAGTGCCTCGGCGTTGACCTTTATGAAGGGCGTCTATGCCGACGAGGTCTCCTTCTTCGGAAACTCGGTCGACAAAGACGCCGTCCTGAAGGAAAAGGCAGCCTTCGCCCAACGCTGGCCGGAGCGCATCTACAGCGTCAAGCCGGGCTCCGTGACGGCCAGCTGCGCCGGAAAATGCGAAATGTCGGGAATCGTCGAGTGGTTTGCCGGAAACAGGGACACTGGTAAGACGTCCGCCGGGATGGCGGAATTCTCTTTCGTGTGGAACACGGCCTCCCTGCAGATCGAGTCCGAGACCGGAAAGGTGATCGCCACGGACAAGGGGGCCAAGGCGCCGGATCGTTTGATCCATCAGTGGATAGGACTGGACGACATCTGCCGCGGCAGCACCGATCGCTACGGCATCGAGACGGAGCGGGCCTGCAAACGGCGCGATCAGATCGGTCCGCTGCTCAATCGCGTTGACTGGTGTTATGGCCATAACGATGAACCCGAGAGCGATAAGATGTGGCACAAATGCGATGCCAATTCCTATAGGTATGGAGAGTAAGCATCGCCGGTCCGCGGCCGAGGTGCGGTAGTTTGTCTAGCAGCCGTCAAGCACCTTGATCCTCGAGACCAGAGTCTTGCCAAACACATAGGTGGTCTGGACATCGGCGCGCCCCCGGCAGCGACGGCCGTCATTGGTGACGTATTCGTAGGAAACCCGGACATCATCATTGCCGCGCAGCGCCGTGCCTGAGTTTGAGCGGCTGCGACATTGCGCCGAAGAAGGTGTGGATCGACGCTTCGTTGAAGGGGCCGCGCTTCTCCGGAACGACCAGCGCCGAGGCGGTTTCACCATCGGCTGTGGCGAGCGCGGAGTAGAAGGCCGTCACCGTGCCCATGGGATCGTGCGGAAACGTCTTGCCCGCCTCGGACGCCGGATCAGGTCCGTCCAGTGATGCCCACGGACTGCGCCTTGGCCGCCGTCAGCCACGCGATGCCTTCAGGTGGTGCCGACGTCACGTAGGCGATGGCAGTCTCGGGCAACCCAAGCTGGTTGAGATAAGCTCCGACCAGTGCGTTGGCGACACCACTCTCGCTGGCCTTGCCGTCGACCACGCGATAGGCGGCATGGAAACCGATATTGGATTCGGGCTGAAGAAACCGCTGCGAACCGGCAAGCCAGGTCAGGGCGCAAGCCGACGCGCACAAGGTCCCCGGCGGTGTGGCCGTCGCAAAGCCTCGAAGGCGGATGGCGCGCCCGATCTCAATCCCGGCTTTGAGATCCCCGCCCTCGCTGTTTAGAAAAACAAGGGCCTTGCTGGAGGCAGCGGCCAGGTTTCTCGGCCAAATAAAAGACCGCCGGCAGCTGACTGTCGGCGGCTTTCACTATCGATCAGTTTGTGTCGGACGTCTTTCAACGAGACGCGTTAGACAACAAGCCCGCTCAGCTGCACCCGCTCGTAGCACCGCAAGTGTCGCACTTCTCACAAGTGCCATTCCGCACCATCGTGAAGTTCTGGCACTCCGAGCACATGTTGCCGGTATAGCCCTGCATGATCGAGCGCTGGCGGCGTTCGGCTTCGCGCTTCTTGGCTTCGGATTTCGCCGTTGCCGCGTCGGCTGCCGCCTTGTCGGAGAACAATGCCGTTGCGTCGCTGGTGAGTTCTTCGGTCACCTCTTCGGCGATCTCTTCCGCCAGTTCCTTGGCGCGCTCTTCGTAGTCGCGCTTGAAGGCGACGATTTCGGAGGTGGCGATGGCAACCGTCGGCTCCAGCTTCCGGGCAGCCGCGCCTGCAAAGGCGGTCACGGTGCCGGTGGAGGCAGCGCGGGCAGGGGCGGCGGTGGCCGCACCCTTGGGTTCGCCTGCCTGGCGTTCGCCGCCGGTGCCGGACACCAGCGTCGGCTTGTAGCCGCGGGTCCAGCCGGTGGAGAGCAGGTTGGTCTTGCCTTCCTGGATGCCCTTGCCGAGTGCCGTGTTCGAAAAATCCGACGTATCGACATGCGCGAGGTCATGGCGGCCGAGATAAGAGACGGCAAGTTCGCGGAAGACATAGTCGAGGATCGACGTGGCGTTCTTGATCGCGTCATTGCCGATGACCATGCCGGCCGGCTCGAACTTGGTGAAGGTGAAGGCCTCGACATATTCCTCGAGCGGCACGCCATATTGCAGGCCGAGCGAGATGGCGATGGCGAAATTGTTCATCATCGCACGGAAGGCGGCGCCTTCCTTGTGCATGTCGATGAAGATCTCGCCGATGCGGCCGTCGCCGAATTCGCCGGTGCGCAGATAGACCTTATGTCCGCCGACGGCGGCCTTCTGGGTATAGCCCTGGCGGCGGTTCGGCAGCTTCTCGCGTTCGCGCGAAACTCGTTCGATCACCCGCTCGATGATCTTCTCGGTGACGGTGACGGCCTGGGCGGCCAGGGGCGCCTGCAGCAGTTCCTCCAGCGCATCCTCATCGTCCTCGTCTTCGATCAGCGAGGAATTGAGCGGCTGCGACAGCTTCGAGCCGTCGCGATAGAGCGCGTTGGCCTTGAGGCCAAGCTTCCAGGAGAGCATGTAGGCGTTCTTGCAATCCTCGACGGTCGCCTCGTTCGGCATGTTGATCGTCTTGGAAATCGCACCCGAGATGAAAGGCTGGGCCGCCGCCATCATGCGGATATGGCTTTCCACCGAGAGGTAACGCTTGCCGATCTTGCCGCAGGGATTGGCGCAATCGAAGACCGGCAGGTGTTCCGCCTTCAGGAAGGGCGCGCCTTCCAGCGTCATCGCACCGCAGACATGGATGTTGGCGGCCTCGATGTCCTTCTTCGAGAAGCCAATATGGTCGAGCAGGCTGAAGCTCATGTCGGCGAGCTGTTCGTCGGAAACCTTCAGCGTCTCCTTCAGGAAGTCGGCACCGAGCGTCCACTGGTTGAAGACGAACTTGATGTCGAAGGCGCTCTTCAGCGCGGCGTTGACAGCTTCCACCTTTTCGTCGGTGAAGCCCTTGGTCTTCAGCGACGACGGATTGACAGCCGGCGCCTGGTTCAAGTTGCCGTGGCCGACGGCATAGGCCTCGATTTCGGCGATCTGGCTTTCCGAATAGCCGAGCGTGCGCAGCGCGTCGGGCACGGCGCGGTTGATGATCTTGAAGTAGCCGCCGCCGGCGAGCTTCTTGAACTTGACGAGGGCGAAGTCGGGCTCGATGCCCGTCGTGTCGCAATCCATGACGAGACCGATCGTGCCTGTCGGCGCGATGACCGAGACCTGCGCATTGCGGTAGCCATGCTGTTCACCAAGCTCGAGCGCCTTGTCCCAGGCCGATTTGGCATGGGCGACAAGATCCTGGTCCGGGTTTTCCGAATGGATCAGCGCGACCGGGTTGATCGACAGCGCTTCATAGCCGGAGCTCTCGCCATGCGCGGCACGGCGATGGTTGCGAATGACCTTGAGCATGCTCTCGCGGTTTGGCGCGAAGTTCGGGAAGGGCCCAAGCTCGGCGGCCATTTCGGCCGAGGTCGCATAGCAGATGCCGGTCATGATCGCGGTCAGCGAGCCTGCGATGGCGCGGGCTTCAGCGGAGTCGTAGGGAATGCCTGTTGACATCAGCAGGCCGCCGATATTGGCGTAGCCGAGGCCAAGCGTGCGGTATTCGTAGGAGAGTTCGGCAATGCGCTTCGACGGGAACTGCGCCATCATCACCGAGACTTCGAGTACGACGGTCCAGAGGCGAACCGCATGTTCGTAATCGGCGATGTTGATACGCTTGGTGGCCTTGTCCTTGAACTGCAGCAGGTTCAGCGAGGCAAGGTTGCAGGCGGTGTCGTCGAGGAACATGTATTCCGAGCACGGGTTCGAGCCGCGGATCGGGCCGCCGGCCGGCGAGGTGTGCCAGTCGTTCATCGTCGTGTTGAAGTGGATGCCCGGATCGGCCGAGGCCCAGGCAGCATAGGAAATGGTTTCCCAGAGATCGCGGGCCTTCAGCGTCTTCATCACCCGGCCGTCCTTGCGGGCGGTCAGGTTCCATTCGCCATCATTCTCGACGGCGCGCAGGAAGTCGTCCTTGATCGAGACGGAGTTGTTGGAGTTCTGGCCGGATACCGTCAGGTAGGCTTCCGAATCCCAATCCGTGTCGTAGGTCTTGAATTGGAGGTCCTTGTAGCCCTGGCGGGCGAACTGGATGACGCGCTGGACATAGTTCTCCGGAACCTGGTCCTTCTTGGCGGCGCGGATTTCGCGCTTCAGGGCAGGGTTCTTGTTGGGGTCGTAGCAATCGCCGTTATCGCCGCCTTCGCAGTTGAAGCAGGCCTTCATGATCGCCTTCAGATGCTTGGCGACGACCTTGGAGCCGGTGACGAGAGCCGCGACCTTCTGCTCTTCCTTGACCTTCCAGTTGATATATTCCTCGATATCGGGATGGTCGATATCGACGACCACCATCTTGGCGGCGCGGCGCGTCGTGCCGCCCGATTTGATGGCGCCGGCGGCGCGATCGCCGATCTTCAGGAAGCTCATCAGGCCGGAGGAGCGGCCGCCGCCGGAAAGCTTTTCGCCTTCGCCGCGCAGCATCGAAAAGTTGGAGCCGGTGCCGGAACCGTATTTGAACAGGCGCGCCTCACGCACCCAGAGGTCCATGATGCCGCCTTCGTTGACGAGATCGTCCTCGACAGACTGGATGAAGCAGGCATGCGGCTGCGGGTGTTCGTAGGCCGACTTTGACTTGGTCAGCTTGCCGGTGAATGGGTCGACGTAGAAGTGCCCCTGGCCGGGACCGTCGATGCCATAGGCCCAATGCAGGCCGGTGTTGAACCACTGCGGCGAGTTCGGGGCGACGCGCTGGGTGGCGAGCATATAGGCAAGCTCGTCCTTGAAGGCCGAAGCATCTTCCTCGGAGGAGAAATAGCCGCCCTTCCAGCCCCAATAGGTCCAGGTGCCGGCAAGACGATCGAAGACCTGGCGCGCATCGATTTCGGAGCCGGTCTGCTCGTCCTTCGAAAGGTTCTTCAGCGCAGCATCGTCGGGAACGGAGCGCCACAGGAAGGAAGGAACATCGTTTTCCTCGATCTTCTTCAGCCGTGTGGGAACGCCGGCCTTGCGGAAATACTTCTGCGCCAGAACGTCGGTGGCGACCTGGGAGAACTGCGCGGGAACGTCGATATTCTCGAGGCGGAACACGACCGAACCATCGGGGTTCTTGATCTCGCTCGTCGCCTTACGGAATTCGATATCCGCATAGGCGCCCTGGCCGGCCTTCGTGAAACGACGTTCGATGCGCATAGTCTTGACCTCGCGTTGGCGCCCGGTCCCCACGACCTCAGGCGCAAAATTCCTATCCGGCGGCACTTTGTCGTCGTGCAGCCAGTCTCGTTTCCGTATTGTGACAGGGGTGTCATCCGGAGATGTCCTTCCTGTATCTTGTGGTGATGGTGGCTGCAAACGCTAAATATAGTATTAACAGCTTATTATCGCCAGTCCCAATGTCACTTTTTTTGGAGGCTGAAAACCGCGCAGAAATCCTGTCTGGCCTGAACCGTTTCCGGTCCATCGCCCTGATTCCGCGTCCTAATTTTCAAAAGGGAACCGGGCTCGTTACCTCCGGTCCTGTCGCCGCCGCAACATCAGAAGCAGTAAAGTTTGAAACAGCTGATTCCGTCAAGGGCTGGCTTTTAATTGATTGCTAACCACAACATGTTGTGGATGCGCCTGTGGAGATTGGGGAAAGCCGGGGAGCGCTGATATTACAATGGCTTGCAGGCGTTGCCGGCTAAGGAAAACCTTAGAATGGCAAAAAAGCATCCTGCGGCAAATCTTGTGATGGCATTTCCGGCGCAAATGGGCATGCCGATTCGCCGGTGAAATCCGCGCTCCTAAAGCGCGTCGTTATCGCAAAACCGCAAACTTTTGCGCGACATGCCGTTAGAGCGCATCGATGGCGATGGTGACGATGGCGACGCCAATCGGCCTGTTCTCTTCGTCCATGACGACAAAGCTCGCCTGCGTCTCGAGATTATGGCTGGATTCATTGCGTTCCGCCCGGTCGATGAAGATCTCCCGGGAGCCGTTGGCGAAGGTTCTGAGGTATTTCTCCTCGTCGCCCTGCCAGTAGTCGGCGGTGATGGAGCTCTGCCCGACATTCAGCCCGTGGCTGTCGGTGATGAAAAATTCGATGATCGCGCCCTGCGAGGCGTCCTGCTTGGCTTTGAGGTAATGCGATAGGGATTTGTCGAGCAGCAGCTTGACCATCTGCAGGTGGTGCTGATTGATCTCCGACCGGTAGGTCTCATCGAGCACCCGCATATCCATTTCGCTGACATCGCCGAATTCAGCGTTCTGCTCAGCAATGGCTTTCAGCACCAATGGCGTTTCCACGATGGGCCGGATTCGCTTCTCGACATAATCGCGCACGAGAGGAATATAGGCAGGCTCGGCGCGGACGGGTGTCAGGGGAAACAGAAACAGACATGCCGCCAGCCAGACGGTTACAACCGTTCCACTATGCCCCCACCGCGCCATCCTGCTTCCTTATATCACATCGTTCGTTGCACGCTGTAAGCGCAACCTGAGATGATTCGCACGTCGCCAAGTCTATTAGGACAAGATAAAATAGATGTGCAGATCCCGATAGCGGATTCAGGCAAGCTCGCTGACAAAATCTGGAACAATTTCAAGTAGTAAAAGCGACGGTTGCGCGCTGCGATCGGTGGCGATCAGCCCGCGCCCTTGGCGATCGGCTCCTGATAGGTGAAGCCCATGTCCCAGGGGAAGTAGATCCAGGTATCCTGGCTGACCTCGGTGATAAAGGTGTCGACGGTCGGCACGCCTTTCGGCTTGGCGTAGACGCAGGCGAAATGTGCCCTCGGCAGCATGGTGCGCACCTGTGCGGCGGTCTTGCCGGTATCTGTCAGGTCGTCGACGACCAGCACGGTTTCGCCGCCATTCTCCATAAGTTCGGGCGCTATTCCCTTGAGCAGCACCATGTCGCCCTGGTTCACATAGTCATGATAGGAAGCGACGCAGACGGTCTCGATCAGCCGGATGTTCAGTTCGCGCGAGATGATCGCGGCTGGAACGAGGCCGCCGCGGGTGATGCAGACGATCGCCTTGAACGTCTGATTCAAGCCGGCAAGCCGCCAGGCAAGAGCGCGCGCATCGCGGTGGAACTGATCCCAGGAAACGGGAAAGGCTTTATCGGGAAGGGACATCGGGCTGCTCCGCGGCATGAAAAAACGACTCGCCGTTTGCCGGCGACCGGATGTGGCTTGAAGCGGCGATTGGCAAAACGCAAATCGCGCAGCCGGAACTGCGCGAGATGGGCCGAGGCTCGAAGCTGTCATCGGTCGCCGCAATTAGCGGGATTTGCCGGCAAAAGGCAAGAGCAGCCAATCAACGCGACAACAGCGTCAGCGCCGTCATCGATTGCAGCAGGGTCTTCGTCGTGCCGCCGAAGATCATCTGCCAGAGCCAGGAATGCGTATAGGCGCCCATGACGAGAAGATCGATGCTGCTGTCCGAAAGCCGGTTCTCGATGACATGCGATGCGCTCTTATCCACACTCTGGGCCGTCGAAAGCGTCGCCTTCACGCCATGACGTGCAAGCGTCGCGGCGATGTCGGCGCCGGCGGTCAGCGGCGATTGCAGCGCCGTGTCGGCCGGATCGACCGAAAAGATCTCCACTTCATCAGCGGCTTTGAGGATCGGCAGTGCGTCGAAGGTTGCGCGCGCCACCTCTTTCGATCCGTTCCAGGCGATCAGCACGCGCTTGATCGGCTTCGGCTGGCGAATGATATAGGGGATCATCAGCACCGGCCGGCCGGTTTCGAAAAGGAAACTGTCGACGTCGACGTGGCTGTCAGAAGGTCTGGCCGGGTCGGCCTGCGAGGCGATCAAGAGGTCGGCGCTGCGGGCACTTTCGATCAGCGGTGCGGAACCGTATCCGGTTGATGTGGCAAAGCTGCGCCATTCGGAGGAGGCGCCAGCCGCCTCCGCTTTCGCCCTGAAGATACGCTCGACTGCAATCGTTTCGCTATGCGCCATATCCTGCAGCGCCTGCACGGCAACGGGATCGGGGATTTCCATTGGCGCCACCAGCGGCACGGCGGAAATGATTTCGGCATGCAGGCCGATCACATGGGCGCTGCTTTCAGCCGCAATGGCAAAGGCGAAATCGGCAACCGCGCCGCTATTGTCCGATGTATCGAGAATGGCGAGAATGGTTTTGTAAGACATATCAATTCTCCTTGCGCTGAAATGGCTTGCGCGAGAGAAGGAATGCGCCGGACCGTTCTCCTGTTCCTTGATAGGGATCAAGGATGGGCTTTGAGTTCCGGCGTTGCCCTCAAGCCTCGGCGGAATGGTTTTCGGTGAGGTCCTTCCTTTGGCGGATGGCGTCGATCATCGCCTGCACCTCGGCGCCGGCCGCATCGATTGCCGCCTGGGAGCGGCCGCGTACGACGATCTCGGTCGAAAATTTCTGGCCGATATAGCGTGGGTAGGAACCGATGCTGGTTTCCGGATGTGCCTTCTGGATCGCGGTCAGCGGCGTGCCGATCTCTCCTTCGCCGTAAGGGCAGGCGATAGCGAGCGAGAGCACCGGCGTGCCGGTTCGAAGCGTCGGCAGCACATTGTCGACCATCGCCTGGAAGACCTGCGGCACGCCGGCCATGACATAGACATTGCCGATGATGAAGCCGGGCGCGGTCGAGACCGGATTGGCGATATGCACAGCCCCTCGCGGCATGCGCGCCATGCGCTGGCGCGCCTCGGTGAATTCCATCTCGCGGCGCCGGTACATCTCGGCAAGCAGCGTCATTGCCGCTTCGTCATATTCGCAGGGCACGCCGAAAGCCTTGGAGATGGCATCGGCGGTGATGTCGTCATGCGTCGGCCCGATACCGCCCGAGGTGAAGACGTAGTCATATTTGCCGCGAAGCGCGTTCAGCGCCTCGACGATCGCCTCCTCGTCGTCGGCGACGATGCGCACCTCCTTGAGGTCGATGCCGGAAAGCGTCAGCAAATCGGCGAGGTGGCCGATATTTTTATCCTTGGTGCGGCCGGAGAGAAGTTCGTCGCCGATGGCGAGCATGGCGGCGGTGACGACGATGTCTTGGCTCATGGGATGTTCCGTGATGTGAGGCTGGGGAATAGGTAGCGCCGTTCGCTCGCTTTGCAAACACCAGAGCATGATGCCGAAAAGTGCAGGCGGTTTTCGGACGACATCATGCGCCAACTCTTTAACTCGGGCGATGCGTCATTTTGCCGAAATGAAAACCGCAAGCGAATTTTCGTCTCCGGGTGGTGAACACTGAGTTCTTGAGGGCAGGGCTGTGTTCGCCCTGGCGCGCTGATAGAAATCGCGTCGGGCACGAAATTCAACCCGATATTTCAAGGAAGATAGAAGATGGCGAAGGTTCTCGTTCTTTATTATTCGGCTTACGGCCATATCGAAACCATGGCCTATGCGGTCGCCGAAGGCGCGAAGTCGGCCGGCGCCGAGGTCACCGTCAAGCGCGTTCCGGAACTGGTTCCGGAAGACGTCGCCAAGGCTTCCTATTACAAGGTCGACCAGGCCGCTCCCATCGCCACCGTCGACGAACTGGCGGACTATGACGCGATCATCGTCGGCGCCGGCACCCGCTTCGGCACGGTCGCCTCGCAGATGCGCAATTTCTGGGATCAGACGGGCGGCCTCTGGTTCGCCGGCAAACTCGTCGGCAAGCTCGGTTCGGTCTTCACCTCTTCGGCAACCCAGCACGGCGGCCAGGAATCGACCATCCTCGGCTTCATCCCGACCTTCCTGCACCAGGGCATGGTCGTTGCCGGTCTTCCCTACGCTTTCCAGGGCCAGATGGGCACCGAGGAAGTCAAGGGCGGCTCGCCCTACGGCGCCTCCACCATCACCAACGGCGACGGCTCGCGCCAGCCTTCCGAGATCGAGCTGGAAGGCGCGAAATACCAAGGCGCCCACGTTGCCAAGCTTGCTGCCAAGCTCGCCTGATCTTCGATACTGAAATCATGAAGGTGCGGCGGGCATGGGCTCGCCGCGCTTTTTTGTTGCCGCCCCGACTGGCCGGGCGACCGGCTGCTCTCTTCGGCTCGCCGAGCCGAAGCTTACAGAGCGTAGGCTGGTGCGGACGGCGGGGGTCGAACCCGCATAGCCTAGGCCGAGGGATTTTCTTACCGCTACGGCTTTCACCGCCGCCTTCCGGCGTTTGTGGTCTGGACTATACCTTCACCCTAGCTTTGCCTTAGGTGCTGCCCGTCTAGTCTCTACACCTTCCCCTGGCGGGGCTTGGCTCGGGATTGCCATTTGACAGGTTTCCCCGACTTTGAGCAGTTCTACAGCCGGCGTTTCCGCCGGTGCACTCAATTTTGTTTTAAGTCCCTTGTGTCTACCGATTCCACCACGTCCGCGTGGTTCCCTCTGCTAACAAAGAGAGACGGTATTCTCAACTGATATCCATCGGTTGTCGGAGGTATTTACGGCATGATCAGGGAAGTAGCCCGTCCAACGATCTCGGCACAGCCCATCACGCAAATTGCCGTAGGTCCCGGGTGTATTCGTCACCATCGCTTCTGATGCGGATGTCATCGCAATTTCTCTGGTGTCAGGTATGATTTTATCATACTTTATAAGCAATCAAGGAAAGTGTACGACGATGCGAAATGCGGAAAAGGTGACCATTACCCTCACGGCCGATATGTTGCGGAGCGTTCGCGATACGGTCGAGGCCGGTGAGTTTGCGACCACGAGTGAGGCGATGCGTGATGCGGTGCGGGTGTGGCAACGCCAGCGGCTCGAGGATGCCGAACGCCTCAACGCGATGCGAGCTCGTATTCGCCGTTCCCTTGATGATCCACGCCCGAGTTTGACAGCAGAAGAGGCGGAAGTGGAAATGGACCGCTTCATGAAAGGTCAGGAAAAAGCGTCCCGCAATGCGGCGCGCTAAGGTCATCAATCGGCCTGAGGCACTGAGCGACCTTCGCCAAATTTATATCGACATTGCCGATATGAGTCGAAGCCACGTCATTGCCAATGGCTTCGTGAAGCGCCTCATGGCGAGGTGCCACAAAATCGGCGATGCACCGAACGGCGGTCGTCCTCGGGATGATCTGGCGCCCGGCTTGCGAACGGTACCGTTTGAGCATTGCGCCGTGATCGCCTATCACGTCACCGACGCGGTTGAGATCGTCAATGTGTTCTACGGCGGCAGAGACTATGAGGCCCTGTTTCGGGCGCGCGATGACGAGGATGAATCCTAACGGGCTTTGGAACGATCTCGGCTCGAGCCATTCTTCCAGCGCCTTGGCGTCGGTATCAGAGAAGTCGAAAGGTTGCCCCTGCACGATGCGGTAGTGGCGGTGGCTTTAAAATTTCGGCCTTGGCTGTACGGGTTCGCCCCCGGTCGCCCGCACCACTTTCATAATCCTGTTTGAATATGCCTGTATTGAATCTGCTTGTATATTGTGCACAAAAGTAAGTTATCGCTTGACAAGCGAATTTCCGGCGTAACGATGGCGCCGCGACAGTTGAGTAAGGGTTGTCTTGTGGGAGTAAGACGATGGTTTACGATTGGAGTGGGACTAAGGTTCGGCGCATCCGCATCTTCAAGACCAGTGTCGCACTTGTTCTGGGGACTGCGATAGCCGCGATACCGCTGTTCTTCTGGGCAATGCATTTGCAGGGTTTCTAGAGCGTCCTTAGCGCGTCTAAGAAGACGCGCTAAGGACGCTCTATTTACTTTCGATCTGGACAGATCCCGAATTCGATTTTTGGGATTAGTGCTGTCTGTTCCTGATAGTGATCAGCGTTCTGTGAGCGGAAGCGCATTTGGCGCTTTGGTCTCGCGCCACCTGTTGATCAGCCAGCCAGCCAGCAGCCCGAGGGCTGCGCCCGCGGCCTTGATGCCGGCATCGTGCAAGCGTGGATGGCGTGTTGGTGTGAGATACTGCAGATATTCGATGGCGACTGCACCGGCAATCAGCAGCACCGCCACCATCTTCCACTGTTTCGGATAGGCGAGCGCGAAGGCGAGGCCGACGAGAACATAGGCGCCCCCGCGGTCGGTATCGACCGTCGTGACCGTTTCCGGCCTCAGCCCGATCGGCGAAACCGTGACGAAGAGGATGAGGGCGAGCAGCAGCCAGGCGAGCGGCCTTGCAAATTTGAAGATCATCATGGCTTGATATTAGTGGCCTGCATTTTCATTGACAGTAAAATTCAGTTTATCTGCCGTCAATTTTACGATTGGCTTAAGAAAGACTTTCCCGGTCGGGAACCGGAAATGGCCGAAACGGGCTTTCTTTTGCCGGTCGGCCTATGCCATAGCGGCGATGGCTAATCATGAGAATGGACCACGCCCGTGACGAGACTTGATGTCGAAAGCGCCGAAGAGGCAATGCGCAGCCTGTTTCCGGCAACGCCGCTGCAGCTCAATGATCATCTGTCGGCGCGCTACGGGGCCGATATCTGGCTGAAGCGCGAGGATCTGTCGCCGGTGCGTTCCTACAAGATCCGCGGCGCCTTCAATTTCTTCCGCAAGGCGATCGGGCAGGGTGCTGCCGGTAAGACCTTCGTCTGCGCCTCGGCTGGCAATCACGCCCAGGGCTTTGCCTTCGTCTGCCGCCATTTCGGCGTGCCGGGCGTCGTCTTCATGCCGGTGACGACACCGCAGCAGAAGATCGACAAAACCCGCATGTTCGGCGCCGAATTCATCACCATCCGGCTGTTCGGCGACTTCTTCGACCAGTGCTACCAGGCCGCCCGCGAACATGTGGAGGCGGTCGGTGGCGTCATGGTGCCGCCCTTCGACCACGCCGACATCATCGAGGGCCAGGCAACCGTCGCCGCCGAAATCATGCAGCAGTTGCCGGAAGGAACCGTGCCCGACATGGTCGTCCTGCCGGTTGGCGGCGGCGGCCTTGCCGCCGGCATTACCGGTTATCTCGACGGCACCGTGCCGAAATCTGCTTTCGTCTTCACCGAACCAGCCGGCGCGCCGAGCCTTAAGCGCAGCCTTGAGGCGGGCAAGGTCACGACGCTTGCCAAGGTCGACAATTTCGTCGATGGCGCTGCCGTCGCCCGCATCGGCGACCTGAATTTTGCGGCTCTTCGCGATTTCCCGGCAAGCCAAGTGCAACTGATGCCGGAGAACGCCATCTGCGTCACCATTCAGGAGATGCTGAATGTCGAGGGCGTCGTGCTGGAGCCGGCGGGTGCCTTGTCGTTGACGGCGATCGCCGCGATGGACGGCCAGGCGATCCGCGGCAAGACTATCGTCGCCGTCGTCTCCGGCGGCAATTTCGATTTCGAGCGTCTGCCTGACGTAAAGGAAAGAGCCATGCGTTACGCAGGGCTGAAGAAATACTTCATCCTGCGGCTCGCCCAGCGCCCGGGCGCGCTTCGGGATTTCCTCAATCTGCTCGGCCCCGACGACGATATCGCCCGTTTCGAATATCTGAAGAAATCGGCGCGTAACTTCGGCTCGATCCTGATTGGCATCGAAACCAAGGCGCCGGAGAATTTCGCCCGGCTGATCGGAAATTTCGAAGCAGCCGGCATGGGTTACGAGGATATCACCGAAAACGAGATCCTCGCCAATCTGATCATTTGACTTGGCGACAGCGATATCGCCGTGCTAAAGGCGGAGCATGGCTTCGTTCATTTCAAATATCTTTTCGATGTTCTCTGGCGGCGGCAAACCGGCTGCGGAGGCGGCAGGCCCTTCCGGCGAGCCGCAGCTTTACGGCGATTGCACGATCTATGCCGAGCCGCGCAAGGAAGGCGGTCAGTATCGTCTTGCCGGCCGGATCGAAAAGAAGATTGGCGACGAGGTGCTGGTGCGCAATTTCATCCGCGCCGATCTGTTTTCCTCCTCCGATGACGCGATCGAATGCACCGTGCGCAAAGCGCAGCAGATTATCGATCAGCATGGTTCGTCGCTCTTTGGCGACGGCGAGAAGCTTCGTCAGGTCTGAATCGGGATCGGGGCATAGGTCCTTGATACCGGCTGCAACTATTCCTGTGTGTGACCCGTGTGCCCTCCGGTGCGAGCCTTCTCACTCACGCAATCTTAAAGGATTGCGGTGAAAGGTATCGCCTGCAGGATTTGCAGGACACCCCCGTGTTTGACTGTTTCGGACGATTGACCAAAGGATTCGCTGTCGCGATCGCCGCGCCAGCAGGAGGCCGAACGTCCGGAGCCGAGGTCTCATAATGGAGACACTCAACCTCGCTCTCTTCGTCGTCGAAGCCATCGCCTATTTCGTGCTGATGGTGACGCTTCTGCATTTCCGTCACCGGCTTGGTCTCGGGGTTTTCCTGACGGCGCTCGGCGTCATGCATTTCATGGAGACCTATCTGGCGGCGGTCTTCTATGTCTCGCTGCCGTTCGGGGATGTGTCGCCGGGCTCATCCGTCTTCTTCTCCGGCAAGCTGATGATGATCCTGATGCTTTACCTGCAGGAGGATGCCGCGACAGTGCGCCAGCCGATCTACGGCCTGTTTCTCGGCAACCTGCTCACCGTCGGCATCGCCTGGGTGCTGCAGCTGCACCAGCCGCTGCAGATGTCGACGAACCACACGCCCGACGTCGATTTCCTCAAGGAGATGGGCTGGCTGATGGTCTGGGGCACGGCGCTGCTCTATGTCGATTCGCTCGGCATCATCCTGCTTTACGAAAAACTCGGCGATTTCTTCCGCCGCCGCGTCGTCCTGCGTTTCCTGATTTCGGGCTTCGTGCTGCTGACCTTCGACCAGATCGGCTTCTTCGCCGCGCTGCATTATTTTCTGGATGTGCCGATCGCCGCATTCTGGGGCGGGTGGAAGGCGAAAATGCTTGCCGTCTGCCTCTACGCGGCGATGTTCGCATTCTATGAATATCGAATTCGCCGCGGCGGAGCAGCCGGGTCCGCACGTTCGATCAGCGACGTGTTCGGCGACCTGACGTTCCGCGAGCGCTACAACGATCTTCTGGAACGCACCGGCCGCGATATGCTCACCGGCGTCTATGATCGGACGCGCATGGAGGTTGAAGCGCCGCTGATGCTGCGTGAGGCGCTGAAGCAGGGGCTATACGCCACCGTTCTCATTCTCGACGCCGATCACTTCAAGGATGTCAACGACGGCTACGGCCATCTCCAGGGCGACGAGGTGCTGAAGGCGATCGCCGCCCGATTGGGCACGACGTTGCGTTCGAGCGATCGCGTCTTCCGCTTCGGCGGCGAGGAATTCGTTGCCGTCTGTCCAGGTACCGACCACGAGGAAGGTCTGCGGCTTGCCGAGCGCCTGCGCTGGACGATCGCAACCAGCGTCAAGACGCCGGATGACAGGCCGATCACGGTCAGCATCGGCGTTGCGACTGCCGACGAGGACGGCGTCGATTTCACCGCCGTGCTGACGGCTGCCGACGGCAGGCTCTACGCAGCCAAGAAGAGCGGCCGCAACTGCGTCGTCGGCCGCTCCGGCGTGGTCAAGCTCAGCTGAAACTCATTCAGGCGGCGCGGAAGATCTTGGCGCCGGATGGCGCGCTCGTCATGCCGCCGTCGACGGTGATCTCGATGCCGGTGACATTGGCCGAATCATCCGAGGCCAGATAGAGCGCCGCCTTGGCGATTTCGTCGGCTTCGCTCATGCGGCCGAGCGGGCTCATGCCGCCGATGCGGGCTTCGAGCGCCGACATGGCGTCTTCTGTCTGAGCCATCGGCGACCAGATCGGCGTTTTGGTGCCGCCGGGCGTTACCTGATTGACGCGGATGCCGCGCGGCGCGAGCTCGGATGCCATATTGCGCGTCATCGCCCGGACTGCCGCCTTGGTCGCCGCATAGGCCGACCAGCCGGGAGCGCCGAGCACGGCATGCACCGAACCGTTGAGGATCACCGAAGCGTCGTCATTGAGATGCGGCAGGGCCGCTTGCACCGTGAAGAAAACTGCCGTGAGATTGGTGCTGATGATCTGGTTGAACTGCGCCAGTGATGTCTCGCCGAGCGGCGTCGCGCCGCCGATGCCGGCATTGGCGAAGACGATGTCGAACTTGCCGACCTTTCCGGCGGCTTCCGCAAAGGCCCTCTCGGTTGCGGCGGCATCAGTGACATCGACCTTCAGCGCCAGCACGCCGGCGCCGAGCGCCTTTTCGGCGGCAGCGAGCGTTTCCGGGTTGCGGCCGGTGATCACCACCCGGGCACCCTCGTCGATGAAGACCTTGGCGGTCGCAAGACCGATGCCGCTGTTTCCGCCGGTAATCAGGGCGACCTTGTTTCTTAGACGCATGATTCATGCTCCTCTTGGAATTGGCAACGATATGGATTATGATCGTTATCTACAAGAATTATGATGATAATCCACATGAGTCAAGAGAAGCATGATGCCGAAAAGTGTAAGCGGTTTTCGGCCGACATCATGCTCATTCGATTGGTGCCAGGGAGATGTCCGATGGGTCGTTCGCAATTGGAAAAACAGAAGACGCACAAGAAGATTGTCGAGATCGCGTCGAAGCGGCTGCGTGAGGAGGGGCTCGAAGGTATTGGCGTCGCCGATCTGATGAAGGAGGCCGGACTGACCGTCGGCGGCTTCTACAAGCATTTCGCCTCGCGCGCTGATCTGGTCGCCGAGGCGATCCAGTCCGCTTTCGATTCATGGGGACGCAAGCTGGAGGCCGAGGGGGTGAACCCGGCGCAGATGACGGCTGCCGATGTCGCCGATCGTTATGTCAGCGCCTATCATCGCGACAATCCCGGCGAGGGCTGCCCTTTTGCCGCGCTGACCTCCGATATATCCCGCAGCGGCGAGAAGGCGCGGGGGATCGCGACGGACGGGCTCAAGCGTAATTTCGCGTCATTGGCGAGCAAGGCTGCGGGAGCGGACGAAGGGGAAAGGCGGCGCAAGGCGATCATGGCCTTCGCGATGATGGCCGGTGGCGTCGGCCTTGCCAGGATTTCGTCCGATGAGGAACTCTCGGCCGAAATCCTGGCGACGGTCCGGGATTTTGTCGCCGATATCGATAGATGAAAAACGGCCGGCAAAGGCCGGCCGTTCCGCAAAGCATTTGGGAGCCGATCAGGCCGCCAGTGCGATTTCCTGGACGCGCGACTTGGCGGCGTCGATCGCCTTTTCGGCAGCTTCCGGACCAAAGGCCAGGCCTTCGACATAGATGGTCTCGATATCGCTGATGCCGAGGAAGCCGAGAACCGACTTCAGATACGGCACGGCATGGTTCAAGGCGGCGGCCGGTCCCTGCGAGTAGACGCCACCCGAGGCGAGCACCACATAGACCTTCTTGCCGGTTGCCAGCCCAACCGGGCCGCTTTCCGTGTACTTGAAGGTCAGGCCGGCGCGGGCGACGTTGTCGATCCATGTCTTCAGCGACGAATAGATGTTGAAATTGATGAGGCCGGTGCTGATGACGATCGTGTCGGCGGCGAGCAGCTCGTTGACAAGCTCGTCGGAGGTTTTGACGGCTGCCGTTTCCTCAGCGGTGCGGGCTTCGGCCGGCTTGCGGATCGCGCCGGTGAAGAGGTCATCGATATGCGGCAGCGGGTTGGCGGCAAGGTCGCGGCGAACGACGACGCTGCCCGGATTCTGGCTCTTCAGCTTTTCGGCGAGATCGACGGCGATCGGCGTCGAGAGTGAGTCGGCGCGCGGGCTGGACGTCAGAAGAAGGATGGACGACATGGTGCATTTCCTTTCGAATGGAGTTTGACGGCCCGTTGCTGGGAGGTGAGCCGCAGTCTCGATGAGGAAAATAGGTCTGGCCTGCTATCGAAAAAACGGTGATAATGTCGATCGAAACTATCGATGGAATGGATAGAAGATGCTGCCAAACCCCACTCTGGACCAATTGCAGGTGTTTCTGACGGTTGCCGAGACCGGCAGCTTCTCGGCCGCTTCGCGGGCGCTGAACCGTGCCCAATCGGTCGTCAGCTATACGATCGCCAATCTGGAGGCGCAGCTCGAAGTACCGCTTTTCGAGCGTTCCGGCGCGCGTCAGCCGAAGCTGACGGAGGCGGGCAAGGCGATGCTTGAGGATGCGCGGCGCATTCTCGGCGACCTGCAAGTCATGCGGGCGCGCGTCAAGAGCCTGAGGGAAGGGCTCGAAGCGGAGGTTTCCGTCGCCATCAGCGTCATGGTGCCTTCACGAGCCCTGGTGGACGTCCTCCGCGAATTCCGCGAGATGTTTCCATCCGTTTCTTTAAGCCTCAATGTCGGCGAGCTCGGAATGGTCATGGATCTCGTCCTCAGCGGCAAGGCGACGATCGGGATTGGCGGCGCGGTCGTCAAGCAGGACGATTCGATCGTCACGGAGCGTATCGGTCATTCCTTCATGTTGCCGGTTGCCGCGCATAACCACCCGCTTGCCGGAATCGGCCGGCCGCTGACGCTCGGCGACGTGCGCGAGGAAGTGCAACTGGTCGTCACCGATGCGTCGGGACGGACGAAGGGGCGCGATTTCAACGTTCTCTCCTACAAGACATGGCGCGTCAGCGATATTGCGACGAAGCACCAGCTCATCACGGCCGGCCTTGGCTGGGGCGGCCTTCCGGCTTCCGTGATTCATGACGATCTGACGAGCGGCAGGCTCGTTCATCTCGATCTGGATGCCTACGAACAGGGGGAGTATCCCATATATTCGGTGCGCCAACTCGCCAACCCGCCTGGACCTGCCGCCACCTGGATGATCGAAGCGTTCCGCACGCGGCTTTCCGCCTGCCCGAGCCAAGCCGATTTCCATGCTCAGATAGCAGAACTCCAGGACGCTGGTACGCCGCTCGCGGCCGAATGACGAAGGCGCGGGTGCCGCGCCTTCGCTGATATTGTCTTCCGCTTAAAGAACCAGCCTGAATTTCGAGAAACCGTCGGCCCCTTCGCCGGCATCCTCGATCTTGACGCTCTTGACCTCGGCGAGGAACTGTTTCGCCTTCGGGCCGCTTTCGAAGGTCACGGTCGTACCGGGGAGCGGCTTGAAGGTCCAGTTTGCGTCGGCAGACGGATTGATCGTGCCTTGATCATGGACATAGCGGACGATGACGTCGCGGTTGGTATCCGGCGCCTGGAAGATCACCTTGTCCGCGGTTATCTCAGGGAAATTGCCGCCGCCGCCGGCGCGGTAGTTATTCGAGACGACGACGAACTTCTGGGCCGGATCGATCGGCTTGCCGTTGAAGGCGAGGTTCTGGATGCGGTTGGCGTCCGGATTGATCGGCTTGCCGGACGAATCATACTTCGGCGGCTGCGACAGGTCGATCTGGTAGGTGACACCGTCGATGACGTCGAAATTGTAGGACGGGAAGTCGTTGTTGAGCAGCGCCGGATCCTTTGAGCCGGCCTCGATGTGATTGAACATGCCGGCCGACATTTCGAGCCAGTTCTTCACCTGGGCGCCGGTGATGGCGACAGCCTGTACCGTGTTCGGGTAGAGATAGAGGTCGGCGACGTTCTTGATGGCGATATCGCCGGCCGGCACGTCGGTATAGTAGTCGGCACCGCCGCGACCGCCGGCCTTAAAGGGAGCAGCCGCCGAAAGCACCGGCAGGTCCTTGAACTGGGTGTCGGCGAGCATCTGCTTGATGTACCAGGTCTGGGCTTGGCTGACGACCTGCACCGAGGGATCGTCGGCAACCAGCGCGAAGTAGGAATAGAGCGGTGCGGAGGTCTTGCCGACCGGGGTGCGGACATAGGCAAGCGTCGCCTCATGCTCGGCCTTGGCGGCCCCCACCACATCCTTCTTGTCGGCGTAGTCGGCAACCACCTTCTTCTTGTCGTCGCGGTGATAGATCGGCCGTGCTTCCGAGGTGAAATCGACGATCTTCCAGCTATTGCCGTCCTTTTCGAGCAGCAGGTCGATAAGGCCGAGATGCGAGCCCCAGAAGCCGGCCATCACGGCGGGCTTGCCGTGCAGCGTGCCCTTGACGGGGTCGGCATTGGCCACACTGTCCCAGCTCTTCGGGCCAGGGAAGACGAGATGCTGGTGGCCGGTGAAGATCGCGTCGATCCCGTCGACGGCGGCGAGATGCAGCGAGGCGTTTTCCATCTTTTCGGACGGTGCGCTGCCGTCGATGCCGGAATGCGAGAGCGCAATGACGATATCGGCGCCGGCTTCCTTCATGGCGGGAACCCAGGCCTTGGCGGCCTCGACGATGTCGCGCGTCTGCGCCTTGCCTTCAAGGTTCTTGATGTCCCACAGCATGATCTGCGGCGGCACGAAGCCGATGAAGCCGATCTTGACGGGGCTCTCATTGCCGGCGCCGTCCTTGATCTGTTTTTCGACGATGATGTAGGGCTTGAAGAAGAGATCGTCCTGCTTCGGGTCCGAGGCGAGCTGGCCCTTGGTCAGGTTGGCGCAGACGAACGGGAAGTTTGCGCCTGCCAGGACCTTGAACATGAAGTCGAGGCCGTAGTTGAACTCGTGATTGCCGAGCGTGCCGACCGTATAGCCGAGCGTGTTCATCGCCCTGATCACCGGATGGACGTCGCCGTCCTTCATGCCGTGCTGATAGGCCATGTAATCGCCCATCGGATTGCCCTGCAGCACGTCGCCATTGTCGATCAGCAGCGAGTTGACGGCCTCTGCGCGGATCGCGTCGATGATCGTCCCGGTGCGCGACAGGCCCATCGTGTCGTTCGGCTTGTCGGCATAATAGTCATAGGGGAAGACGTTGACGTGAATGTCGGTCGTTTCCATCAGCCTGAGATGGGCCTGGTTGGCGCTGGCGCGGGCGCTGAAAGGGTGCAGCAGCACCAGGGCGGAAGTGGCGGCGAGGCCGCCGAGCAGGGAACGGCGGCTCATTACACCAACATCGAAAATGGAAGACATGGAAACTCTCCTTCAAAGATCACGCATCGTCCGGCCCGTCAGAATTAGGACGAATTGACGACGAGTACACTGCGAAAATGACAGAACGGCAAAACAATCCAACGGGAAAGCCTCATGGTCGTGAAATACAATTTATCGTACAGTGGTAGCGGCTGGAACCATTGGGGAGATGGGATATGAACAAGGTCGTTATCGCTTTGGTCGGAGGTTTCGGAGGCATCGCACCCAGTCTGGTCGACAAGGCGCAGGCGCTCTACAGCGGCGATGTGGAGAAATGGCTGACGACGACGGCAAACCCTTGGATCTCAGTTGCCTGCGCGCTTGCCGCCATCGTCGTCTTCTTCATTATCGGCGGCGCTATCGCGCTGATCTATCGCGAACAGCAGTTGCAGAAGGCGCTTCTTCTTGGCATCGGCGCACCGGCTCTGATCATGGCCGCTGCACAGGGGAGTGCAGCCAACCCGAGGCCGATCGAGGTCAGCTCGGCTACCAGCCTGTTCGGCATCGTCGGCGTCGCCCATGCTCAGGACGGCACTCGCTCCCTGCCGCCGCGGGTCGAGCTGAAAGTCAATCCCGGCTGGACGCAGGGCGAATGCCAGACCTGCGATATCAAGTTCCTCGGCGGAGACGGCCAGATCATATCAAGCGAGCCGCTCTCCAGCAGCCAGGCGCCCGGCGCGGTCAACGTGCCGCTCGGCACGGAAACGATCCTGCTGTCCGGCGCCAACGCCAATACTGCCACCGTCGACGTCAGGAACCTCGGCGCCAGGCTGCCGCAGACGCAAGGCGCAGTCACTCTCGACGTCAACGTCAACCGCAGCTACTGGAACGATCTCAGCCGCTCCTTCGGCGCAAAAGCGGTGCAGCCTTACGATTTCAGCGTCGACGTTGCCAAATGAGGCATCCGGTCGCTATTAGCGCCTGATATGGCCAGCGGGCGGGTCGCCAGCACGGGCCGCACTTCCTTATGGAAAAAGCGGAAATAGGAGGAGATTTGTGCCCGCGCGTTCGAATTAACGTCGAACTGGATGCCGACGCGGCCATTGTGCTTCCAGCGGATGATGCCTTCAAGCAGCCCGAGGTTTTCGGCCTCGATGCGTACCTTGCTGCCTGAGGCGGCATGGAGCGGCCCCTTCATCTCCAGGGCGGCACCGGTCAGCGATAGGTCGAGGAAGCGGGCATCGACCTGGCTGTTCAGGTATTTGACATGGCCGAACACGCGGCAGTTTTTCCGATCAGTCTTCCGGGCCGTGATTTTCAAGTTGCGGGTCATACTGTCTCCCTTGGTATAGCGAGGGAGCATAGCGCCGGAAAATTGAAATGGTTTTAGGGGCTTGGCTAAAATTGCAGTGAAACATCAATTGGCGGCAGTGGCCCTGCTTCCGACCACATGCTCGCGCCAGACCGTGAAAATGCCGGCGGCAACCACGATGATCGAACCGATGATCGTGTTAAGACTGAGCGTTTCGTCATAGACCGCCATGCCGATGACCGAGGCGTAGACAAGTGACAGATAGGTCAGCGGCTGGACGGCGGCGGCATCGAGAACATCATAGGCGCGGATCAGGAAATAATGGCTGGAAATGCTGGTGACGCAGACGAGCGCCATCCAGCCCCAATCACCCGGCGACATCCAGCTCCAGTAGAACGGTCCGATGAGCGTCATGGTGACGCCGCCGACGACGCCGGTATAGAAGAAGCTGGTCATCGACGAATCGTCGCGGCTGACCAGACGGGTGGCGATGACGTAGAAGGCGAAGTTGAAACAGGAAATGACGGCGAGAAGCAGCTTCACGTCGAAAAATTCGCCTTCCGGCTTCAGGATCAGCAGCACCCCGAAAAGTCCGGCGCCGATCGCTGCCCACCGCCGCCAGCCGACCCGTTCGCCGAGGATCGGCATCGCCAGCAGCGCGATCAGGATCGGCGTCGCGGAAAAGATCGCTTGTGAACGGGCAAGGCCGATCATCGCAAAGCAGGTGATGGCCAGTACCACCTGGACGGCAAGCAGCACGCCGCGGGTCACCTGCAGGAGAGGGCGTTTGGTGCGGGCCGTCGCCTTGATGCCGCCGCGCATCTTCGAGGCGAGGATAATCGTGAAAAGCGCAAAGGCCCAGTAGCGGATCATCGTCACGAAGATTGGCGGATAGGCCGTCGCCAGATGTTTCGAGATGGCATCCTGCAGGGAGAATATGGTGATCGCCAGCAGCGCGAAAATATAGCCTTGGGTCTTCGATGTCATGATTTGCCATTGGGTGGGGAGGCGCTTGCGCGCATCGAAAATCTGGGCAGGCTTTCGGCAAAGATGCAAGGCCTCAAAGGCCGACATTCGGCTTATCGATGATTTCTCTGAGCGCGAAGCTCGAGTTGATCTTGACGACGTGGGGCAGGGCTGACAGCCAGTCGCGGTGGATCCGCTCATAGTCCTCGAGGTCGCGGGCGGCGACGCGCAAGATATAGTCGTATTCGCCCGACATCAGGTAGCAGACGAGCACGTTCGGGCAGAGCTTCACCGCTGCCTCGAATTCCGCCAGCGTCTTGGCGAACTGGCCGGAGAGCGAGATATGCACGATGGCGATCATCTTGTAGTCGAGCGCCTTGTGTGAAAGCCGCGCATGGTAGCCGCCGATGACGCCGCTTCTTTCCAAGATGTCGAGCCGGCGCGAACAGGCCGAAGGCGACAATCCGATCCTTTCGGCAAGCTCGGCATTGGTGATGCGGGCGTTTGCCTGCAATGCCCGAAGAATCGCAAGATCGATGGTATCGAGATCGGCCATTCGAAGAACCTTCGAAGAAAGGTAGGAGAGGCGCAATAATCGCCGAAAAATCGCGTCTTCGCAAATCGTCTTTGCAAGGACATTTCGCTGCCTTGATGGTTGGATTCCTCATCTGAAAAAATCCGCGGCCGCGGAGATAAAATGAGAGGAACGCGCATGCGTGTCGGTTGCCCGAAGGAAATCAAGAATCATGAATATCGCGTCGGCCTGACGCCGGCTTCGGTGCGAGAATATGTTGCCCATGGCCACGAGGTCTGGGTGGAGACCAAGGCAGGCGTCGGTATCGGCGCTGATGATGCTGCCTATGCCGCGGCTGGCGCCAAGATCGCCGCCTCCGCCAAGGATATCTTCGAAAAGTGCGACATGATCGTCAAGGTGAAGGAGCCGCAGCCCGCCGAATGGGCGCAGCTCCGTGACGGCCAGCTTCTCTACACCTATCTGCACCTGGCGCCGGATCCCGAACAGACCAAAGGCCTCATCTCCTCCGGCGTCACCGCGATCGCCTATGAGACGGTGACCGACGAGCGCGGTGGCCTGCCGTTGCTGGCGCCGATGTCGGAGGTCGCCGGACGCCTGTCGATCCAAGCAGGAGCAACCGCCCTGCAGAAGGCCAATGGCGGCCTCGGCGTCCTGCTCGGCGGCGTGCCCGGCGTGCTGCCGGCCAAGGTCGCGGTCATCGGCGGCGGCGTCGTCGGCCTGCATGCTGCCAGGATGGCTGCCGGCCTTGGCGCCGATGTCAGCATCCTCGACAAGTCGCTGCCGCGGCTGCGCCAGCTCGACGATATCTTCGCAGGCCGCATCCACACGCGTTATTCCAGCATCCAGGCGCTGGAGGAGGAAGTCTTCTCGGCCGATCTGATTATCGGCGCCGTACTGATCCCGGGTGCAGCCGCTCCGAAGCTCGTCACCCGCGAGATGCTGTCCGGCATGAAGAAGGGCTCCGTCATCGTCGACGTCGCCATCGACCAGGGCGGCTGCTTCGAGACATCGCATGCGACGACCCATTCCGATCCGACCTATGAAGTCGACGGCGTCGTGCACTATTGCGTTGCCAACATGCCGGGCGCCGTGCCGGTCACCTCGGCGCACGCGCTGAACAATGCCACATTGGTTCACGGCCTGGCGCTTGCCGATCGCGGCCTGCGCGCCATCGCCGAAGACAAGCATCTGAGGAACGGCCTCAACGTCCACAAGGGCCGCATCACCAGCAAGCCGGTCGCCGACGCGCTGGGCTACGAGGCCTTCGCGCCGGAAAGCGTGCTGAACGTAGCGTGAGTTACCTGACTATAGGTCAGATAGAGGCGCCGGTCTCCGCAAGGCCCGGCGCCTTAACCTTGTCGATCCGGCATTGGAAGCAGTTGTTGCGCGCGGAGCGCACATGCACATAGGCGATATCCGATCGCCCCAGCAGCTCCTCACCATAGGCTGGAATATCGCCAATAGCAGTCACCGCGCCGGTGCCGTAGACGATGCGGTCATTTTCGTTATAGCCGCGGACGATGAAGTCACGGCCCGTCGTCAGCACCGGCGGCATGATCTCCTCGGCGGCATAGCCTGCACAAGGCTGCTTGTGCAGGAAGACGGGGCCGGTTTCGGCATAGGGCTGCAGCTCGGAGAAGGGCCGGTAGGCGAAGACCAGCAACGCCTCGCCCGCATCGATATTTTGAAGGCAATGGCGGCAGGGATGACCGGGACCATCGGAAACGATCGTCTCGGGCAGCCTGTCATAGGCGTCGCGGCCGCCGTTCCAGAGGTATTCGGCGTCGGTCGTCGGCATGGCGACAAAACGAATGGCGGTCATGGCAAATCTCCTTTGTGATTGCCATGAATTGCACCTGGACGAACGCGCAAGCCACCCGTTTCTTGCCTGCATCTGGATATGAGATCGCCGAAGAGCGAAAAGCGGCGTATCTTCTGTCCGTACTCTGTAAGGCGAAAGGAAAAACCCTTGGCCGACGTTGATCTCGCGCTGCTGGCGCAACAGAATGTGGAAATACTGGAAGAGCTTAAGGCTCTGCGCAAGGAAGTGGCGGAACTGAAGGAACAGTCGGGCCGCACGCTCGATTTCGAGCGCCGCAACGACCCGCGCCGTCCGAACAGTCTGACGCGACGTTAACCAGCTCTGCCCGCGTCAGGAAGGCATCCGTCAGCTTTTCCGCGCAAGCTCCAGAAGCTCCTTGTCGCTGAGCGGCCGGACGATGCCGGTGCCGGTCGAAACGGGGGAGAAGCCGTACATCTGGTAGAGCTGCAGCGCACGCGGATGGTCGAGATTATTGGTGGTGGTGGTGACCCGCTTCGGATTGAGCGACCAGATAGCATAGAGCGCCTGCAGCAGGAACCATTTGCCGATGCCGAGACCGAGTGCATGTTCGATCAGGCCGAAATGGCTGAGCTCGATCATATCCTCGTCTTCGCAGAAATATTCGTAGAAGCCGGCGGGCGCGCCGTTCACATAGAGAACGCTGATATTGTTGCGCTTGTCGTTCAGCGTTTCGGCAAGCTGCTCGTCGCTCATGCGCAACCGGTCCACCCATTGCCAGCGCGCGCCCACCTGCCGGTAGAGATAGCGGTAGAAGGGCAATGGGATCTCGGGCGCGCGCATGATCGCCGTCTGGATATTGACGGGCACCGGCATGCTCGCCTTCGGCGGCGCCGTCATTTCGAGCCGGGTGATATGAGCTTTCAGCGAAGCGGGTGTCTTCCCCATGGCGGTCAGGCTTTGACCGGCGTCGGCGGACCGGTGACGATGGGCGTGTCGTCACGGCTGCCCCATTCGCTCCACGAACCGTCATAAAGCTTGTTGTCGTGATGGCCGAGCGATTCCAGCGCCAGCGTGATGATCGCGGCGGTGATTCCCGAGCCGCAGGAGGTGACGACAGGCTTTGAAAGATCGATACCGGCATCCTCGATCGTCTGCCTGAGTTCCGGCAGCGACTTGAAACGGCCCTGGCTGGCGAAGACGCCGGAGGGCAGGCTGCGGGCGCCAGGCATATGGCCGGAGCGCATGCCGGCGCGCGGCTCGGGCTCGACGGCGGCAAAGCGGCCGGCGCTGCGGGCATCGGCAATCTGCATCGCACCGCTGGAGACGATGTCGCGCATCGTATCGAGCCTCACCACGCGGCTCTCGTCGAAGTCAGGCGTGAAGGTCGCCGGCGCAGGATTGGGTGCTTCGGTTTCAAGCGGACGGCCCTCGGCCTTCCAGCCGTCGAGACCGCCATCGAGCACGAAGACATTTTTCGCGCCCATCACCCGGAACAGCCACCAGACGCGCGGCGAGGCGAACAGGCCGATGCCGTCATAGACGACGATCCGATCATTCTCGCTGATGCCGAGCCGGCCGACTTCGGCGGCGAAATAATCGGGCGAGGGGATCGTGTGCGGCAGCGAGGTCGAATGGTCGGCGATCTTGTCTTGGTCGAAGCGGATAGCGCCGGGAATATGGCCGGCTGCATATTCGGCATCGGCATCGCGCTTCTGCGCCGGCAGATAGAAGGAGGCGTCCAGCACGCGCAGGTCAGCTTTGCCGAGCTCGGACTGCAGCCAGTCGGCCGAAACGACGAAACGGCTCTTGGTCTCACTCATGATGGTCTCCCTTGATAGTCAGGCTTCGTCGCCGGGCGTGCCGAAGCGGATGCGGAAGCGCCGGTTCTCTTTGCCCTTCTTCTCGATCTTGGCGATATGGATCCGGCCGACTTCCTGAGTCTCGGAGACATGTGTGCCGCCACAGGGTTGGCTGTCAATCGAGGAGTTCTTGCCGATGCAGACGAGGCTGACGCGCCCGAGCCCCATCGGCGGGCGCACGTTCTTCGATTTGACGATATCGGGGTTGGCCACAAGCTCTTCGTCGGTGATCCATTGCAGAGTGACCGGATGGTTCTGCTCGACCAGTTCCATCAGCTTGGCCGTCACCGCGTCCTTGTCGATCGTCTCGATCATGTCGAAGTCGACGCGGCTTTCCTCCTCGCCGACGGCAGCCCCGGTGATCGGATAGGAGCAGACGACGGAAAGCAGGTGGCAGGCCGTGTGCATGCGCATCAGCCTGTAGCGGCGCGGCCAGTCGACATGCAGCACCAGCGTCTCGCCGACTACGGGCCGCGGCGCACCTTCGAGCGGCACGTGGATGATGACATCCTTGCTCGGACCATGTTTCGTCTGGCCGAGCGCGATCTTGCTGCCGTCGGCGCGTTCGAGCAGGCCGGTGTCACCAGGTTGGCCGCCTGATGTCGCATAGAAGCAGGTCTGGTCCAGTTCGATGCCCCCGTCTTCGTGAACGGCGGTGACGACCGCCTCGCACGTCGAGAGATAGAAGTCGTCACGATAGAGGGCATTGACGGGCATGGGGTCTCACACGGGCTCGTAGGGAACGTGGATATCGGGCGACTTTGCCATCCAGCCCGGAACGGGCAGTCCCTTCGACGTTAGGAAATCCGGGTTGAAGAGTTTTGACTGATAGCGGTTGCCGTAATCGCAGAGAATCGTCACCACAGTGTGACCAGGTCCGAGATCCCGGGCGAGGTTGACCGCGCCGGCAATGTTGATCGCCGTCGATCCGCCGAGGCAGAGGCCCTCGTTCTCGACGAGGTCGAAGAGATAAGGAAGCGCTTCGGCATCGGGGATCCGATAGGCATAGTCAGGCGTGAAGCCCTCGAGATTGGCGGTGATGCGGCCCTGGCCAATGCCCTCGGTGATCGAGGATCCCTCGGATTTCAGCGCTCCGTTCTGGTAGAATTCATAGAGTGCGGCGCCATCGGGATCGGCGATGCCGATCTTGACGTCTGCCTTGAAAGCCTTGAGGCCGGCAGCCACGCCTGCCAGCGTGCCGCCGGAGCCGACCGAGCAGATAAAGCCGTCGACTTTGCCGTCGGTGTCTTGCCATATTTCTTTTGCCGTCGTTTCGACATGCGCCTGGCGGTTGGCGACGTTGTCGAACTGGTTTGCCCAGATCGCCCCGTTCGGCTCGGTCTTCGCCAGCTGCTCTGCCAGCCGCCCGGACACCTTCACGTAGTTGTTCGGGTTCTTGTAGGGGACGGCGGGCACTTCGACGAGTTCGGCGCCGAGCAGCTTCAGCGCGTCTTTCTTTTCCTGGCTCTGCGTTTCCGGGATGACGATGACGGTGCGATAACCGAGCGCCTTGGCGACCAGCGTCAAGCCGATGCCGGTATTGCCGGCCGTACCCTCGACGATGACGCCGCCCGGGCGAAGCAACCCCTTCCGCTCTGCGTCGCGGATGATGTAGAGCGCGGCGCGATCCTTGACCGACTGGCCGGGGTTCAGGAACTCCGCCTTGCCGAGAATGGTGCAGCCGGTCATTTCTGAGGCGCCCTTGAGTTTGATCAGGGGCGTGTTGCCGATGGCGTCGAGGACGGAGGGGTGGAAGGTCATGGAATCTGCCTCTATTCGAACTCTTACTTTAGGAACGGTCTTTTCCCTTCACAAGGCTGAGTTGGCAAGAAATGCTATTCCACGCCTCTGTCGGACACGATAAAATTTGCTTTCCGCTCCCTGAAATGACGCATGGCCCGCAATCCCGCCGTGTGAAGGGTGATCCGAAGATTGACTTTCCCCGTACGGATGACGACAAAGCGAAAACGGAACGCGGCAACAGGGCGTGACCAAAACCGACATGGTTCACGAGCAGATCGACACGATCGATGCATTGATGGCGCATTATGTTGCCGGCTCCTTGCCCGAGCCGGCGCGTGTGCTGGTCCAGTCTCATCTCGAAATGAAACCGGACAATCGCAGCCTGGTGAACAGCCTCGAGCTGCTGGCAGGCGAAGCTCTGGAAAACGCGCCTGAAGCGGCTATTGCCGATCGCGACGCGCGGCTTGCGGCAATCTTTTCCTCTGCGTCTCCCGTCCCGGCGCCACGGACGGCCGCACGGCCGGAAAACGCGCTGTTTCCGCAAGCGTTGCGCGCCCTCTTGGGCTTCGAGGCCGAAGATGTCCCCTGGCGCCGTCGGTTGCCCGGTTTTAAGGAATATTCGCTCGACATGGACAGCTGCGAGGTCAGCCTGATGTGGATCCGGCCGGGCCGCGCCTTGCCGGCGCACACCCACAAAGGCATGGAGCTGATTCTCATTCTCGACGGCGCCTTCAACGATGAACGCGGTCGTTTCGGTCCCGGTGATATCTCCATTGCCGACGAGACGGTCGACCACCGGCCGGTCGCCGAAAAGGACAGGCCGTGCATCGCCTTTGCCGTCTCGGACGGACCGGCCAAGCTCACCGGATCCTTCCGCCAGATGATCGGCGACCTGATCGGCTGAAAGCAGCCACAATAATGTGATAGAGCCGTAAATCCGGAGGGGTTGAGGAACTTCCGGACCTGTTTTCGCATTTGATCAGGCAGCCCGGAGGAACATGTCATGCGTGATTTCATTGCCCATCCCGAACATGGAATCGTCTGGATTTCGGGTGCGAGCTCGGGCATCGGCCGGGCGCTTGCACTGAGGCTCGCCGGCGAAGGATACAAGGTCGCCGTGACGGCCAGAAGCCACGAAAAGCTGGTCGAACTGCAAGCCGAAGCGAATGGCCTCTCGGGCAGTATCATTGTGCTCGACGGCGACGTCACCGATGCCGAGGACATGGAACATGTCATGGCCTCCATCGAATATGAGCACGGCACGCTCGCCATGGCGATCCTCAATGCCGGCGTCTACCTGCCCGTCCATGCCGAGGATTTGAACCGCACCGATTTCGAGAAGAGCTTTGCCGTCAATCTTTCTGGCGTGGTCAACTGTCTGCTGCCGGCGATCCGCCATATGAAGGCGAAGGGGCAGGGACAGATCGCCATCGTTTCCTCCGTCACCGGCTATGGCGGCCTGCCGACGGGGGCTGCCTATGGCGCTACCAAGGCGGCGCTGATCAATATGGCCGAAAGCCTGAAATTCGATCTCGACAAGATGGGCATCCGCATCCAGCTCGTCTGCCCGGGCTTCGTCGATACGCCGGCAACGAGGAAGAATGCCTTTCCTATGCCGGCTTTGGTGTCGGTCGAGGAGGCCGCTCGGGAGATTGCCGCCGGGTTGAAATCGCAGGCCTTCGAGATCACGTTTCCGAGGCGCTTCACCACCATGCTGAAGCTCGCGCGCCTGCTCCCCTATAGCGTTTATTTCACGCTGGTGAACCGCGTGACCGGCTGGCGGGAGCGGCCGCCGTCGGCTGGTCGCCACCCGGTGACACCGCATGCGGCGGAATGATCAACGGCGCGAGAACACGACCTGGCGCACATCGATATTGCGGGCACGGAAGCCGGCCTCGCAATAGAACAGATAGAATTCCCAAAGCCGCTTGAAGCGCTCGTCGAAGCCCATCGGGCGGATGCGTTCCCAGACCGACCAGAAACGCTCGCGCCATTCGGCGAGCGTGCGGGCGTAGTCGAGCCCGAAGCCGAAATCCTTGACCAGCGACAGATCGACCTTGCCGGCAAGTTCGGCGAGATGATTGCGCGTCGGCAGCATGCCGCCGGGAAAGACGTATTTCTGGATGAAGTCGGGGTTGCTGCGATACTGGTCGAAGGATTCCGGCCGGATGGTGATGATCTGCAGCCCAGCCTTGCCGCCCGGCTTCAGACATTGCCGGAGCTTGGAGAAATAGGACGGCCAGTATTTTTCGCCGACCGCTTCGAACATCTCGATCGAGACGATCCGGTCGTAGAGCCCTGCTTCATCGCGGTAATCCTGGAAACGGAATTCCACGCGGTCATCGAGGCCGGCGTTGTGAATGCGCGCCTCGGCAAAGGCGAGCTGCTCACGGCTGATCGTCAGCCCCGTCACCTTGCAGTTCAGCTCGCTTGCGGCAAATTCGGCAAAACCGCCCCAGCCGCAGCCGATCTCCAGCACATGATCGCCAGGCCCGATGCCGGTCGCCTCGGCAAGCGCCCGGTATTTGGCGTTCTGGGCCGATTGCAGATCGTTGGCGCCGGTCGAATAGAGTGCTGAGGAGTAGGTCATGCTCGGATCGAGCCATTCCCTGTAGAAATCGTTGCCGAGATCGTAATGGGCGGAAATATTTCGCTTCGAGCCCGTTTTGGTATTGGCGTTCATCCAATGGCGGACGCGCTCGAAGAGACGGCTGACGCCGCCTTTGCCGTGCGCATAGCTGTGCGCGGCCTCGCCGTTGACGAGGAAGAGTTCAAGGAAGGCGGTGATGTCGGGGCTATCCCAATCGCCGTCCATATAGGTTTCGGCGACCCCGATCGTGCCGCTCGTCAGCGCCCGATAGGCAAGGTTCCAATTGTTGAGGCTGAGCGCCGCCTTCGGCCCGGGCTGCTTGCCCTCGATCAGCAGCCTGCGGCCGTCGGGGAGGGTGACGGCGAGCGAACCGTGCTGCATGCGCAGAAGTCCGCGCAGCGCCAGCTTCGCCTTGAAGGGCAGCCCCTTTGCCAGACGGGATATGTTTTCCCCCGTCAGCGTCACCGCGTCACGGGCCAGCAGATTCCAGTCCTGCGCCTTGCTCATCTCTCCTCCTCCAGCATTTTTTTGCCGGTTAGGGACGACGATACATCCGTGACGATGCGCCCGACCGGCCCCCGGCCATTGCATTGAAGGCTACTGCATAATTTCCTAATTCGGAACCGGTCTAAGGATAGATTTATGCAGCAGTTCAATATGCTGCAACCCGCTTTGCACGTGAAAAACGTGCGGCGCTGTCATGTCATTCCGCCGCGTTCGCGCGGGGCTGCCGGATGCTGACTTCAGGCGGAGCCGCCGGACACCTGACGTAGCGTGAGCTTTCAGCCGCAATTCACGGGATGATCGACCGCCTGGAGAGATGGGCTGCGTTGAGAGCCTCGTTGTCGTCAAAGCGCAAATCCTTGCGAAACCAAAGGATAACCGGTTTTGCCGCGTCCCTTGCCAAGGAAGCGTTCCCTGACTGTGTTCTTCAACCTGCTACGGATGTCCGGAACGCCCGGATCAAAAATTTCATTGCAAAGGAAAAGCGTTCATCGCTGCCACGACATGGATAAGGCCGGCGTGAACCGGCCTTTTCCAGGAGCGGGGAACCGCCTGCTTAGTTGTCGTACTCGCGGCAGGCTTCGCTGATCGATGCGCCGCTCTGACCGCCGCGCGTGTCGACGCCGGACATCTGCCGAGGCATGCCGGGGCATTCCATCGTCTGCGGTCGGCCGATGCTCTGTGTCGTCGTCGGATCGACCGGCGAGACGGGAACCGGACGAATGCCGTTGTCACTATTGGTGTAATCGGACGAATAGGTACCGGAACTCGGATCGGTCGAACCGCCGTTCGTTGGCCCGATCGGGCTCGGGTTCGATTGGGCAAAGGCCGACGACGCCATGCCGATGGCAAGCAGCGAAGCGGCGATGAGGGATTTGGTCATAGGATATCCTCCTTTGATTTTCATCTTGGATGACCCTCGGGTAACCGCCTGATGGAATCATTGTTCCGAAATTTGCAAAAAAATTGGCGAGACCCTGCGGCTGTCCCGCGTGGTTACGCATAAACCTTAACGGTCGAAGCCGCTGGATCGGCGCGCTTACCTGCCGTAGTTGCATGATGAAACGCTAAAAACTTGCAGCATGAGGCCGCTATGTTCGTTTCTCCGCGCGAGGCCGCTGATCTCGGTCTTCAGATTGCGCTTGCACTCGCCTTGACGGCAAGCGGGATGGCGACTGCGTCCTCTGCACTGAGCGGAGAGAAGGGCCGTATCTCCGCGATTGACGTCAGCCGCCCCTCGCTCTGGACCGCCGCTCCCGTGCGCGTCGACGTCACCACGCAGACCTACCTGCGTGCCGACGCTCCAGCCGGGCTGGAACTCGCCGGCACCGAGGATGATCTGTGCCACGATCCGATCGGCCTTCGGCTCTCATGCGACGTGATCACCACCACTGCCAGCACAGCCTTCTAGGCGGTGGCCTATGCGGAGGCGGCAGAGGGAGGGAAAGGGGCAGGCGGTTACTTCAGCGCGAAAGGCTGGCGGCCGATGCCTGAACAGGCAGGATCGTCGATGCCTTGATGTCCTTCAGCACAAACATCGTATGCATTTCTTTGATGCCGGGCAGACGGCGGATTACCGTCATGGCGAATTCGGCGTAGCTGTCGAGATCAGCCGCGACCACCTGCAGCAGGAAATCAGCCTCGCCGGCGACGGAATAGCAGGCGATGACCGCCTCCAGCTCACCAACCTCGCGCTCGAAACGCTCGGCTTCGTCATGCGAATGCGTGTCGATCTGGACACGCACGAAAGCCAGGACGCCGAGGCCGACGGCGCGGCGATCGACGACAGCCTGATAGCCGCGGATGACGCCTGCCTCTTCCAGCTTTTTTACCCTGCGCCAGCAAGGCGAGGTCGACATTCCCACGCGTTCGGCAAGCTCCTGATTGGTGAGCCGCCCATCGCCCTGTAGCGCCTTCAATATGCGGATATCTCCCGGCTCAAATTCCATGATCGGTATGTCCTTTCGAGTTTTATCGATTAACGGGAAGATCTTACCTGATTTGGAGGCGAGATGTCAGGAATAGGCAGGACATTTCTCTGCCTTTCGATAGGTTGAGGACTTCGAACAGAGAAGGAGCGGACGGATGATGGTTGAGGATTGGCGTGTCGCGGTGATTGTCGAACCGGGGCTGCCAGTTGGCGAACTCGCCAATACTGTTGCGGTGCTGTCGATCGGCCTTGGTGCTGCGGCACCCGCGCTTGCCGGTGCGCGGCTGACCGATCATGCCGGTCGGGCATTTCATGTCAGTGCCAATAAGCCGGTTCCGGTGCTACAGGCCGCGGCGACCGATTTGAGATCACTTCTGCTGAAGGCGCTGCCGGCCCCTGAAGGTGCGCTGGTCGTGCCATTCCCGCGTTTTGCCCGCGCGCTGCACTTTTATGCCGATTACGAGGCTTCGATGCCCGAACGCGACCTCTCTTCGGAAATTATCGACGGCGTCGGGCTCGCCGGCCCGGCGAAATGGATCCGCTCGCTGACCGGCTCGCTAAAGCTGCTTCGTTGATCCGTTTGGCCGGGCGTGCGGATAGGCTCGTCCTGGGAAAGCTTGCAAAAGGCCATGATTTGCCGTTTGATCGAACGATACGACGACCATCCGACACTCCTCCTTAAAAGGATCCGCCTTTGTCCCTGCCGATGCCCCGCGGCTTCGAGAAGCCCTATGCCGCCTTCCTGTTCGATATGGACGGCACCATCCTCAATTCGATCCGTGCGGCCGAGCGTGTATGGAGCGACTGGGCGAGGCGTCAGGGGCTCGATGTCGCCACCTTTTTACCGAAGATGCATGGATCGCGCGGCATTGACACGATCACCCGGCTGAACCTGCCTGGAGTCGATCCCGAACATGAATCGAAGCTGGTGACCGAGGCCGAGATCGCCGATGTCAGCGACGTTGTGGCCATTCCCGGCGCCGCGACCTTTCTGAGTTCACTGCCCCCGGATCGCTGGGCGATCGTCACCTCCTCGCCATTACGCCTTGCTCACCGGCGGCTGGAGGCAGCAGGCTTGCCGGTGCCGAGATTCATGGTGACGGCGGAGGACGTGAAGGTCGGAAAACCCGACCCGCAATGTTATATTCTCGGCGCCGAGCGCCTCGGCGTCAGCACGCAGGATTGCCTGGTGTTCGAGGATGTCGCAGCCGGCATTACCGCCGGCGAGGCGGCGGGTGCCGATGTCATGGTCATCACGGCAACACATCACCAAAAGATGGAGACGCCGCACCCGACGCTTTCATCCTATGACGAGATCTCGGTCCGCATGTCCTCCGATCACAGGATGCTGATCGTCCCGAACGCGGCCTGACAGTGCTCCGGCTGCGTCCTGCTTGCTTTTGTGCGGTTCACTCCGCGGCTGCGGCAAGACAGCGATCGATGATGCTGCCGATTTCGCTGCGGCAGGAGCCGCAATTGGTTCCAGCGCTGGTTTCTTTGCCGACCGCCTCGACGCTGTGACATCCGCCGCGCACGGCAGCCGCAATCTGGTTGACCCCGACACTGAAGCAGGAGCAGACGGTAGCGCCTGGATCCGGCCTGCCTGCGCCGGGACGACCCGCAACGAGCGCAAAGCGTTTCCTGAGGTCGCCATGCGAGGCGGAGAGCTGCGAGATCGCCCAGTTGCGCGCGACGGCAACGGGCTCGCGTGCCAGAAACAGCGCCGCAAGCAGGACCTCGCCATCGAAGAAGGCGAGCCTGAGGTCGCCGGATTGCCGGTCGGCATAACCAAGCGGTTCGATCTCGGCCGGAATGGCGAAAACCGCCCGGCACCAGGCCGTCCAGTCTTCGACGGTTTCGCCGAAGGCAAGCTCAAGCCGCCAGCCGCCGGCGGCTTTTGCCAGCGCCCAATAGGCGGCGTCGGGCGTAGCGGGTTTTGTGGCGGAGACGGCGAAACCGTAATGGGTGGCGCGGAAGGGCCGGACGGCGACGGCAACGTTCTTCGACGCCGGTTGACCGGAAATGGGGTCGGTTACCGGCGCGACCACGGCGTCGATGCGCGCTCTTGCGGCGAACTGGTCGTTCCAGTGCATCGGCGCAAAGATGCCGCCGCGCGCCTGGCGATCGGTCACCAGCGCCCGCACGATTGCCTTGCCGTGCGGGCTGTCGATCTCGACGAGGCCGGCGCTTGATATACCGGTCTCGATCGCGTCGCGCGGATGGATTTCGGCAAAGGGTTCGGCGATATGGGCGGAAAGCCGCGCGCTCTTTCCTGTTCGCGTCATCGTGTGCCACTGGTCGCGGATGCGCCCGGTATTCAGCGTGAAGGGGTACTCGGCATTGGTGCGATCGGTTGCGGGCGGTTTGACCGCGACGAAGCGCGCCTTGCGATCGGGATGGAAGAAACCGCCTTCGGCGAAGAAGCGGGTGATGCTCGGTTCTGTCCCTGCCGCCTGCGGCCACTGGAAGGGCGACAGTTCGTCATAGGCCCCGCCGCTCATGCCGGCGCGCGCGCCGATGTCGAAATCGCGGCTGCCGTTATTTTCGAAGGCGGAAAGCGCGGCGTGTTCGGCGAAAATTGCGGCCGGCGCGTCAAAATCGAAGGCGGCGGCAAATCCCATGCGGCGTCCGATCTCCGCAAGCTGCCACCAGTCGGCCCTTGCATCGCCGGGGATATCAAGAAACGATCGTTGCCTTGAAATGCGCCGTTCGGAATTGGTGACGGTGCCATCCTTCTCGCCCCAGCCGAGCGAGGGCAGAAGCACATTTGCGTGCCGGGTCGTATCCGTCTCTTTCAGGATGTCCGACACGACGACGAAGGGACAGGCGGCGATCGCGTTTTCGACACTGTCGGCATCCGGCATCGAGACGACGGGATTGGTCGCCATGATCCAGAGCGCCTTGATGCGTCCGTCGGCCACGGCTTGGAACATGTCGACCGCCTTCAGGCCGGGCTTTGCGGCGATGACGGGCGAGTCCCAGAAGCGCTGCACGCGGTCCCGATCTTCGGTGTTCTCGATCGCCATATGGGCGGCAAGCATATTGGCGAGACCGCCGACCTCGCGTCCGCCCATGGCATTCGGCTGGCCGGTCAGCGAAAACGGTCCCATGCCGGGACGGCCGATGCGGCCGGTCGCCAGGTGGCAGTTGAGAATGGCATTGACCTTGTCGGTGCCGGAGGAGGATTGGTTGACGCCCTGGCTGTAGCAGGTCACGACCTTCGGCGTCGTCTCGAACAGCCGGAAGAACTCCCTGATCTGCATGGCGGGCAGGCCGGTCCGTTCCAGGAGATCGTTGATATCGAGCGCGGCGGCCGCCGCAAAAGCGTCGCCGAAACCATCTGTATGGGCGCCGATATAATTCTGGTCGATTGCCGGACTGGTCGCCAGATGGGCAAGCAGTCCCATGAATAGCGCAACGTCGCCATCAGGACGGATGGCGAGATGCAGGTCGGCGATGTCGCAGGTCATCGTCCGTCGCGGATCGATGACGACGATCCGCATGTTTGGCCGCGCCATCTTTGCGGCGGCAAGCCGTTGGTAGATGACCGGATGACACCAGGCGAGGTTGGAGCCGGTCAGGACCACCAGATCCGCAAGTTCGATATCCTCATAGGTCCCGGGCACCGTATCGGCGCCGAAGGCGCGGCGATGCCCCGCCACGGAGGAGGACATGCAGAGCCTTGAATTGGTGTCGATATTGCCGGAGCCGATGAAGCCCTTCATCAGCTTGTTGGCGACATAGTAATCCTCGGTCAGCAACTGGCCGGAGACGTAGAAGGCAACGGAATCGGGCCCGTATTCGGCGATCGTTTCAGAAAAACGGCGGGCGACCAGATCAAGAGCCTCGTCCCAGCCGCTCCGTTCGCCTTCGATTTCGGGATGGAGAAGCCGGCCATCGAGATCGATGGTTTCGGCAAGGGCTGAACCCTTCGAGCAGAGCCGGCCGAAATTCGACGGATGCTCGGGATCTCCTTTGACGCTGACTGCGCCTGCCTCGTCGACCGTGGCGATAACGCCGCAGCCGACACCGCAGTAGGGACAGGTGGTCTTGACCTCAGCCGCCATCTATTCCGCCGCCATCATCAGGCTTTCCAGAGCGATGAACAGCCTGCCGTCTTCGTTCAGCACCTGTATCGTCCGGACCTCGCCTTCGTCGGCGCCGAGCGCCTTGCCTGTTTCCAGCGAGATAACCCAGTTGTGCAGCGGGCAGGTGACTGACTTGGCGTGGACGATGCCTTGGGAGAGCGGGCCGCCCTTATGCGGGCAGTGATCCTCGATGGCGAAGACCTCGTTTTCGGCCGTGCGGAAGACGGCGATCTTGCCCTGCGGCGTCTTCACGCAGCGCGCGCCGCGCAGCGGGATGTCGGAGATGTCACCGATTGCGATCCAGTTCATGTCCATCTCCTTATTCTGCAGCCTGCGGATAGCCGATCGTCGCCATCGGCTTGAACTCATGCTTGTCCTTACCGGAAACACGCTCCGACCAGGGATCGACCTGGGCAAATTTCTGCGAGAAGACGAAGCGGTCGTAATAGGCTTTGCGCTTTTCGGCATCGCCCATGATCTGACGGCGGATTTCATCCAGGCCGACGCGCTTGGCCCATTTGTAGATGCGCTCGAGGTAGCGGGCCTGCTCGCGGTACATCTGCGTCAGGGCCACGATATGCTCCAACGCCTCGTCCTCGGTCCGCACAAGCCCTAGAACCTCCGTGCCCTTGATGTCGAGACCGGCCGCACCGGCGAAATGGATCTCGAAACCGGAATCCACGCAGATCACGCCGATGTCCTTGCAGGTTGCTTCCGCGCAGTTGCGCGGGCAGCCGGAGACGGCCATCTTCAACTTGGCCGGCGTCCAGGAGCCCCACATGAACCTTTCGATCCGGATGCCGAGGCCGGTGGAATCCTGCGTGCCGAAGCGACACCAGTCCGACCCCACACAGGTCTTCACGGTGCGCAGGCCCTTGGCATAAGCCTGGCCGGAGACGAAGCCGGCCTTGCCGAGATCGGCCCAGACGGCGGGCAGGTCTTCCTTCTCGATGCCGAGCAGGTCGATGCGCTGGCCGCCGGTGACCTTCACCATCGGGATCTCGAACTTGTCGACGACATCGGCGATGGCGCGCAGCTCGTTCGAATTGGTGACGCCGCCCCACATGCGCGGAACGACGGAGTAGGTGCCGTCCTTCTGGATGTTGGCATGCACGCGCTCATTGATGAAACGCGACTGGTAGTCGTCGGCATATTCGTCCGGCCAATCGCAGACCAGGTAATAGTTGAGCGCCGGGCGACATTTGGCGCAGCCGCAGGAAGTCTTCCACTCGAGCTCCTGCATGACGGCAGGGATGCTCTTCAGACCCTTGGCCTTGATCAGCCGGCGAACGTCGTCATGGCCGAGTTCGGTGCAGGTGCACATCGGCTGGACCGCAGTCGGATTGTAGCTGTCGCCGAGTGTCAGCGCCATGAGTTGTTCGACGAGGCCGGTGCAGGAACCGCACGAGGCGGATGCCTTCGTATGGGCGCGTACGTCGTCGAGCGACGTCAGCCCCTTGCCTGAAATCGTCGAAGTGATCTTGCCCTTGCATACGCCGTTGCAGCCACAAATCTCCGCGTCATCCGGCAAGGCTGCAACGGCCGCCATAGGGTCCAGCGGCGACCCTCCCTGATAGGCCTGTCCGAAGATCAGCGTCTCGCGCATCTCCGAAATATCGGTTGCCTTCTTCTTCAGGTCATTGAACCAGGCACCATCGGCGGTTTCACCGTAAAGCACGGTGCCGATAATCTTATTGTCCTTGAGCACCAGACGCTTGTAGACGCCGGCGCTGGCATCGCGCAGCACGATCTCCTCGCGGTCGTCGCCGTCGGCGAAATCGCCGAGCGAATAAAGCTCGATGCCGGTGACCTTGAGCTTGGTCGGCGTATCCGCATGAACGAAGGCGGGCGAGCGATCGCCGGAAAGATGCGAGGCGGCAATACGGGCCATTTCATAGAGCGGCGCAACGAGGCCATAGACCATGCCGCCCACCTCGGCGCATTCGCCGAGCGCGAGAATATCGCCATCCGAGGTCTGCATGCCGGCATCGACGACGATGCCGCGATTGACCGCAATGCCGGCGTCCTTCGCCAAACCCACACTCGGACGGATGCCGACGGCCATCACGACCAAAGTTGCCGGGATGATACGGCCGTCGTCAAGCTCGATGCCCTCGACCTTGCCATTGCCGACGATCGCCTTGGTATTGGCCTTGCAGATGACCTTGATGCCGCGTTCCTCGACTGCCTTCTGCAGCAGGTAACCGGCGGCGGGGTCGAGCTGGCGCTCCATCAGCGTCGGCATGACGTGCAGTACGGTGACGTCCATGCCGCGCTGGGCAAGACCGGCCGCTGCTTCCAGGCCAAGCAGTCCGCCGCCGATGACGACGGCCTTTTCGCGCGACTGGGCGGCAAGCAGCATCGCCTGCACGTCGTCGAGATCGCGATAGGTGATGACGCCGGGCAGATCCTTGCCGGGAACGGGGATGATGAAGGGCACGGACCCAGTTGCGATCACCAGCTTGTCGTAGCTTTCGGTGACGCCGTGGTCGGAGGTGACGGTCTTGGCGGCACGATCGATGTTGACGATCTTGTGGCCCTTGTAGAGCATGATGCCGTGCTTGATATACCAGCCATCGCCGTGAATGATGATCTGCTCGTAGTCCTTTTCTCCGGAGAGAACCGGCGACAGCATGATGCGGTCGTAATTGACGCGCGGCTCGGCATTGAAGATCGTAACTTCATAGCGTCCGGGCGCCTGCTCGAAGAGGTGCTCCAGCATGCGCCCGGGCGCCATGCCATTGCCGATGATGACAAGTTTTTCGGTCATATTTCCAGGTCCTTAGATCAGGTTGCAGCCACGGGCGCCGAGTGCCCTTGGCGCGACAGTTGCTTTACGGACAGGTGCATCCAGATGAGAGAGATCACGACGATCGCAAAGAGCAGCAGGAAACAGCTGGACCAAAGGCCGGTCATGTCCTTGAGGAGGCCAAAGGCAATCGGAAGGATGAACCCGCCAAGGCCGCCCATCATCCCGACGACGCCGCCGACTGCGCCGACGTTGTCGGGGTAGTAGGCCGGGATGTGCTTGTAGACCGCAGCCTTGCCGAGGCTCATGAAGAAGCCGAGCACGAAGATGACGACGATGAAGATGAAGGGGGTGATACCAAACGCCGGACCCGTCCCGGACGCGTCGGCGGCCGGCAGCGAGAGGATGAGGGTGGCGACGGCCGAAACGGCAAACATCGTATACATCACGCTGCGCGCACCCTTCTTATCCGACAACACGCCGCCGAAGGCGCGGAAGATGCTGCCCGGGATGGAGTAGGCCGCGGCGATCATCCCGGCCGTCTCCAGGTTGAAGCCGTAGACGCCGACCAGGTAGCGCGGCAGCCACAGCGACAGGGCGACGAAGCCGCCGAAGGCGAAGAAATAGTAGAGCGAGAAGCGCCAGACCTGAACGTTCTGAAGCGGCGCGAATTCCTCGACGAAACTCTTGGTGGCAACGCGGCGTTCGCGGCGGAGACGGAAGGCCGGATCATCGGTCGTGGTGAACCAGAAGACGATTGCCATCAGCGCCAGTCCGACGGCCCAGATCTCCGCAACCGCCTGCCAGCCCCATGCGATCAGCACGAAGGGGGCTGCGAATTTGGTTACGGCCGCGCCGACATTGCCGGCACCGAAGATGCCGAGTGCGGTTCCCTGCTTCTCCGCCGGGAAAAAAGGCGAGACATAGGCGACGCCGACTGCAAAGGAGCCGCCGGCGAGGCCGACGCCGAGGCCGGCGATCAACATCTGCGTATAGGTCTGGGCGTAAGAGAGCAGAAAGGTCGCCAATGCGGCGGCCAGCATGGTGAGGGTGTAAACGAGACGGCCGCCGTAACGCCCCGTCCAGATGCCAAGAACGATGCGCACAAGCGAACCGGTGAGCACGGGGGTGCCGACCAGCAATCCGAACTCGGCCTCGTTCAGGCCGAGATCCTGCTTGATGCGAATGCCGATGATCGCGAAGATCGTCCAGACCGCAAAACAGAGGGTGAAGGCTACAGTGGAGATCCACAATGCCTTGGCTGGTTCGCCGGCGGACATGGGCTGTGATTTCTCGATGACAGACATAACTTCTCCGAGGCCCGACAAGGTCGTGCCGATCCATCGCTGAGGGTTAAAACAAAAAAGCCGCTGGTCAGGACGCGCATACACGAGGTGCGCGAAATATCCTGATCAGCGGCTTTGCTGGTGGCGCCCGCCGTTGGACGCCGAATTCTTAGGCCTTCTGGCCCATTGCCTGAAGGCAATCCGTTGGCCGGATTGCTCAAGCTAAAACCTACCTCTTCAATCTGAAGAGCAATCTCTGTGTCTACCGTGAGCGTCTACCGCGCGCTCATTCTGCGCTGATCGTCATTGACCGGTGCTATTAAAGACGATGCAAACTGCGTGCCAGTTTGGCTGCCTGCGTTCAAGTCACTGAATGCAAAAGACATTTATGAAACGTGCCGCCTGCTTGTTTTTCGGGCCGCCACCCGCTGATGCAAATATTTTGTGCGCTTGACATGAGGCGGGCAGATGCTTGCTGGTGTTTTGTGCAGGCCGGCATCGGTTAGACCTCGTCGTCGCAAACGAAGGCGAGGGCGCTTTTGACTGCAAAACCTGCGACATAGTCCGGCAGCCTCGCCGGGTCGAAGACGTGGCCGTCCATGAAACGGTCGCCCTCGGCACTGCCTTCGATCCGGATATCGGCATCTTCGGGTGCGTTGTCGTCACCGAGAGCAGCGCGATAGAGATCCGGGCGGTAGGCGGATGCTGCGGCCCTTGCCATGTTGAGGCTGATCTCGGCCTGTCCCCAGCGGATCATTTGGCTGTAGATCCACAGCGCCTGGCTTGGCCGGGGATAATTGGCGAAGCCGGAATGGAACATGAAATAATCGGCGATGATGCGGCGGTTACCCTTTGCGTCGAGGCTGAATTCGCCGGCGAGCACACGGCGAATGATTTCGACGGGGGCAGCGATATAGCGCGGGTCGGCAAGAGCCGCCGCCAGCGCGTCGTGATTTTCCGGCTGGTCGCACCACTGGGCTGCCGCATCGAGCGCCACGATCAGCCTGGAAACGGTTTCCGGATGGCTTTCCGCCCAGTCCGGCCGCATACCGATCACCTTTTCCGGTGCCGACGGCCAGATATCCTGTTTGGCGGCGACGATGCGGCCGACGCCGCGCTCTGAAGCAACCATGTTCCACGGCGCGCCGACGCAGAAACCGTCGATCGCACCGGCTGCCAGCGCATCCGAAGTCATGGGTGGCGGCACGACCACGAGCTTGACGTCCTTGTCGGGATCGATGCCGCCGGCTGCCAGCCAGTAGCGGAATTCGTAATTATGCGAGGAGAAGGGGTAAGTGACCCCGAAAGTCGGCAGCGGCTCGCCGCGGGCCTTCATTGCCGCCAATGTTTTTGCCAGGGCGTCGGCATTGTCGAGCGCGCTTGCCGTTTCCGGCAATCCCACGTCACTCCGCATCCTGTCGAAGAGCCGCGTCGACAGCGTGATCGCGTTGCCGCCGCGCCCCAGCGAAAATGGCGTGATCGTCGGCGAGGGATTGGAGCCGAGACCGAGCATGGAGGCGACGGGCATCGGCGACAGCATGTGGGCGATGTCGAACTGGCGGAATGCCAGGCGGTCGCGCACATTCGCCCAGGAGACGTCCTTGACGAGATCGAGCGTCAGGCCTTCCTTCCGCGCGAAGCCGAATTCCGCCGCCGCAATCAGCACCGATGCATCGACGAGCGGAATGAAACCGGCCCGCAGCACTTTCGGTCCTTCGTTGTTCACCCGCACGGGTGAGGGCAGCTCGCCGCCGGCGTTGGAGGTCTTCGTCATCATATCCACTCCGGTTTCCTCCGGAAATTCATCAGGTCGGCCATTACATCAACAGCCCCGCGGCCGTGACGACGCTCTGGGCAATTTCCGACATCTTCTTCTTTTCGTTCATCGCTGTCTGGCGCAGCAGGGCGAAAGCCTCTTCCTCCGACAGGCCGCGCATCTTCATCAATATGCCCTTGGCGCGCTCGACCAGCTTGCGTTCCTCCAGCGCGGAGCGGGCATCGGCAAGCTCCCGCCGTAGCCGGTTGAAGGCATTGAAGCGGCTGACGGCCATGTCAAGGATCGGTTTGACGCGTTCCTTCTTCAATCCGTCGACGATATAGGCCGAGACGCCGGCATCGACGGCAGCCTCGATCGAGGCGGTATCGGAGCGATCGACGAACATGGCGATCGGGCGGCTGACCGTGCGCGTCAGCTGAAACAGGTGCTCCATCATGTCGCGGTTGGGATTTTCGATATCGATGATGATCACGTCGGGCATCAGCGTTTCAATGATTCGCGCGATGCCGTTGACCTCATGCACCACGGTGACGCGCACATGCCCTGCCTCGCGCAGGCCTTCTTCGATGATGGAGGCGCGAATGGCATTTTCGTCGATCACCAGAATTGTCAGATCGAGATGCGTCATTGTTCTATTCATGACGCACTGCAACAATTTTGGCAAGCGCGCCAGCCTGAAAAGTGTGCAAAAACTAAGTATGCACAAAATATGATCAAATTGCCGTGCTTTCGCGCGGAATCAAGACAAAGCCGAGGTCGATCTGCTCGGCCCTCAATACCACAGAGGAATTCAACGCGGCAAGCACCCTTTCGGCCGCGAGTTTTCCGGTTTCGAAACGCCGAGTCGCGATCGAGGAGAGGGAGGGTGCGGCGCAGGCGGCGAATTCCAGGTCGTGAAATCCGATGATCGAGATGTCATCGGGCACACGGATGCCGCGTTTGCGGCATTCCTGCATGGCGCCGAGCGCCAGATTGTCGTCAGTGCAGAAGATCGCCTCGGGCACGTCACCACGTTCATGCGTAATGGCGAAGAGGTCGGAGCCGAGTGCCACGGAGCTATGGCGTGGCCTCTCGGCGATGATCTCCAGATTCGGCAGCTCCGCCTCCTGCATCGCCAGCCGGTAGCCGTCGAAACGCGACTGGGCGCGGTGGTCGAGATTGCCGGTCAGGAAGGCGATCCGGCGGAAACCCCGTTCGATCAGGTGCTGCGTCGCCGTCTGCCCGGCATGCTCCTGCGACATGCCGATGTTGAGGTCGATCGGGTTTGGAGAAAGCTCGAAGGTCTCGACAACGGGCAGACGAGCCTGGGCGAGAAGCTGACGCGAGAGCGGCGTGTGATGAGTGCCGGCGATGATGATCGCCTCCACCCTTTGCCCTAGTAATGCCTTGATGGCGTTTTCCTCCTCGATCTCGGAATAGCGGCTGTTGACGACGATCACCTGGAAACCGGCGGCGACCAGCACCTCGTGAAGCGCAAACAGATATTCCGCGAAGATAACGTTGTAGAGGGTCGGAACGATGACGCCGATCGCATGCGTGCGCGAGGAGGCGAGGCGGCTCGCGGCAATATTCGGCACATAGCCGAGTTCCTTGACGGCGGCATCGACGCGCAGCCGCAGGCCTGGCGAGACCGCATCGGGCTTGCGCAGCACCCTCGAAACCGTGATCGGGCTGACGCCGGCAAGATTTGCCACGTCATCAAGTGTTATCCGCCGCATGCAAGTCCCGCCATTCGTCCCATAATATTGATTCTCATATTCTTTAAAATTAGAGAATATTTGCTCATCGCTGTAGTTGACAGCGCTAGCAGATACGATTTGACAGCGCTGTCAACTATGTTAACCTAAAATTGTACCGGAAAGGGACGGGGTGGAGCCTTCCGGGACCAAGTATGCAAATCAAAGCATAGGAGAGGCGGCTCGGTCCGCCTGAGGAGGAGAACATTCATGTTTAAGGTGAAAGAAGCCAAATTGGCTCGCATTGCCGCGTTTTCCGTATCCGCGCTTGCCCTGCTCTGCGGCGCGGCCAGTGCGGAACCGAAGGTCGTGTCCGGTCCGGCCGCCGAGCCCGGCTGCATGGTGCCGTGGGCAGCCGACACACAGTTCCTGCAATATCCGAAGAAGGACGGCCCCTATCGCATCGCGCTCGCCAACGGCTATATCGCCAACACCTGGCGTATCCAGATGGTGCAGACGGCCAAGGCCTACGCCGCCCAGCCCGATGTCGCAGCCAAGCTGAAGGAGTTCAAGGTCGTTTCCACAGGCGAGGATGTGCCGGCGCAGATTTCCGCCATCAACAACTTCATCGATGCCGGTTATGATGCCATCGTCGTCAACGCGCAGAACCCGACCGCCTTCGGGCCGGTGATCAAGCGCGCCAAAGAGGCCGGGGTCGTCCTCGTCGCTTTCGACAATATCCTGGACACCAAGGACGCTATCAATGTCAACGTCGACCAGAAGGGGCTCGGCGTCCTCTGGGCCGACTGGCTGGTGAAGCATCTGCCGAACGGCGGCAAGGTGCTGGAAGTGCGTGGCGTCGCCGGCACCTCGGTCGATACGGATCGCCACAACGGCATCCACGAAACCCTGGACGCTTCGGGCAAGAAGTTCACGGTAACCGAGGTCGTCGGAAAATGGGATGACGGCGTTGCACAGAAGGCAACCGCTGACGCGATCGCCACCAACGGCCCGTTCGACGGCATCACTGCCCAGGGCGGCGATACCGGCGTCGTTCAGGCGATGATCGATGCCAAACATCCCTTCGTGCCCTTCGGCGGTGAGACGGAAAATGGCTTCCGCAAATTCTGCGCTGCCCATGCCGCCGACGGCCTGAAGTGCTCGTCCGCCGGCACCGGCCCGGCCCAGGTCGCCGTCGCCATCAAGACGGCGATTGCAGCCCTTGAGGGTCAGGTCGTGCCGCAGGCCGTCAAGCTGCCGACCGCGGTTGTTTCGGATCCTGATTTCAAGGAAGGCGAGGATTATTATCCCACCCAGTCCGACAACTTCTTCGTCGGCAATTCCTTCCCCACCTGCGGCATTAATTTCAGCGCTCAGGAAATCATGGGGCAGTCCAAAGAGAACCAATAGCAGCCGTCCTCCGGATCTGATTGCGGGTGTTCGCACCCGCAATCTCGAAGGTGATAGACCGAATGGAGGCTGGATGCATGACCTTGCCCGAACCGCTTTTCCGCATGGAAGGCATATCGAAACGCTATGGCGGTGCCGTCGCGCTTAAGGATGCCGATATCGCCATCCGGCCGGGCGCGATCCATGCCGTCCTCGGCGAGAACGGCGCCGGCAAATCAACGCTGATCAAGATCATGGCGGGCGTCGTGGCGCCTGATGAAGGACGCATGCTGCTCGACGGTAAGGAGATCGCCTTTGCCTCGCCGGCCGCCGCCAATGCGGCGGGCATCGTCTGCGTTTTCCAGGAGCTTTCGCTGATCCCCGACCTCTCGGTCGCCGACAACATCGTCATCAGCAATCCACCGCTGAAATTCGGCATGATAGACCGGCGCAGGCAGCGGCGGATCGCCGAGGAAGCGTTAGCGCGCGCCGGCGCCTCCGACATTCATCCGTCCGCCTTGGTCAAGGATCTACCCCTGTCCCGGCGGCAAATGGTCGAGATCGCCAAGGCGCTTGCCCGCAAGCCGCGGCTGATGATCCTCGACGAGGCGACCTCGGCGCTGACGCAGTCGGATGTCGAAAAGGTCTTTGCCGTGCTGAAGCGCCTGCGCGCCGAGGGAATGGCGCTGATCTACATCTCCCACCGCATGCACGAGATCGCCCAGCTGGCGGATGAGTGCACGGTCTTCCGCAACGGCCGCAGCATCGAATCCTATCCGGCCGGCACGAAGACCGACCAGCAGGTGGTGGAGCTGATGATTGGCCGCGAATACAGCAATGTCTTTCCGCCGAAACCGGCGCATCGCGGAGAGGTAAAGCCGGTCCTTTCCTGCCGCGACCTTTCCTGGGGCGATAGGCTTTCTGGCATCACCTTCGATATCAAGCCCGGCGAGATCATCGGCGTCGGCGGCCTGGACGGGCAGGGACAGCGCGAATTGCTGCTGGCCCTCTTCGGCGTGCTGCGCGATGTGAAGGGTGAAGTCGTAATCGACGGCAGGCCGGTGACGCTGAAAAGTCCCCGTGATGCCAAGTCCGGCGGCATATCCATGGCGCTGATCCCCGAGGATCGGAAGACCGAAGGGCTGATGCTGCCGATGACCGTGCGCGAGAACCTGTCGATTGCAGCCCTCGACCGCGTCTCGCGCAACGGCGTGATCGACCGGGCGGCCGAGCGTCGCGAGATCGACGACCTGTTCAAACTGTTGGCGATCAAGGCCGCGACGATCGACATGCCCGTCGCCGCCCTGTCCGGCGGCAACCAGCAGAAGGTGGTCATCGCTAAATGGCTGATGAACCGGCCGCGCATCATCCTGCTCAACGATCCGACACGCGGCATCGACGTCGGCACCAAGCAGGAAATCTATCTGCTGCTGCGCAAGCTTGCCGATGCGGGAGCGGCGATCATCTTCTATTCGACAGACTACGACGAACTGATCGGCTGCTGCGACCGCGTGCTCGTCATGTATGACGGCAGCATCATCCGCGAGCTCGAAGGCGCCGAGATCAACGAGCACGAGCTGATCGGCGCCGCTCTCAACATCGCCGGCGACCACGCAGCGCAAAGGATTGCCCTATGAACAAGCATGCTTCCGGCGACCGGCGGTTCTGGTATGCGCAGCAGAAGGGAACGCTGTTTGCCGCACTCCTCTTCGTCGCCATGTTCGCCCTCTACGTCTCGAACCACCCGGCGGGCTTCACGCCCAACGTCGTGCAGACGGCTTCGAACAAGGCGACGCTGCTTGCCTTCGTCGCCATGGCGCAATGCCTGGTCGTCATCACCGCCGGCATCGATCTCTCGGCCGGCATGGTTCTGGTCCTCTGCAATTGCCTCGCCTCCTGGCTGGTCGTCGGCACGCCGCTGCAGACGGGAACTGGCATCGTCGTGGTGCTGCTCGCCGGGCTGGGCTGCGGCATGCTGAACGGGCTCATCATCATCTTCGGCCGGCTGCAGCCTATCGTGGCGACGATCGCGACCAGCGCGATCTTCTATGGGCTGGCGCTGTTGCTGCGACCGACGCCCGGCGGCTCGGTCAACGAGGATTTGGCCGATGCCTTCACCTCGAAGCTCTTTGGGATCGTTCCGGCAAGCCTCGTGGTTCTCCTCGCCGTCATTGTCGTCATCTGGGTTCCGTTCAGCCGCTCGGCGATCGGCAGGGCGGCCTATGCGGTGGGTTCGGCCGAGAACGCCGCCTATATGTCGGCAATGCCGGTCAAGCGGGCGAAATTCACCGCCTATGCATTGGCGGGACTGCTTTCGGCGATCGGCGGGCTCTATCTCACCTTTTTCTCCTATACCGGCGAAGCGGCGTTTGCGAGCGGCAACGCCTACACGCTCTATTCGATCGCGGCGGTGGTGCTCGGCGGCGTTTCCCTTGCGGGGGGCAAGGGAAGCGCCGTCGGCGCTGTCTTCGGAGCCCTGGCCTTTCGCACGATCGGCGACCTGCTCTTCGTCTTCGATTTCGATCCGCTTTGGCAGCCGCTGTTCCAGGGCGTGGTGTTGATGCTGGCGATCAGTATCGGCTGCATCGGGCTTGCCAGGGTCCGCAATCGGCTGGAGTGGTTTCAATGAGCGAGGAAGCGTCTCTCATGCGGCAGCTTCGAGTGCCCACACGCCTGCGCGGCGTCGATCCGGCGGTGGCGACCGCCTTCGGATGCATCATCCTGCTTCTGCTCGCCGGATCGATCTATTCGCCGAATTTCCTGTCGCCGGATTATCTGCTGCAGCAGCTGAAGGTGGCCTCGTTCCTTGGCGTCATCGCCACCGGCATGATGGCGGTCATCCTGCTCGGCCAGATCGACCTTTCGGTGCCATGGGTTGTGACGACAGGTGCGATGATGGCCTGCGCCGCGACCGCTTACGGTACGACCGGCTCGGTTCTGGCGATCCCCTTCGGCATTTTCTGCGGCGCTGCGATCGGTCTCGTCAACGGCCTGGCGGTCGCCTATCTCCGCATTCCCTCGATGATCATCACGCTGGCGACCAATGCCGTCGCGCAAGGGCTGATGGTCGTCTACACCGGCGGCTTCTCCCCGCAGGATTCGGCCACGCCGGCCATGCGGTTCCTGGCAACCGGCTACACAATCCCGGGCCTCCCTAACGGGGTTCTCGTCTGGCTATGCGTGGGTTTGGCCGCGGTTTTCATGCTGACGCGGACGACCTTCGGCCGGTCGCTCTACGCCATCGGAAACCGGGAGCGCGCCGCCTACATGTCCGGCATCAATACTCGTCGCATTACGCTTCTGGCTTTTGTTATTTCGGGAGGGCTCAGCGCGCTCGGCGGCGTTCTGCTGGCGGGTTACGCGTCAAAGGCGTCGCAATCCATGGGCGACGCCTATCTGCTGCCGTCGATCGCGGCCGTCGTTCTCGGCGGCACGCATGTGCTCGGCGGCAAAGGTTCCTACCTCGGAACGGTGGCGGGCGTCATCCTGATCACGCTGCTGCAATCCATCCTCTCGGTGATGCAGATCGAGGAGGCCGGCCGCCAGCTCATCTACGGCGCCGTCATCATCGGCATGCTCCTGCTCTATGGCCGCCAGAAGCCGGCCTGATCGGCCGTTGTCGATACTTTCATGTTTTCCAGCATCCGCTGCTTGAGGAAACCTATCGTTTCGGCGAAAAGGAGCTGCCGCGGCTCGATGTCACCAGGGAAGTCAGAAGGTACGTTTTGTGGCCACCAGCGAATTTCATCCGATCGAACGGACTGCTCTGGATGACGGACCTGCCGCGCGCGCCTTGAGGGCGGTCGAAGCGGTTCTCGGCATTGCCGCGGCAGTCGTTCTCGCGGTGCTGCTCTTCATGGTGCTGGTCACAGTCTGCCTGCGTTATTTCTTCAGCGCCGGCTTCATCGGCGCCGAGGATCTCGGCATCTGGCTGCATGTGGGCCTGATCGCGCTCGGCGCGCCGCTCAGTCTCAACAGCGCGCTTGCCATGCGCCTCGACGTCTTCGTCAAGATGCTGCCGGAAAGCCTGCAGAAGGTCACGCCGATCGGCGCCGATGTCTTCACCGTGCTTTCGGCACTGATTCTGAGCTTCGGCGGCAGCGAGATCATGACGATGCTTGGCGGCGTCTCGCCGACGCTCGGCGTGCCGGAATGGATCCGCTTCGGCTTCCTCGGCACCAGTGGCGCGCTGATCCTCGTCGTGCTGCTTCTACAGCGCGTCGCCGAAGGCAGGATCCTGCCGGTTTTGCTCTCGCTTGCCGTCGGTGTCGCGCTCTATGCCGGCATTCCGCATGTCTCGCTCGATCTCGACTGGCCGCCGAGCATCTTTCTCGGACTGATCGCCGCGGTCGGCCTCGTGCTTGCTGCGCCTCTGCCGCACGCCTTTCTTGCCGCAGCCTATGTCGCCATCGCCTTCGGCAGCAGCCTGCCGGAGCCCGCGATCGTTTCCGCGACCGTCACCGGCATCTCGAAATTCCTGCTGCTCGCCATTCCCTTCTTCCTGCTCGCCGGCGGTCTTCTCACTGTCTCCGGCGTCGCCAATCAGCTCGTGCGCTTCGCCGCCGCCATAGTCGGTCATCGCCGGGCCGGGCTGGCGCAGACGACGCTGTTGACCAGCGTCCTCTTTTCCGGCGCCTCCGGCTCGTCGGTCGCAAATGCCGCCTTCGGCGCATCGACCTTCCAGCCCGAGCTGGTCAAACACGGCTACCCTCCGGCGCAGGCGGCGGCGATCATCGCCTCGACATCGGTTCTCGACAATGTCATCCCGCCGTCGATCGCATTTCTCATCCTTGCAACCGCGACCAATCTCTCCGTCGGCTCGCTGCTCGTCGGCGGCTTCTTTGCCGGCGGGTTGATGGCCATATGCCTGGCGGTCGCAATCCATCTGACGGTCAGCGAACAGGTGCCGTTGCCACGCGCAAACGCGAGGCAGCGCTGGCAATCGGCGGTCCAGGCAATCCCGGCCTTCGGACTCGGCGTCATCGTCGTCGTCGGCATCCGCATCGGCATCGTCACGACCACGGAAGCCGCCGCTCTTGCTGCTTTCTACACGCTGCTGCTCGGCATCGGCGCGCGCCTCGGCGTTCTCTCGCTCTATGCCGCCTTTCGCCAGGCAGCAGTCGAAGCGGCGGCGATCGGCCTTCTGATCGGCACGGCCGGCCCCTTTGCCTTTTTGCTGGCGGTCGACGACGTGTCCGGACTGATCTCGCACCTGACGACGGCGCTCGGCGGCAGCGCGCTTGCGGTCATCCTGCTGTCGAACGTCATCCTGCTGGTGATCGGCCTCGTTCTGGATATCGGCGCTGCGATCCTGCTCTTCGGCCCGATCCTGCTGCCGGCAGCGGTCGCCGCCGGCATCGATCCCATTCAGTTCGGGGTGATCATCGTCGTCAACCTGATGATCCATGGACTGACACCGCCGCTCGGCATGCTGATCTTCGTCGTCAGCGGCGTCACGCGCATTCCCGCCTCAGAGCTCTTTCGGGCGGTGGTTCCCTATCTGCTCGCTCTCCTGGTCTCGCTCGCAATCCTCTGCGCCTGGGCCATCATCTTCTCGTAAACAGGACAACCCCATGGACAATTTCAACCGACGCAATTTCCTGAAGACCGCAGCTCTCGCTGGAACGGCGCTTGCAGCGCCCGCCATCGTCCGCACCGCCGCCGCCCGCACGACGACGATCACGATCGCCTCGCTGCTCGGCGACGACAAGCCGGAAACGAAGATCTGGGTGAAGATCGGCGAATTGGTCGAAGCGAAGCTTCCCGGCCAGTTCAAGTTCAATATCGTCAGGAACGGCGCGCTCGGCGGCGAGAAGGAAGTGGCCGAAGGCGTGCGCCTCGGCTCCATCCAGGCCAGTCTTTCCACGGTCTCGTCGCTCTCCGGATGGGCGCCGGAACTGCAGATCCTCGATCTGCCCTTCCTCTTCCGCGATGCCGACCATGTCCGCAGGACCGTCGCCGGCGATGTCGGCGCCGATCTCAAACAGAAACTGCAGGCGCAGAATTTCGTCGTCGGTGATTTCATCAACTACGGCGCCCGCCATCTCCTGACCAAGGAACCGGTGACGCGGCCGGAGCAGCTCAAGGGCAAGCGCATTCGCGTCATCCAGAGCCCGCTGCACACCAAGCTCTGGAGCGCATTCGGCACGACGCCGATCGGCATTCCGATCACCGAGACCTATAATGCGCTCGCAACCGGCGTCGCCGACGCGATGGATCTGACCAAGTCGGCCTATGCCGGCTTCAAGCTCTATGAGGTCGTGCCCGATATGACCGAGACCGGGCACATCTGGGCATCCGGCGTCGTCTATTATGCCTCGACCTTCTGGGCCGGCCTCAGCGACGAGCAGAAGGCGGTGTTCCAGCAGGCTTCCAGCGAGGGGGCTGCCTATTTCAACCAGCTGATCGTCGACGACGAATCCAAATCCGTCGAGACCGCACTTGCCAACGGCGGAAAGCTCTTGAAGCCGGAAGCCTTCGACGAATGGCAGAAGGGCGCAAAGGGTGTGTGGGACGATTTCGCGCCTATTGTCGGCGGCATCGACAGGATCAAATCGATCCAGGCCGCCTGAGCAAGCGGCGGGCGGTTCTCCTGCAGCTTTGAACGGGGACCGATGGAAAAGCCATCGGTCTCTTCATCGCGCGCACTTGCCGGAAAAATAATGCCGAAGCAGGCCGGAAATCGAAAGAGCATGCCTTCGGTGATCGTGGTATATGACTTACTGAAAATCCTGGGATGGGAAGTTTTTTACCTTCAGCCGGCGCGATCCTGATGACCGCAATCTTGCGACCGCTTCCGGCGGACGGATCCCATGGCCTCGATTTGGGATGAACAACATTTAACACAAGGCTTTGGAGGGCCGACCATGAGCTTACGCATCAACGACATTGCCCCCGATTTTACCGCCGACACCACACAGGGACCGATCAGCTTTCACGATTGGATCGGCAACGGCTGGGCCGTCCTGTTCTCGCATCCGAAGAATTTCACGCCGGTTTGCACGACCGAGCTCGGCGCCATGGCTGGCCTGGCCGGGGAATTTTCCAAGCGTGGCGCCAAGATCATCGGCATCTCCGTCGATCCTGTGGAAAGCCATGCCAAGTGGAAGAACGACATCAAGACCGCCACCGGCTTCGACGTCGAATATCCGCTGATCGGTGACAAGGACCTCAAGGTCGCCAAGCTCTACGACATGCTGCCGGCCGGCGCCGGCGAGAGCTCGGAAGGCCGCACGCCTGCCGACAATGCGACGGTGCGTTCGGTCTTCATCATCGGTCCCGATAAGAAGATCAAGCTGATCCTGACCTATCCGATGACGACGGGCCGCAATTTCAATGAGATCCTGCGCGCCATCGATTCCATCCAGCTGACGGCCAAGCACCAGGTGGCCACACCGGCGAACTGGAACCAGGGCGAGGACGTTATCATCACCGCCGCGGTTTCCAACGAAGACGCGATCACGCGTTTCGGCTCCTTCGATACGGTTCTGCCCTATCTCAGGAAGACCAAGCAGCCAACGGCTTGATTGCTGCTTTCAAGCCACTCCCAAGCCGCCGCGGCCATATGGCCCGGCGGCTTTTTCCTGCAGGCATTCTGGAAGAATGTCGCCCCGCTGCGCCTTGTTTTTGCGCAATTCCGGACGCAAACCGCCGCGCACTTTTGCTGGAATTGCTTAGGCTCAATCCGGAACGGGAAGGGCGCGCTGGTTGTAGAGGATCTTGCGGATGCGTGCCTGTTCCTCTTCGGAGAGCTTGCTGTTGTCGGTGCCAAGATCGGCGCCAACCGCAAGGCCGCGCTGAACGCCGGGCCTTGCGCCGACCTCCTCGAACCATCGCTTGAAATGTTTGAACTCGTTGATGTCCTGACCCTGTGCCTGCCAGTTGACGGTCCAGGGATAGCTGACGATGTCGGCGATGGTGAATTCGTCGCCGGCAAGATAGCGCCGGTCGCGTAGCCGCATGTTGAGAACGCCGTAAAGGCGGTTGGCTTCGTCGGTGAAGCGCCGCACCGCATAGGACTGGTCGCCTTCGCGATCGCCAAGGCGACGGAAATGACCGGCTTCGCCGAGTTTCGGCCCCTGGTTCGCCATCTGCCAGATCACCCATTGCGTGACCTCGTATTTGCCGCGCAGATCCTGCGGCCAGAATTTGCCGGTCTTCTCGGCGAGGTAGAAGAGGATCGCGCCGGATTCGAAGACGCTCAACGGACCGCCGCCATCGGCAGGTTCGTGGTCGACGATGGCAGGCATGCGGTGATTGGGATTGAGTCTGAGGTAATCAGGCTTGAACTGGTCGCCCCGGCCGATATTGACCGGCACCAGCTGATAGGGCGTGCCCGTTTCCTCCAGGAAGATCGAAACCTTCTTGCCGTTCGGCGTCGGCCAGTAGTGGAGATCAATCATCTGCTTATCCTCATTCGCTTAAGCATTCCTGATGAGCAGAATAGCGCTGCGACCATGGCAGGCCGAATATGTTTGTTCCAAAATCGATGGCGAAATTAAAAACCTGTGAGCGTTCCTGGCGCCAATTCGGGTGCAGATATGGAATGGGGAAGCGTCGCGCTTTGATCGATGGTATCTAGAATCGAGCGTCGAGATGGAAGTTCGAACCTGCTGAGATCCGATGATAGGCCGGAAGCGTCAGTCCGACATGGGGAGGAGATCGGTGAAGGCCATGCTTTCGCTCGGTCTTCTGTTTCCCGCCGTGGATACAGTAAAGGCCCAGCCTGAGGGGAGCGCCGGGCCGCCGGCCTGCTTGTATTCGGGACCTTCGGCGGCGGGATCGGGTGAGACGCTCTGCATCCGGAAAGACAGTTTCAACTACGACCTTTGCGTCGCGATCGAGCATTTCGCCAGCGCCAATCAATTGCCAGCGGATTATTTCGCCCGTCTCATCTGGCGAGAGAGCACCTTTCGCCCTGATGCAGTCAGCTTCAAGGGAGCGCAGGGGATTGCGCAGTTCATGCCCGGAACGGCGAAACTGCGCGGTCTCGAAGACAGCTACCAGGTGTTGGAAGCGCTGCGGAAATCGGCGCAGTATCTCGACGAATTGCGCAATCGTTTCGGCAATCTCGGCCTTGCCGCCGCCGCCTATAATGCCGGTGAAAACGGCCTTGCGACTTACCTTGCGTCAGGAAGATTACTTTACGAGACACGTAGCTACGTCATGGCGATCACCGCGCATACAGTCGAGGAATGGAAGGATAACCCACCGGAAGATGCGGCCGCCCCGCTCGACAAGGACAAGTCCTTCCTCGATGGTTGCGTGGCGCTTGCGGAGAGACGGACGTTGAAGGACACGCCCTGGCGTCAGGAGGGTGAATGGGCGCCCTGGGGCGTCCAGCTTGCGGCGAATGCGAATGTCGCGGTCGCCCGGCGCATGTTTCTCGATGCTATGCAGGATCTGCCCGCGCCCCTGAATGCGGAGCAGCCGCTGATCCTGCGCCAGCGCGATCGCAGCTTCGGTTTTCGGCCGCGTTATGCTGTCCGCATCGGCCGGCAGACGCGCATGGAAGCCAACGACCTCTGCAACCAGATCCGCAAACACGGCGGCACCTGTCTTGTTTTCAAGAATCGATAGCGGGCCTGGTTGAGCCGACTTGATCACGAAAAGTCTGCTTGCAGGATCACCTGAGCGCGGCATATTCAACACGGAAATGCCAAGGGAGGAACGACGATGCGGGTTTTGGTAATCGGAGCAACGGGCCATGTCGGAACCTATCTCGTTCCCCGTCTGGTGGAAGCCGGTCACGACGTCGTCACGATCAGCCGCGGCACGGCAAAGCCCTATACGGCAAACCACGCCTGGGCTGCCGTCGATCAGCGTCAGATGGATCGGGCAGCCATGGAACTGACGGGTGATTTCGGCCCGGCCGTACGTGCATTGAAAGCCGACATCGTCATCGACATGATCTGCTTCACGCTGGAAAGTGCCGAGCATCTGGTGACGGCGCTGTCAGGGCATGTCGGTCACTTCCTGCATACCGGCACGATCTGGACGCATGGCCATTCGACGGTCGTACCCACGCTGGAGGAGACGCCGAAATTTCCCTTCGGCGACTATGGCACGCAGAAGGCGGCGATCGAAACCTATCTGCAGCAGCAGGCAAGGCTTCGCGGATTTCCGGCAACCATCATCCATCCCGGGCACATTGTCGGTCCCGGCTGGACGCCGCTCAATCCGGCCGGCAATTTCAACCTGCAGGTCTTTTCAACACTTGCCCGCGGAGAGACCCTGGCGCTGCCCCATTTCGGCTTGGAGACCGTTCATCACGTCCATGCCGATGACGTGGCGGCGATGTTCATGGATGTGATCGCCAACCGGAATGCGTCTACCGGTGAAAGTTTCCACGCGGTTTCGGAGCAGGCATTGACCCTTCGCGGTTATGCCGAATCCATGTCTCGCTGGTTCGGGCACGAGCCGAAGCTCAGCTTCGCCCCATTCGACGCCTGGGCCGAAAGTCAGACGGCTGACGATGCGAAGGCGACCTGGGAACATATTGCCCGCAGCCCGAATTGTTCGATCGCAAAAGCCGGACGCCTGCTGGGTTACACTCCGAGATACACCTCCCTGCAGGCGGTGCAGGAATCGGTGGGTTGGCTGGTCGAGCAGGGGCGGATCGAGACCTGATCCGCCAGCGCCGCCGGCGGCCGGCTGCTTTTGTTTTACGCAATTCCGGACGGAAAACCGCTTCGCACTTTTCCTGAAATTGCTCTAACGGATCAGGATCGCCCTGAAATCATTGACGTTGGTTCCGGTCGGGCCGGTTTCGAAGAGATCGCTGGTGGCCGCAAAGCCCGAATAGCTGTTATTGCCGTCGAGCAGCCGGCGCGGATCGAGCCCGGCGGCGTGCAGGCGCCTCACCGTGCCGCCATCGGCAAAGGCGCCGGCATTATCCTCCGAACCGTCGATCCCGTCGGTGTCGGCGGCGAGGACATGAATGCCCTCCTGTCCGTCGATCGCAAGCGCCATGGCGAGCGCGAATTCGCCATTGCGTCCGCCCTTGCCACCCTTGGCTCTCAGCGTCACCGTCGTCTCGCCGCCGGAAAGGATGACGACCGGCTTGGAAAACGGCCTGTTCCGGCCCAACACCTCGCGGGCGATCGCCGCATGCACCAGCGCCACGTCACGCGATTCCCCCTCGATCGCATCTGAAAGGATAGCCGGCTCGATCCCCTGCGATTTTGCCAGGGCGGCAGCTGCCTCCAGCGAAACGCCGGCGGAGGCGATGATGTGATGCGCGTGCCGCAAAAACACCGGATCGTCCGGCCGCGGTGCATCGGCTTTCGGCGAGTTCAGATGGTCGAGTGCTGCCTGCGGCAGCTGCAATCCGTATTGCCTGATGATGTCGAGCGCATCGTGCCGTGTCGAACCATCAGGCACCGTCGGTCCGGAGGCGACATGAGCCGGGTTGTCGCCGGGAATGTCGGAGACGATCAGGCTGATGACCCTCGCTTTGGTCGCTGCTGCAAGTCTGCCGCCCTTGATGGTGGAGAGATGCTTGCGCACGACATTCATCGCCGAAATCGGCGCGCCCGAGGCAAGCAGCATTTCGTTGAGCGCAATCTCGTCTTCGAGGGTCAGCCCGTCCGGCGGGGCGGGCAGCAGCGCCGAGCCGCCGCCGCAGATCAGCGCGATCACCAGATCGTCTTCCGTCAGCCCGTTCACCGTCTCCGTCAGCCGCTTTGCGGCGGCAAGGCCAGCCACATCCGGCACCGGATGCGCTGCCTCGAGGATTTCGATGCCGCGTGTCTCGCAGCCATAGCCGTAACGGGTGACCACCACACCTTCGAGCGGTCTGTCCCAGACGCTTTCGAGCGCCCGCGCCATCTGCGCCGCGCCCTTGCCGGCGCCGATCACCACGGTCCTTCCCTTCGGCCTTTCAGGCAGACGCGCCTTGATGCCGGTCAGCGGATCGGCGGCGCGAACCGCCGCGTCAAACAGGCCTTTCAGGAAATCGCGGGGAGCGGTTATCGTCATCGGTGGTCTCTGCTGCCTCGGTGTCGATGGTGATGTGGGGCGCTTTGCGCTTGCTGCACCATAGCCTACTGCATAATGCAGCAATTCAAAGTGTTACAGCGTCCTTTGCTGCTCCCGAAAAGCTACGCGGCGCGGTACATTCGCGTCAGTCGGCGAGGGCGGCCAGGATGCGGACCCAGGATCGTATGCCTTTATGAAAGCTGGAGAGATCGTATTTTTCGTTCGGGCTGTGGACGCGGTTGTCAAAGCGGGCGAAGCCGACCAGGAGGGCATCGCATCCGAGCCGGCGTTTGAATTCGCCGATGATGGGGATCGAGCCTCCCGTGCCGGCAAGGGCCGCTTCGCATTGCCATTCCGTCGAAAGCGCCTGAAGCGTTCTGGTGAGAAACGGACTGTCGATCGGCATGACGGTTGCCGGCGAAAGCCCGTAATCCTTGAAGCTAACCGAACAATCCTGAGGGATACGTGCGCGCACGTGCCGCTGGAAGGCATCGCGGATCGCCTGAGGATCCTGTCCTTCAACCAGGCGAAAGGAAATCTTGGCGCTTGCATTCGCCGGAATGACCGTCTTGAAGCCTTCGCCTGTATAACCGCCGCTCATGCCGTTGATCTCGCAGCTCGGCCGCGCCCAGATCTGTTCGAGGACGGAACGGCCTGCCTCGCCGGCCGGATCTCTGAGGCCGATATCACCGAGAAAGGCCTCCTCGTCGAAGGGCAGCCTTTTCCACAGCGCCTTGATGGCGTCCGGCAGCTCTTTCACGCCATCATAAAAACCCTCGACCGCGACGCCGCCATCGGCTCGCCGCAGGCTCGAAACGACGTCTGACAGCACCTGCAGCGGATTGCGCGCGGCATTGCCAAACATGCCGGAATGCAGGTCTTGATCGGCGCAGGTGACTTCGATTTCCGTACTGAAGATACCGCGCAGCATCGTCGTGACGGCAGGCGTTTCGCGATCCCACATATCCGTGTCGCAGACGAAAACCGCATCGGCCTTCAACTCGTCCGCCGTGGCATCCAGAAAGGGTGCGAGGCTCGGGCTGCCGGCCTCTTCCTCGCCCTCGAACAGCACGCTCACCTGCACCGGCAGTTTACCCGTGACGCTCTTCCAGGCGCGGCAGGCTTCGACGAAGGTCATCAATTGCCCCTTGTCGTCGGAAGCGCCGCGCGCGACGATCGCGGTATCGCCATTCGGCAAGGCTTCCATGCGCGGCTCGAACGGATCGCTCGTCCACAGCGCCAGCGGATCGACCGGCTGGACATCGTAATGGCCGTAAAACAGCAGATGCGGTCCGGACGCCGCCTTTTCATGGGCGACGACCATCGGATGGCCGGTCGTTTTGCGCACCGATGCTTCGAAGCCGATGGCAGCCAGATCCCGGCTCAGCCATTCGCCAGCAGCCCGGCAGTGATCACGATAGGCCGGGTCGGTCGAGACGCTCGGAATGCGGATCAGCTCGAAAAGCCGCGCCAGACTGTCATCAAGGCTCCGGTCCACGTAGGCAAGAACGGCATCGATGTCGTGATGGATGATACTGGTCATCGTCTCTCCTCAGCGTTTCAATCTTCCGGATCGAGAATGCAGCATTGCTCTGCTACAGGCGTCAACACGGCGGATGCCCCTGTTTCCAGCGGATCGGACAACGCCCCATTGGCGGTGATCTCTCCAGCTGATGTCATGCATTTGTACTGATAGGCCCGGCCGAGATAGGTGCGCGTGCCGAGCACGGCCGCGATGCCATCGCCATCACGGCTGACAGAAAGACCGTCTGCGCGGCAGGCCAGGACAAAGTCGTCCTTGATCGGCCCGAATGTTTCCTGCGACAGCTGCAGCCGCGCTCCACCGGTCGTCTCGGCCACCACAAGCGCGCCGTTGCGCTCAGCCACCTTCATACGGATCAGGTTCTCGAAGCCCACAAAACGGGCGACGAAGGCATTGGCCGGCTGGCGATACAGCACCTCAGGCGCGTCGAGCTGCATGATGCGCCCCGCATTCATGATCGCCACCCTGTCGGAGATCGAGAATGCCTCCTCCTGGTCATGGGTGACGTAAAGTGACGTCGTGCCGTTGGCGCGCTGGAGCTGTCTGATTTCGACGCGCATGTCGATCCTGAGCTTTGCATCCAGGTTGGAAAGCGGCTCGTCGAACATCAGAAGCGGCGGCTCAATGACCAGTGCCCGGGCGAGCGCCACGCGCTGTTTCTGGCCGCCCGACAGGGCCGACGGCAGGCGGTCGGCGAAGGCCGAAAGGCCGACGCGGTCCAGCATGGCCATCGTTCTTTTCGCCCGTTCCTGCTGGGGAACGCGACGCTGCCTCAGGCCGAAGGCAACATTGTCCTGGACGCTCAGATGCGGAAAAAGCGCGTAGTTCTGAAAAACCAGGCCGATGTCGCGCGCATGCGCGGGAAGTCCGGTCAGGTCGCGCTCGCCGAGCTTGATGCTGCCGCTGCTCGGCTGCAAAAAGCCGGCCACGAGGCGCAATGTCGTCGTCTTGCCGCAGCCGCTGGAGCCGAGCAGGGACACCAGCTCTCCGGCCATGACTGAGATCGACAGGTCCTTCAGCACCTGGGTGCTGCCGTAATGGGCGGAGATCGAATCGATGGTGAGGGATACGGTCAAGAGCTTCTACTTTGTCAGGAAGGTGAGGCCGAGCGTGGCCTCGACGACGGCCATGACGCCGACTGTCACGAACATCAGCAGCACCGAGACCGATGCGATCGTCGGATCGAAGAACTGTTCCATATGCGCAAGGATCTGGATCGGCAGCGTCGAGATACCCGGCCCGGTCAGAAAGACCGAAACCGACACGTCGTTGATCGAGGTGATGAAGGCGAGGATGAAGGCGGCAATGACGCCGGCGCGGATATTCGGCAGGACCACGGTCAGGAAGGTCTTCAATGGCGGGCAGCCGAGGCTGATCGCCGCCTCTTCGACGGAAAAATCGAAGGCCGCCAGGCTGGCGCCGACGACACGCACCGAATAGGGCAGGATCAGCAGTGCATGGCCGACCAGCAGGCTGATGAAGATCGGCAGCCCGAGGCCGATCGTGACGGATTTCATCAGCGAAAATCCGAAGACGATCTCCGGCACCAGGATCGGCAGCACGAAAATGGTGGAAAGCCAGCGCGGCAATTCCACCCGGTAGCGGTTGATCGCATAGGCGGCCGGGACGCCGATCAGCAGCGACAGCGCCGTGCCGAGAAAAGCGACCTGCAGGCTGGTGATCGCGGTCGTGCGGAAGGCCTCGATTTCGAAGATATTGACGAACCACCGCAATGTCAGGCCCTGCGGCGGGAAGGTCAGATAGGTCGTGTCGCTGACGGCCGCACCGATGATGATGACGAGCGGTGCGAGCAGGAAGAAGAAAACGCAGGCCGCGAAGGCGGCGAGGATCGGGTGAACGCGCCTGTCCATCACACCGCCATCGGATTGAGCCGGCGTGCGATGCGGCTCATGATCAGGACGACACTGAGCGTCAGCACCACCATGATGGCGGCGATCGTCGATGCGCCGACCCAGTCGAAAGTCACCATGGCGCGCTGATAGAGGAAGGTCCCCATCATCATCTGCTTTTCTCCGCCGAGCAGTTGCGGTGTCGCATAGGAAGTGAAGCTGCCGGTGAAGACCAGGACCGCGCCGACGATGAGGCCGGGTGTCGCGAGCGGCAGGATCACCTGAAAGAATGTCATCAGCGGCCTTGCGCCGAGCGAGGCGGAGGCATCGATCAGATCGCGCGGGATGCCTTCAAGCACGCCGACGAGTGTCAGGATCATCAGGGGAACGAAGAGATAGACCATGGCGACGATCACCGAGCCTTCGGTATAGAGCATCGAAAGCGGCTCACTGAGGATGCCGGTCGAGATCAGCATGGCGTTCAGGATACCGTTCTTCCCGAGAATGATCAGCCATGCGAAGGATCGGACGACGACACCCGTCAGCAGCGGAAAGACCGCTGCGACGATCATGATGCTCTTTGCGCGACCGGGCATCTGCGCGATCACATAGGCGGTGATGAAACCGACGGTGAGTGAAATCGCTGTCGTAATCAGGGCGATTTCCAGCGTCCGATAAAGAACCGCCCGCCGAAAGCCGCTGCTGAAGAATGTCACATAGGGCGCAAACACGCCCTTCGGCTCGGTAAACGTCGCAGCGATGGTGATGGCGACGGGAACGATGAGAAGCACAACGACGGCAATCGTCGCCGGCATCGTCAATCCCCATCTGGCAAAATGCTTCATCTTAAAACTCGTGACATGTCCGGATATCAGGAGCGCCGCATCTCGGATTCGGATGTGCGGCGCTTCCAGGTCTGGCCCAGGTCTAGCCCAGGACTGGCAATGAACCGGTCTCAGGCCAGGATATCGCGCAGCTTACTGACCGAAGACTTCGTTCCAGCGATCGATCCAGTCGGCCTTGGCAGCGTTCATCTTGGCATAGTCGATGCGGGTGAGGCCTGCCACCATATCCGCGCCATAGGTCCAGATCTTCGCCTGGTCCGGCGTCAGGCTGACCTTTGTCGAGATCGGCGCATCGACGCCTTGTTCGGCTTCAGCCTGCTGGACTTCTTTGGACAGGATGAAGTTGATGAACTGATGGGCGAGTTCGACATTTTCCGAACCCTTCGGGATGTTCACGGTGTTCAGCGTGGCGATATCGCCGTCCTTGAGCTTGGCCCATGTCATCGTCGGAACGGCCGCCTGCATCGATGCCAAGGTAAAGTCCTGGGCCAGCGCAACACGCACTTCGCCTGTTGATATCAGGTTCACCAGCTCCGAGCCGGTGTTGTAGTTCTTGACGACATTGGGCTTCAGCGCCTCGATTTCCGAGAAGGCCTTGTCGGTGTCCTCATAGGCATCTGCGCCGCCATGCTTGCCGGCTTCCAGAACGACCAGCGGGCCGGCAGTGGTGGTGATGCCGGGCAGGGAGACGGAGCTTTTCAGATCGTCGCGCCACAGGTCGCCCCAGGCAGTGATCGGCGGATTGACCTTGGCGGAATCATAGACGATGCCGACGCGACCGATCGTATAGGCGGGGCCGTATTTGCCTTGAGGCGCCTTGCCCAGCTCGTAGATATCCGCGAGGTTGGGGATCTTCGACGCATCGATCTCCTGGAACAATCCCTGTTCAATGCCGAGCTGCGAGAAGCTGTCGGTGAGATAGATGACATCGACGCCCTTGCCATCGCGCAGTTTCAGCTTGTTGAGCCGGTCGGCATTGTTGCCGGTCTCGAACACGATCTCGCAGCCGCAGATCTTCTTGAAAGGCGTGATGATGTTCGCATTCATCTTCTCGCCGTTATAGCCCCACCAGGAGATAGTCAGCGTCTTTGATTGCGCATGGGCCGCAGCGGTGCTGCCGACGGCGGCAAGCAGCGCGAGAGACAGGATTCGGGCAAAACGTCTGGCCTTCATGAGCAATGTCCTTCTGTGAAAAACGGCGTTGGCAATCGAGATGATACCCCCAGGATTTGAGGGATACTATTTTTTGATCGATCGGGCCGCAAGCTCAATAATTGAGCAAATACGCTCTTGTGCGAGGAATTTTCCAAGACCGGAGCATCGCTTTACACATCGGCGTGTGGTCTTTACGGTCCGGCGGTTCCAGCTTCTCACGGGCATTCCATTCATGGCCACTTCGCGCACTACCCTTCCCGACGATCTGCTGATCAACGCCTCCGACGAGGTGCTGACGCGCCAGGATCTCGTGCTGACGGCGCTCGGACGACGGCCCGCCGACAGGCTGTTGCGGGTCGGCAGGTTGCTCGATGTCCATTCGAGGACATGGCTCGACGATCAGGAGATCGTCATCAAGGGCCGCCGCATCGCCTATGTCGGCCCCGCCGGCAGTTACGCAGGCGAGGTGAACGAGCGGTTCTCCGAGCCGGATCTTGCGGCCGTGCCGGGCTTCGGGGAGGCACACAAACATATCGAAAGCTCCCATCTGACGCCGGAATGGGAGGCGGCTTTGGTGATGCCGCATGGCGTGACCTGGACATGCGAGGCGAGCCACGAATTTTCCAACGTCAACGGCGCCCGCAATCTGGAATTCTGGCTGGAAGCGCGCCGGCGCGGATCGCCGATGAAAATCTTTCCGCTGCCTGGCTCCGCCGTCCCGCCGACCGCCTATGAATGGGGTGGCGGCTGGTTCGGCTACGATGAGCAGAAGGCCTTCCTTTCCGAAAGCCTGATGGTCGCCGGGCTCGACGAGGTCATGGACTGGCCGTCCATATCCGATCCCGGCAATCCTTCCTACGATCGGCTGTGGGGCATGATCGGCGCGACCTTCGAGCAGCGCGGCGTGGTCGAAGGCCACGGTGCCGGACTGCGCGACATAGCCTCGATCAATGCCTTTGCCGCGGCAGGCCTCGCCTCCGATCACGAAGGCTGGTTTCTCGATGAGATCTGGCAGAAGCTCCTCCACGGCCTTTTCATCGAGCTCAGGCCGCATTCCCTGCCGGAGGTCATCCGCGGACTGATCGACAAGGGACTGACGGACTGGTCGCAGATCGCTCTGGTGACCGACGACCGCAGCGCCTCGGACACACTGAAAATCGGCGCGACCGACCACAATGTCCGGCTCGCCATTGAAAACGGCCTTGCGCCGGAGATCGCCATCCAGTGCGTCACCCTCAATCCGGCACGCCATATGCGGCTGACGCCCTGGGTCGGATCGATCGCGCCGGGCCGCTTCGCCGATATTGTTCTTCTCAGCGACGTCGACAGCCTGTCGATCGAAAAAGTGTGGGCGGACGGGCGTCCCGTGTCCGAGGGTGCGACCTTCATTGGAGTCCGTCCTGAAATCGACTGGCCGCAATGGGCGACGCGCACCGTGAAAATTGACAGGACGGTCACGGCTGACGATTTCCGCATCGAGGCGCCACCGAACCGGACGACCGTCAACGCTGCACTTTTGCGGCCGTTTCACTGGCACGACGACTTCATCACCATGGAATTGCCGGTGGAAGAGGGCGCCGTGCAGCGGGATCCCGCGCGCAATGTCACCAAATTCTCGATTGTCGACCGGTTCTCCGGGGAGGCCAAGGTCTCCAGGATGTTCTGGCTGGGCACCGGGCCGCGCACGCCGGAGACGGCGCTCGCCTCCACGCTCGGGCACGACAAGCACAATATCTGGACGGTCGGCTCATCGGATGAGGCGATGGCGATATCAGTCAATGCCTTGAACGAGCAGCAGGGCGGCTGGGTGCTGGTATCCGCCGGCAAGATTCTCGCCCGCGTCCACTACGAGGTCGGCGGCCTGATGACGGCGCGTTCGGCCGAAGTGCTCGATGCAGAGATGCAGGCTCTTTATGCCGCCGGCGCCGGGATCGACTGGATGTACGAGCCGACTTTTTCGCCTCGATGGTGGCCGGGATTTCCCGAACGCCTGTCGTTTGCGACGCTGACCTGCTCGCCTTGGCGCTGGGTCCTGGTCGCGCCCTCGGAGCTGGCGCCGGAGGGGTTCGTGAACGTGCTCACCGGCAAAACCCATCCGATTGTCTGGTGACATTGCGGCCCGCTAAATTTCCACCTGATTGATCTTCTTACCGCAGCAATAGAAAGCATTAACCATAGTCCCGTAGACAACGAACAGGATCAAAGGAACCTGTGTTCGATGGCTACTGAAATGACCCGCCGGCCTGCCGGCGCCAATGAAGGCAAGATTATTGCCTTTCCCGCTGGAATCGGAACTGCCAATGTCGAGCGCTGCGCTCGCGAACTCGGCCGGCGGCACGGCGCAGATGCGATAGAATTCTGGAAGGCCGAATGCCGCAGGCTTGCCGATCAGCTTCTGGCCGCAGGGATGCCGGAGAGCGATGTCGGTCAGCGGGTGCTGCAGTTTCAGCAAGATGTCCAGAGCGAACTCGTCTTCAGCCACCAAAACGGACCACTGCCCAAGTCTCAAAACCGATAGCGCCGATCTCGCGGGTTCTGACGGCCGTCGTATGCCTTGCGACTATCGCAGCAGTCCGGCGGACCGAAGGGCGTCTTCAATGATTTTCTGAATGCTGCCACGGTCGCTGTCCGCGCCGAATGGGCCTGCGACGTTTTCCGGTTGCGAAGCAAAGGCTTTTGCATCGCGCCGTTTTTCAAATGAGGGGACCAGACCCCAGGACCTGGCAATTTCGACGGTCGATGAAATTCCGACGTCAAGCATGAAGGGGCCGCTTGCTCCGTAGCCGGTGCCGACATCGAGCGGCGTGCCGTGATCCATCCCGGCAATCGTATAGAGCTCGATCACGTCGACACCGTGAGCATCGGTCCAGACCTTTCGCTGGTGTCTTCCGATATCTTCGACGCGGCCCGGCGATGCGTCGACACCGTGGATATTTTTCCATTGCTCCACGATCGCATTCGCATTGGATGGCACGACGGTTCTGTCTGCGGTTCCCTGCCAGAGTGATAATGTCGGCCACGGGCCTTTGTGCCCTGAGGCGTTTCTCAATCGCAGTTCAAGCTCTTTGCCAGTCGGACTGCCATGGCCGCGCATTCGGTCGAACGCCTCGGGAATGGTTGCTGCACTTGCATATGGCAGGCCTGCGATGATTGCGCCGCCTGCAAAAACCTCAGGATAGGTGGCGAGCATGGCTGCGGCCATGGCGCCGCCGGCCGAAAGCCCGGTCACGAACACGCGCCTGCCGTCGATACCGTGTTCCGCAACGACCTTTGCGATCATCCGGCGAATGGAAAAGACCTCGCCGTGATCCCGGCTTATGTCCTCTGGGTTAAACCAATTGAAGCAGAGGTTTGGATTGTTTGCCCGTCGTTGCTCGGGAAGCAGCAGCGCGAAGCCATAGTCCTCGGCCAATCGCGACCACCCGGACCCAATATCATATCCGGCGGCGGTCTGGGTGCAGCCGTGCAGGACAACGACAAGGGCCATGTCTTTCCCGCGCTTCGACGGCAAATAGATGTAGCCCCCCAAAGCGCCCGGGTTTGAGCCAAATGCGTCCAAGGCGACGAGATCGGGATTGTCCTGCGAGGGTCGGGCGCGAAGGGTTCCTCGCAGCGCAGCAAGGCGTGCGAGGGTGTCTGACATAGATCTCATTGAAAGTCTCCGCCAATCAGCAGCCGGGACGGCGGTGATGCTGAACTAAACGCGTCAGTCTACGAAAAGGTTGCTGCGCTGCACAATGTTTTCTGGCGCGTTTTTGGTTGGGCGGGCCACTTCTCCTGAGTGAACCAGCTAAGCTATTCAGATATCTTATTTCTTTTGCCCGGCAGGGGGAACATCCGTGAAGGTACGGGTTATCAGCGACAATCTTCTCCGCGGGCAGCGAAGGAAGAGCGTCGGACCTCTTGATTGACCTCGGCGGCGCGAGGAACTTCGGCCCGTATGTAGAGTTGATGTTGTCGATTGACAGCATTGCGACCCAACGAGGCTTTACAGATGTCGAACAAATCCAACTTCTTCTCTTCCTTTGCGACCACCGTCGCCGATCTCTCGGGAAAGCCGTTCACCTTTGTCGCGGCTTTGGCGCTGGTGCTTGTCTGGGCGGTTTCCGGCCCTTTTTTCGGCTATTCAGAGACCTGGCAACTTGTGATCAACACCACTACCACCATCATTACCTTCTTGATGGTATTTGTGTTGCAGAACAGCCAGAACCGTGACGGAAAGGCTCTGCAGGCCAAACTTGACGAACTCATCCTGACGAGCCAGGCGGCCAATAAGTTTGTCGGCATCGAAAAGTTGGATGAGGGCGAACTCAGGGAAATGAGCAAGACCCTTGCCGAGAAAGCAGAATGCGTCGAGGACAAAGCGGATGAGAAATCTGCCGCAGAGGCAGCGTCCGTCTAGGACATGTCGCGCAAAACTGTGCAGCAGTTTTGCGATAACGACACGCGTAACAGTAAAGATCTGAAGCGCGGGGAGCGAATCTGAAAGATTGCGACGCGCTTTAGGTCGACGTCTCTGAGGTTTGGCCGTGGTGTAGCTGGCGCATTCCCTCTATCGCGTCGGCATCTTTCTTCTCAGCCGCAATCCATTGGTTTCCTGCTTCGCTCGACCGGATCAGTTCGTCGAGCTTGGCATGGAGCGCCGTCATGTCCCGGTTTTGGGAGTGCTGCACCAGCAGCAAGATAAAAAATATGATGAGAGTACCGACCATATTGGTCAGCAAAAACCACTGCTTTGGGAAGGAAAAGCTGAGACCCACTGCCGCCCAAATGGCTGCGAACGCGATCAGCGTGACAGGAACCACACGATGGCCTGCCCATAAGACGGCCAAATCAGAGATCTGGCGAAAGTGCGAGCGCATACGGCTCTCCACAGCGCGTAAAACTGGAGATGGAGCAGCTTCCATCACCTCAGTTCAATAATTAGGGCGCTGCAAACGACATAAAACCCGCGTTTCCGCGGGTTTTATTCTGACGACTAGCCACGCTCGTGCCGTTATGGCGACGAGACGTCAATTTAATTTGACCGATGGCTCCCGGCCCCAGACACGCAGTTTGCCAAGCGCCTTGATAAAAGCCGGAACGTCTTTCGCCGCTCCGAGCGCCATCACGCCCTCATCCAGTGAATCGGCAATTCCGGCCTTCTGCATCAGCGGCAACGCTGTTTCCAAATAACCGATGTACTTGCAGTGTACGAAGGCGTCCGCCACGAAATCGCGGGCCGTTGCCTCCTTCAGCAGATCGGCGGTTCCCTCGGCTGAGGGGAGGAGGGCGACGGCGTCGTAAAGTACTGAAGGTCCGCCGTCGATCATCTGATGCGCCTCGATCCAGTTGCCGTCCGAGAGCGTCACGCCGCCGATCTTTGGCGCGATCACTTCGAATGCTGCCTTCTGCTCCGTGATCTCCGCAAGCAGCGCCTTGAAGACGGCGGCATCGGTGCCATCGCTGACAAGAATGCCGAGCTTGCGTCCTTCGAACCGCTTCGGACCGCGCTCTATGATGCTGAGCGCCGGCGACGGCTCCAGATCCTGCCGCGTCGGCATGGCCGCGTCGGCAGGCTTCGGCATCGATTTGAAGCCGAGGGCGTGACCGACCTTGCTGGCCAGGGTCTCATCGATATTCATCAGATGCGAGACCATACGCTCACGAATGACCGGCGTTTCGACCTTGCTCAGTTCGAAGATGAGCGCAGCAGCGATATGGCGTTGCTCCGGCGGAGTCTGGCTGATGTAGAACTGCCGGGCCTGGCTGTAGTGATCGGCAAAGCTTTCCGGGCGCAGCCGAACCTTGGGACCCTGTTCTTCGGCCGGGAAGTGGCGATAGCCCTGAACCGGCGATTCCCGCGGCCCCTGATTCCAGGAATTCGGCTGGTAATTGACGCGTCCGACAGGATTGCGCATCGCCATATGGCCATCCTGCTGAAAATTGTGGAAGGGACACTTCGGCGCGTTGATCGGCAGATGGGTGAAATTCGGACCGCCCAGACGTTTCAGCTGCGTATCGAGATAGGAGAAGTTTCGTCCCTGCAGCAGCGGATCATTGCTGAAGTCGATGCCGGGGGGAACGTTCTGCGTCATGAACGCGACCTGCTCGGTCTCTGCAAAAAAGTTCTCTGGCATTCGGTCGAGGACGAGACGGCCGATCGGTTTGACCGGAAGAATCTCCTCGGGAATGATCTTTGTCGGGTCGAGGATGTCGAAGTCGAACGTATCGGCGAAATCCTGATCGAAAAGCTGCACGCAGAGTTCCCATTCGGGGAAGTTTCCCGAATGGATCGACTGCCAGAGGTCGCGGCGATGGAAGTCTGGATCCGCACCATTGATCTTGACTGCTTCGTTCCAGGCGACGGACTGCAGGCCAAGCTTCGGTTTCCAATGGAATTTGACGAAGGTCGATTCGTCCGCTGCATTGACGAAGCGGAAGGTGTGAACGCCGAAACCCTCCATGAAACGGAACGACCGCGGAATGGCGCGGTCCGACATCACCCACATGATCATGTGCATGCTTTCGGGTGTGAGGCTGATGAAGTCCCAGAAATTGTCATGAGCAGACTGCGCCTGCGGAAATTCCTTGTCGGGCTCCGGCTTTACGGAATGGATGACGTCGGGAAACTTGATCGCGTCCTGAATGAAGAAGACCGGGATGTTGTTGCCGACGAGGTCCCAATTCCCCTGCTGCGTATAGATCTTGACCGCGAAACCACGCACGTCGCGCGCCAGATCGAAGGAACCCTTGCTACCGGCGACGGTCGAAAACCGAACGAAGGCCGGCGTCTTTTCGCCTGGCCGCTGGAAAAGATCGGCCCGGGTATAGGCGGCCAGCGATTCATATGTTTCGAAATAGCCATGGGCGCCGTAACCGCGCGCATGGACGACCCGCTCGGGGATGCGCTCGTGATCGAAATGAAAGATCTTCTCGCGAAAATGGAAATCATCGATGAGGGCAGGGCCGCGGGCACCGAGACGAAGCGTATTCTGATCGTCTGAGACGGGTCCGCCCTGCGCTGTGGTCAGCACCGGCTTGCCGTCTTCGGCAAACTGATGAAGCTCGCCGCCTGCACCCCGGTGCAGTTTCTGATCATGGATCGTCGCGTTGTCCGAGGGCGAGGTTTGGGAGGTCTTCTTGGCCATCTACATTCTCCGGAAAAGGTTTGACCTAACCGAAGCTCCCCAACGGCGACATGTTCCGCCCGATGCGAAATAAACCGCCAGGGGGAAAAAGACTTGCAGCGCACGATCACCCAACCGCGGCAGAGCCGGGGATGGCTCCACGTAATGGGGCGCGGGGCCTTTCGACCCGCGCCCCGATTTCCGTTGATCCTGAGCCCCGGGCCTTAGATCCGGGGCGTGACGAGGAGGTCTTCCTCTTCGTCGCGTTGCGACCCGCCAAAGGCAGCGGCGGCGGCAGCGATGAAAGCCCCGATCAGAAGTGACAACGCGCCGAGCAATGCCGTGGTGGAGGCAGCCTTGCGTGCCTCATCAGCAGCTTTCTGAGCGGCGACTTTGGCGTCGTCGATGCGCTTCAGCACAGTGTCGACGCGGGTGCGTGCATCGGCCTCGGAAAGACCGGTGCGAGCAGAGACGATGGTGGCCAGATAGGCCTTGTCGTCATCAGGGATCTGGCCGGCGGCTGCACCGTTGAGGAGGATGCGGGAAACCTCAGCCGTTGCAGCAGTATCATCGGATGTTGCTCCTGCGCGGGCCTGTTCAGGACGCAGCAAAGCGTCGGTAAAATAGGCGGTGGGCAGATCTGCGGTCGATGCCGTCGACGCTGCCGCCGTACCTGCGGCGGTGGCGGCCGAACCCACGGCTTGTGCCCCCGCACCGGCAAGCGAGGTCAGCGACGACGCTAGAAATCCGGCAACGAAGATCGTCGCCAGCGCCCAGCTGATGAAGCCATGCGCGGTATCGCGGAAGAACACCTCGTCGGTGTGCACGGCTGCCCACTTCGTGCGCAGCCGGCCGGTGATATAGCCTCCGAGCCCGGAGGACAGCCATTGCACGACAACGAGCCAGATCGCCGCCGTCACCCCGACCGTGCCGAGTGAACTGCTTTGCCCCGACCAGGGCGATACCATCGTCAACCCGACCCCGGATCCAAGCAGCAAAAGTATGAGGGTCACTCCGATGGCCGCAGCGGCGCCCCCGAAGATCGGCCCCCACGTCATGGCGGATTTGGAGGATTCAACCGGGGTAGCAATCTCCCCGGAACCTGTCATTAAAACCGACATGATCTGTTCCTATCGCATAAACAGAGCAAGAAGGATGATGATCGGCAGTGGAACACCAAGCAGCCAAAGCAGAATACCGCGACCCATGAGAGACCTCCTGTCAGAAACTGACGTTACGTGGTTGATGCCACTCAACTTTTATCCACGGCGTTTGTTCCCGAGCGGCTTCTATCTGGGTTGTGCGCCAAGCTGGGCTGCTTCAGCAGCGGCTGAGCCGCTCACGTGGGCCGGCTTGCCCGCGCGGGTTCAGCCGAAACCCGACACGATCTGGCGCAATCTCCTTCAATCGCGCGGCAGCTTCTGAAGTAACAGCACATTGTCGGACCGGTTGCCGCATCCTTGACATTTGAGGCGCCTGGCGAGCTTGGCGAGAGACAGGTCATCGCCGTAGCGCCGGGCAATTTCCTGCCGGTCGATAGATGTTTCGTGAAGGCATCTGCGGCAACGAGCATGGATGATATACCACCGCGGCAGGGTCGACAGCGTTTCCTTTTCGATTTCGACTGCATGGCTATCAGGGGGTGCGAGCTCAATACTGCGGCGATGTTTCATGCCCGTTCGACAGTCGGTGTCCATCTACGTGTCATGCCGCAGTTCATCCCTCTTTCCGCAAGAGCAAGCTGAAGCCGCAGGTGACGGCAATCCAGCAGCAATGTCGTAATGGCGGAGCGGATGTCCCCATCGTGAAAGGCGACAACTGCGTCGACTTCTCCTCTCAGCGCTTCTTCTGCCAGTTTTTCAGCTATCTGCGGACGCACGACCTCGCTCTCCTTCAGAGTTTCCACCGCAAGTTTTCAGATTGGCGGCCACTAAGCCGATGTTCCTATTATGTTCCGCTCGGCTCGCGAGTCAAGAGTGGCCGAAGCGGAGTTTCCGTCGCTTTTAAACGGAAACAGTTCGAGAGCCCCGGTTGCCGTTGCAGAGCCTATGAAGGTCGAAGAGAATCTTGCACGTTCGGAGCTAACGCCAACCGAGGAGCGCGCCTATATGTTGAGGCTCAAGATATCTGGGAGCAGATGAGTTCTGGGAAAATTTCTCCCGGCATTCCGAAGGGGAGAGGCTCTCATCGCGTCGAAAACTGGAGAAGCATAGATGAACAGATTTCAGGCATTTGTAGCAGCCGCGGCAATCAGCCTTGCCGCCATGACCTCGGCCTGCTCGACACCACCAAATTCATATGGCTCAGCATCAGGATATCAGCCGGGCGATTCAATGAACCCAGCCTGTGCGGATGGATTCCGACCCGGCGACGGCCGTTCATGCAGCTACTAGAGGCCGGCGTCTGTTTGTCGGTACAAGCATGCGCTGTCCGGACGCTTCAGCGCTCAGGTTCCTGAAGCGTGAAATCGGCGTGGCACCGGCGGGCTATTTCGCCGGTTGGCGACCCGCAACATAAGCGCGCCAGCCGGTGATTTTATCGAGCATGCCTGCTCTCGTGGTTGTACAGTGCGCGATGGCGGAATCGTCCGTCATGGATCTTTTCTACTTGTTCGCGCGACCGCGCTGTTTGGGGTTTATGCCGCCAAATCGGTTGGTGTCGTTGGCCACATCGCCTTCTTCAGTGTTCTGCCCGGCAATATCGTCCGCGCCCGTGTCACGATGCAGCCCCTTCGATTGTCCGATACCCGGATCTCGCTCGAGATCTGCGTCGGTAGGGCGAGTTGACTTGGGATGTTTGGAAGTCATGATTATCCTCCGTTCCGTTGCCTGGATGCAAAACAGCGACCGGCTGCGAGAGTTCCAGTGAAAGCGGAATTAAGCGGGCATATTGGGTGTTTTAATCAGAACACTCAGGGGCGGCTGATCGCTTCTAGACCAGCCTGTCGTTGTCGCAATACCCTTGCGCACCGTTGTGCGATCTGTTTAGGCCGCAGCCTGCACCGGCTCGAAATCGATGTCGAGGACCGCGTCGAGTTGGCGGTCCAGGAAGCGCTCCGGGATACTCTTCACCACGCGATTGCGAAGTGGAACAACGAGTGGATTTTGCCACTGGGCCACCTTTGCGTAGAGGCGGGACCCGGAGGCGAGGCGATGCGCGCGACCGACGCGCCGGGCATCGTATTCGTGCAGGGTCTCATCGATCGGAAGGCGGCCGAGAAGCGATGCGAGTACCGCTGCATCCTCTATCGACAAGCCCGCGCCCTGTCCGAGATCGGGCGTCACGGCATGAGCAGCATCGCCGAGCAGGACAATTCTGCCATGCGTGAAGGACGGCATGGGGTCGAGATCCTCGATGTCAGTCCAGATCACGGCGTCTGAAGAGGTGCTGGCGAGCACCTCCGGAACAGGATCGTGGAATTCGGCAAACATGGCCTGGAGTTCGGTGAGCCCAATCTTGGCCAAGTCAGGATCCTTGATTCTGCGGGCGCCGCAGCACGCGAACCAGTAGATCCGTTCGCCCGGAATGGCGGCCAGGCCGATACGTTTGCCGGCAGCACCCCAACTCTCCGAGAGGCGGGTCGGATCAAATCCCGCCGGTATTCCAGGCGAGATTGCGCGCCAGCACGTATAGCGCGCGAAACGCTCACGCGCTTCGCGGAATACCGCCTTGCGTATGGCGGAATGGACGCCATCGCAGGCAAGCACGAGGTCGGCTTCGACGGTATGGCCATTTGCAAACCTCAGTACGGCACCGGCCTCATGCGTTCGTGCGCCCACGCATTCCATGCCGAGGCGAATGGCTGATTGAGGCGCCGCCGATAACAGAGCGTGGTGCAAGCCGCCGCGATGAAGCACCACCATGCTGAGATGGCCATAGCGCTGGCTGAAGTCCGCCAGGTCCGTCGTCTGCAGCACGTCACCGCTGTGATCCAACAAAGCGATGCAGTCAATATGCTGCGCCTCGGCGAGCACGGCATCATACAGACCGAGCGTGCGCAAGGCGCGCAACGCATTGGCGCTGAGGCTCAGGCCCGCCCCGATCGGATTTAACTCCGTCGCCTGTTCATAGATTTCGACCTCGTGGCCGATGAGGCGAAGACCCCTTGCCATAGCCAAACCTGCAATGCCAGCGCCGACGATGACGATGCGCATGATGTCGCTCCCCATGCCGTGAGTTGCTGTTGAGACCGAACGCCTAACGTTCCTGGAGCGTTCCACCGACCTGAGAAATCGATCAAGTAACTCAACGGCGGAGGGCGAGCGAACCGGCTGCCGATACCGTGAACGACCTCGGCTACACGGCGCGAATTTCCAATTGAAGCGTTTGTCTTGACGGCGTCGCCCTTGCCGGGGGCGGCGCCCGCTCCAAATCAAGTGCCAATGTTATCAAAGGCGGAACGATGCTCATTCAGCCAGTTGATTACTTTCTGCTTGTTTGGTTTGCACTTGCCCTTGCGTCCACCTTGTACGTTGCCTGGGACCAGCACGCCAACAATCCCGAGCCGGTGGTGATGAAGTGGGGCTTCATCCTCGTCACGCTCTACCTCGGTCCCTTCGGGTTGCTGATCTATGTGCTCGCCGACAAGGAGCCACGGCCGGGCACGCACGAGGAGTTCGTCAAACCGTTGTGGAAGCAGGGCATCGGCTCCACGATCCACTGTGTGGCGGGAGATGCCACCGGTATCATCATCGCCGCGGTGATCGTCGCGCTACTGGGTCTGCCAATGTGGCTCGACCTGATCGTCGAGTACATCGCCGGGTTCGCGGTCGGCCTCTTCATCTTCCAGGCCCTCTTCATGAAGAACATGATGGGCGGCACCTACTGGGAAAACGTACGAAAGTCCTTCCTGCCTGAGTTCATCTCCATGAATTTCATGATGGCCGGCATGGCGCCCGTCATGAGCTTCCTGATGATGGGCCGCGATATGCGCGCCATGGAACCGACCGAATTCCTATTCTGGGGTGTCATGTCGTTGGGCGTCATGGCCGGGTTCGCCTTCGCCTACCCATCCAATGTCTGGATGGTCGCCCGTGGTCTCAAGCACGGTCTGATGACCGATCGCGGCGATTCGGATGATGCCAAGCATGCGCGCGAAAACCGTTCGGAGCCCGCCGTACCAGCGCATGAGCCGAAGCAAAACCATCAACACGCGGCGATGGAAGCTCCGCGGTCGCCGCGTCGCGGCAGCGCTCCCCATCATGATGGCCACGGTTCCGACCACGACATGGTCCCGGATGCGCCTGTGCCACAACTCGCCGCCGTTGGCGGCATTTCGCTGATGTTGTTGCTGATCGGGATGGTCGCCCCTGCCAACTGGGTCAATATGACGTTGAGTGCGCGCGATGTAGGGGGCGCCATCATGCCGCCGGGCATGATCATGGATCGCGACACGCCGGCCGAGGCAATGCTGGATATGGCGGCGATCCATCCGCGCTATATCACTGCTACCTATGGCCTCGACACGCGCGGCGACCGTGTGCTCGAACCGCGCATCGAGGATGGCGTCAAGGTCTTCAATATGGAGACTAAGGTCGTTCGCTGGACGATTCTGCCCGGGATCACGGTCGACGCCTACACCTTCAATGGCCAGCTACCCGGTCCACGGCTTCAGATCCATGAGGGTGATCGCGTCCGCATCAACGTGAAAAACAGCTTGCCCGAAAGCACGTCAGTGCATTGGCACGGCTTGGTCCTTCCCAATGAGATGGACGGACCGGCAGAAATCACCCAACCGCCGATCGATCCGGGCGAGACCTACGTCTACGAATTTACTGCCGGGCAGTCGGGTTCATATTTCTATCACTCGCACGACCACGTCGACCGGCAGCAGGCTCTGGGCCTCTATGGCGCGCTGATGATCGATCCGGCGCAAGCCGATCCGACCACGATGGCAGACCGCGAATATGTCATTCTCTTGCAGGAATGGCTGAAGCGCGAGGGCCTCACCTATCCAGCCATGCCGATGGATGGCGGGCAGCCCAACTACTTTACCATCAACGGCCGTGCCTATCCCGAAACCGACATCATCAAAATAAAGGTCGGCGAAACCCTGAAGGTGCGCTTTGTCGGGTCGAACAATGGCTTCATCCATCCGATGCATATTCATGGTGGACCGTTCACCGTCGTTGCCCGTGACGGCATCAACCTCTCGCCAACAGCGCGCTTTGAGGCCGACACCGTCAATGTCGGCCCAGGACAGCGCTACGACGTTATCTGGACGGCGCTCAATCCCGGCAAATGGCTCATTCACTGCCACATCGGGCACCACACGACCAACAACAATACCGAAAGCGAAGGGGGCGGCGGCCTGATGATGGTCATCGAGGTCGAGGCCTGACAAAAAACACCGCCGCAGCACCGACCCGCCACGTGCTGCAGCGGTCAGGCACGTCTCTGCGCACTGCTGCGGTCAACCTTCCCCTTCCGCCGCGATGCGGCGGGCGCCGGAAGACCGATCTCGCTCGTCCTCCCGTGGCCAACACCAGCGGCGAGCCGGCCGGTCGTTATTTGAATGCCAATCCACCGCTACCGTTTTTTCCGGAGGTCAGCTGGCAAAGCGTCGATGAGTTGATGCACTTTCCCGGTGGCGAACGCGATGTCCTCGCGCGGCAGATGGACTGTGATCTCAATCTCTTCCCACCTGCCGCCATGGTCTTTTGCGAACCTGACCGCGGCTTCCAAAGATGTGAATTGCACGGCCGGTGCCTTGGCGGTCCAGAACTGCACGCTGCAGTCCGCCGCACTGTAATCTAAAAATGCTTTTTCGGGATCGAGAGCCATGGTCTTTGCTGTACACCTCCGGCGGTTGGTTGGCCAGCGAATGCCTACCTGTCGTAGATGCTGCAGCCGTTCATCGGAGGTTAATCCTCATTAACCCAGAATCGCAGCCTGAAAGGATGCGCCGATGAAGATGCTTTTTTCCTCACTTGCAGTCATGGTCTTGTCTGCATCTTTCGCCCTGCCGCTAAACGCCGCGCCGATCGTTGTGCCGAATGCAGTACATATGCACACCCTCGACGTCGAGCAGGTCAAACACCGTCGCCACGGTAATGGACATGCGTATGGCCACTGGAAGAAACACCGGTACGCTTACCGCGACTGCCGGTATTACGGCTCGTGCTATCGTCCGCGGTATTACGGCAGTCGCGACTATTACGGCTATCGCGACCATTACCCGTATCGTCGTCGGTCAGGTGTGACCGTGTATTTCGATTTTTAGCCGGTAGTAGCGACAGAACGGTCTTGGAGAACAAGAAAGGTCGGGCGAATGCTCGCGCCGACCCTTCTTTGATTGCGTCAGCACAGTGCCAGTACATCCGTGGTCACCAGCAAAAGCCATCTGATAGATTGAATTTATGCGCCTCGTGAATTTTCGCAAGGATTAGGGGGTGCCGATTTAGGGCTAGGTGAGGGAGGCGCAATAACCACGGTACGACGAGAGGTACGACACGCGCTCTGAGGGCGATAGTTGCTTGGCCGATCCGACCCGTCGATCATCGGGGCGACCGCAAAACCTTAGTGTCATATTTTTCCTATATCGACTGCTTTCTCAAATGTGGTTCGATGCACCAACGGGAATGTTCCGTTGCCCCTTCGGTCCCGTCCATACCCCAAAAAAACGAAACGCTGACGTCCGCTGCCATCAGTTTTGATCGCATATGCTTTGCGCTCCAGGCGCATTTCAAAAGCGGGAGGGAAAGTGAGGAAGAAAGCGCCTGCATTCGGAGTTATCAACGAAACAGGCGCTTAACT